>CAKZLA010000401.1 GCA_937124525.1 uncultured Desulfobacterium sp.
ATCATTCTTCTTTTTGTAGGTATTGGTTTAGTTATTGAGCGAGTGAAAACCCTTAAAACTGAGGGTGATAAAATTAAATCTCAAATGACAAATAGCACTCCAAGTAACGATAATGCTCTTGGTAAGATCATGATGGCTTTTGAAGAGAATAAATCAGCTGATTTAGAAACTCTTGAGCTTAAAATGGATGAAGCCATTCTTAAAAGTACTCCACCTTTAGAAAAAGGTATTGGAACAATTAAGATTTTAGCAGCTGTTGCTCCATTATTAGGTCTTCTCGGAACAGTGACTGGTATGATTGCCACTTTCCAATCGATTACACTTTTTGGTACGGGTGATCCTAAGCTTATGGCTGGTGGTATTTCTCAAGCTTTGATCACTACAGTTTTGGGTCTTGTTTGTGCCATTCCACTTTTACTTGTTCACAACTTTTTAAATGACAAGGCTCAAGGAATCCACCACCATTGTGGACATTATCCTGGAAGAATCCATCCGTCTGAACAATATCATAGGAGATTTCCTTGACTTTGCCCGCCCCATGACACCAGATCTGAAGCCCTGCTCCATTGAAGACTTAATTGAAAAAAACCTCCATTTTATAATGCAGCAGACCCAGGAAAAAAAGATTATTTTTAATAAACAAGTTCATGGTGGAATCCCTTTGATCATGGGCGACACCAACCGCCTTTACCAGGCTTTTTTAAATGTTTTGCTCAATGCGCTGCAGGCAACCCCCCCGGAAAAAACCATTTTAATCATCCTTTGCGCTGACAAAACCCACGTACACCTCACCATACAGGATGAAGGCAACGGAATTGACCCGGGGAACCTTAAAAAAATATGGACCCCTTTTTTCACCACCAAAGAGCTCGGCACCGGGCTGGGACTTGGCATTGTGAAAAATATCATTGAATCCCACAGGGGAAATATTCACATTTCCAATGCCCAGCCCACAGGAACCCGGGTGGATATTGCCCTGCCCATCACGGAGGCATAACCATGGACAAAGTTCTTATTGTGGATGATGAAAAAAATTACCCCACCATCCTTGGAGAGGTAATTAGAGAAGAAGGGTTTGAACCTGTTACAGCGTCCAGCGGATTAATTGCCCTTGATATTTTGCGAAGTGAACCCATTGATCTTATCTTAACTGATGTAATGATGCCGGGTATGGATGGCATTGAACTCCTGGCGCAAATCAAGGAGCTGGACCCCACCCTGCCGGTGGTGGTGATGACCGCCCACGGCAGCGTGGAACGGGCCGTGGAAGCCATGCAAAAAGGTGCGTTTACCTATATTTTGAAACCCTTTGACAATGAAACCCTGGTGGCCCATATCAAAAAGGCCATTGCCATCCATGAAATTGTTAAAGAAAACTCCCGCCTCAAAGAAGAAATTTCAACTCGCTATAATTTTGATAACATCATCGGGAAGAGTAGGCCCATGAAGGAGCTTTACAATGTAATTCGGAAGGTGGCCCCCACCGGTGCCAGTATCCTCATTGAAGGCGAAAGCGGTACCGGTAAAGAGCTGGCAGCCCGCTCCATCCACTACAACAGCTCACGAAAGGATCATCCCCTGGTGGCGGTGAACTGTTCAGCCTTTGCAGAATCCCTTTTGGAAAGCGAATTGTTCGGTCATGAGAAAGGTGCTTTTACGGGTGCCGCCAATATGAAAAAAGGACGCTTTGAACTGGCAGACCAGGGAACCCTCTTTCTGGATGAAATTGGAGAGCTTCCCACCAACATCCAGGTAAAACTCTTAAGAGTACTCCAGGAAAAAACCATTGAACGGGTGGGGGGAACAAAGCCATTGAAGGTGAATTTTCGCCTCATCGCTGCCACCAATAAAAATCTGGAAAAAGAGGTAGAAAAGGGAAATTTCCGGGAAGATCTTTATTATCGTCTAAACGTTGTTAAAGCGGTGATGCCCCCCCTGAGAGATCGGGACGGAGACATCCCCCTGCTGGTGAACCACTTTATCCATAAATATGCCCATGAAAGAAAAACCCAGCATCCAGTGGAGGGAGTTGATCCCCGGGCCGCAAGGCTGATATTTGAATATTCATGGCCCGGCAATGTAAGGGAACTTGAAAATGTTGTTGAAAGGGCTGTGATCCTTGCCACAGACACCATCATAACCGTTGAAGATCTCCCCATGAAATTGCAGTCCCCATCCGCTTCTCTGTCTTCAATGCCACTGGAAGGGATACCGGAAAATGCAGGCCTCTCAGAAACCCTCGCTGCAGTGGAAAAACGCATGATAAAAAGGGCCATGGAGCTTTCAGGCAATGTTCAGACAAAAGCCGCCAAAATACTGGGAATTGGGAAAAGTGGGTTAAATCAAAAGTTAAAAAAATATGAATTGTGAGGATTATCACGACAGGGCAAATTTGGGGTTGGTCATAACATCGGATAGTCACCATAATTGTTGGGGCAATGGGGGTCAGGCTTGTGTTATTGGAGGCTGAGGCTTTTGTAAGGCGCCATGTTTTTGACAAGGATTCGTATTTAAAGGGAAATTTAAGCAAAAGTGCCAATAGTGCAATCCTGCCCTCCCCAGAGTGGCCGATGTTAGGGGTTGGTCATAAGCTGGGCCACTATACGGGAGACAAAACCTTGTTCACTGTAAGTGATTGTAATCACTTGATTTAATTTCTACCATTAAAATTCCATCACAAAATGGCCGACGTTATGACCAAGCCCCCGATGTTATAACCAACCCTGTAGATTTATTACCCATGGGAGTTTAATAATTTGAACTCACCCCAAAAAAATTTAAAATTATGAACTCGCACAACATGCGGGCTAAATCCATTAAATTTCAAAGACTTAAACAACAAAACAAAGAATATTCTTTTTTTGAAGTTCAAAATCTTGAACTTTAATCAATTTTTACTTTAATCTTCTCCATGAACGAAGACTTTATGCACGCCATGGCCCCATACTATAACTATTTGAATTTAAATAATTTTTAAAGATAAAACTTATTTATCACAAAAATAAGCTCCATCATAACAAACATGGCACGCCATGTGCATTATATAAAATCAAACTAACCGATAAAGTTGGTTTTTCATCTTTTTCCTCCTTTAAAAAAGGCCGTCACGGTGTTCCGTGGTGGCCTTTTTTAATGCACACAAGAGATGAAAGAATCAAAGGCACCCCTTGGACAGCAGGTAGGAAAATCAAGAGTTGGTTTTACCAACCCGGGACTGGGCAATGGTGGCGTAAATGGACTGGCCATGATCAGATAAGATTTTATTAAAATAAACGCGGCTCTGATCATCTGCGCCAGCTTTCTCTGCCAGAAGTCCCAGGTTAAACAACGCTTCATCCTTTAAGAAAGCACTCTTTCCCCGGGTCACCGCTTTAAACATGTCAGTGGCCCTGTCATCTTTTTCAAGCATTTGACAGGTGTGTCCCATGGCGACCTGGATGAGATTTGCCATGATGGGATCATGGGAAAAATCGGCCAGCACCCCTTGATAAAGGATCAATGCTTTGTCAAACTTCCCCGCATCATAACAAATTTCTGCAAATCGCACCCTGCCCATTTTACCAACACTGGTATTGGGATATTTCTCCATCAGTTGATTCAAATCCTCCTGAACGGCATCATAGCCCTCACTGGGTGTCATCTTGTTGTAGGATTCAAGGGCCTGGCTCAAAAGGATAGAGGCTTTACCGTCAGATGAATTGATGCTGTAGATCGTTCCAGAGATAATTATAATGACGGCAACAATGGCACATGCAGCCCAGGCAAATTGCTTTTGATACTCCTTTACAAGGGCCACTCCCTTGTAAAGAGCTTCTATAAATGGGTCGGGTTGTTCAAGTTCTTTTTTACGCGCATTGGAAATTTTTTCTGACATTCTCACCTCTTTAAAGTAAATTCATTCTTATTTTCGGAATCCTTTATTTAAGCAAAACAATCTACAAATTCTTAAAAATAGGGATTGGTCATAACATCGGCCAGTCATCATCATTGGTGGGCCAATGAGGTCAGGCTTGTGTTATTGGAGGCTGAGGCTTTTATCAGTCTCCATGCTTTTGACAACAACTTGTATTTAAAGGGGTATTTAAGCAAAAATGTCAATAAAGCAAGACACCCCCTCCCCAGGGTAGCCAATGTGATGAACACCCCTAAAGGATTAATCAACCTCAATGTCGCTTTGTGGCAATTATTCCACGGGGGGATTGACCACAAACTCACCAGCAATCTGAAAAAATCGGTCCATTCAATTTTTACCACATCACAAATGGGTTGCAGATACTGTGATCAAACCCATATCTACCACAAAAGATTTTTAAAAACCCAGCCTTGATCACCATCGGCATGTTCAACATTAAGCCATTCCCCCCGGGTCTCAATCACCTTGAATGGAACCCCTTTTTCCACAGTAAAAACAATAGTGGTATTGGTGCCGGGGCCTGATCTGACATTACAATTATCCTTAAGGGTGATAACAGAATTTATTTTTTTTACGAGGGAATTATGTATCCAGGCCTTATCTCCCTCAAAATCTTTAAAATGAACCCAGCCCTCTTTTTTCTCCAGAACAATCAAGGGATAATATTTTTCCACCCGCCACAAAATATCATAATTGGTGCCGGGCCCCGATCTGACGTTGGCAATTTTAGAAGTAACCGTCAATCGCTCCTGGGCAAAAACCCCTGTGGGCAAAACCATGCACGTCAGGAGAATCATGGTAAAAAAAAGAATTCCATATAACTGACACGGGCAGGTATTCTGGAGCCAGCCTACCCACAACGAAGATTGAAAGTCCTTCTTGGTTTGCCGGGGCTTTCCTATAACCTCCACGTGCGGACCGTATTCTGATTTGCTCCGCCCACAACAAAAATTGAAAAGCCCGTGGCACTGCATAGAGTGTTGCATATAAAAACCAATGGCAAGATCCCTTACCACAACAAAAATTGAAAAAGTAAGGTACGCCAAGCCCAGTACCCAATACCCAAAATACAGCACCTGCTTTTTCATATAAAACCCCTTACCTGTGAATTTTTTGAACATAGATTTAATAACTTTCATCAGTGCCTCCCTGACGGCCATGGCAGCCCGGGCTGCCTCCATAAAAATTTATCCAAATCCCAGAAGAACACCCCCTTGGTAAAGAAGAAATGAAGCCATCCAGGCCATGGACGTGGTATATAGAAGGTTAAAGCAGGCCCAACCAGCAGAGGCTTCCCGCCAGATGGCAAATATGGTGGCAAGGCAGGGCACATATAAAAGCACAAAAAGCATCATGGAAAGTGCCGTCAACGGGGTCATGCCCGATTTTTTTAATGCCGCCTTTAATGCATCGGACTCGCCGTCACCAATGCCGTACAGCACACCCATGGTGCTCACTACCACCTCCTTGGCCACCAATCCTGTCACCAGGGCAACCCCTGATCTCCAGTCAATACCCAGGGGGGCAAACAGTGGCTCCATGCCCCTTCCCAACCCGCCAATAAAA
The DNA here is from genome assembly GCA_937124525.1 of uncultured Desulfobacterium sp. Next base: position 5,480 of record CAKZLA010000401.1, read on the forward strand.
GAGTATTCCACCTGTTCCTGATTTCTCAATTTTTCCAGCTCTGAAATTTTTGCAGCCATTTCCGAAGGCATCCCCCCACTGTCATGCTGCCCCGCACCGGACATGGCAATATCTGCCTGGCTGCTTATTTTTTCAATGTCACCCTCATAATCAATGGAATAATTTTCCAGCCGGGGAAAGGTGGACAAGGCCCAGATGATGATGGAGCCCACCAGGATAACACCCCCCATTTTTTTAAGAAACATTTTGCTTCGGTCCCACATGTGAATAATAAGGCTTTTCAGCATGGGGACTCGGTAAGGCGGCAGTTCCATAACAAAGGGGGCATCCTGGCCCCGTAAAAAGGTGGATCGAAAGAGCCTACCCGACACAATGGCCACCACAATACCCGTAAAATAAAGACCAAAAATAACCGATCCTGCCCGGGAGCCAAAAAAGGTCCCGGCCAGGATAATGTAAACCGGAAGTCGGGCAGAACAGGACATAAAGGGGGTAATGAGGATGGTGAGAATTCTGTCCTTTCGATTTTCCAGGGACCGCGTGGCCATGATGGCAGGTACATTGCATCCGAATCCCATGAGCATGGGAATAAAAGATTTCCCATGCAACCCCACCATGTGCATCACCCGATCCATGAGAAATGCGGTCCGGGCCATGTAACCGGTATCCTCAAACAGAGCGATACAGAAAAAAAGGATAAGAATGTTGGGCAGAAAAATAATGACACTGCCAATGCCAGCCACAATACCATCCAGAAAAAGATCTTTCAACAGTCCCGGGGCCAGCAGAAGATCAAGCCGACCAGACAAAAAGGAAACCCCGGATTCAATCCACTCCATGGGGTATGCCCCCAGGGAAAAGGTAAGCTGGAACATGGCCCAGATGAAAAAAATAAATATGGGAAACCCTAAGAAACGGTTGGTCAGCACCAGATCAATGTTTCTGGACATGTCCGCCCTTTTTTGGGGGGACAGGGTCACCACCTCTTTGACAATGCCGGCGATAAATCCGTACCGATCATCGGTGAGGACAATCTCTGGATCATCATGGAAAATGTTTTCCAGCCGGAAACGACTCCGGGCTGCCAGTTGCGTTATTTTTTTTTCCAACTCCGGGGAAAATTCCTCCAGACTTTTTTGTACCACCTGATCCGATTCCAGGAGTTTAATGGCTGTCCAGCGCACCGGATGGGGATGGTGCCCATGGAAATTTTCCTGTAATACGGTTTTTAACTCTGAAATCAGGGACTCAATTTCTCTGTTATACTTGACCTTGCGCCCAGAGGTTCCCATGGGAAAGGATTCTGCCGCCTGGATGGCTGTATCCACCAGCTCATCCATGCCCTGATCACGGTTGCCAACGGTGAAAATAACCGGCACATCAAGGAGCATGGACAGGCGTTCGGCATCAATGGAGATGCCTTTGGATATGGCAAGATCTGCCATGTTCAGCACAAACACCACCGGACGATCCAACTCCATGATCTGCATGGCAAGATAAAGGCTTCTCTCAAGATTCGCCGCATCAATGATGTTCACCACCACATCGGGCTTTTCTTCCAGAATAAAATCCCTGGCAGCGATTTCTTCAATGGAAAAAGGGGTCAGACTATAAGTTCCGGGCAGATCCACGATCTTCAACTGGTACCCATCCCGTTTCAGAGTCCCCTCTTTTTTTTCCACGGTGACACCCGGCCAGTTTCCCACCTTCTGGCGGGCACCTGTGAGATTGTTGAAAATGGTGGTTTTGCCGGAGTTGGGATTGCCAGCCAGGGCCATGGTCACGTTTTTCATGGATGTTTCACCGACTGCACATTCTCAACCATTATATCAGCCGCCTCTTCCACCCGGAGGGATACATGATACCCTTTGACAATAATCTCAAGGGGATCCTTCAGTGGAGCGTATTTTTCCACATAAATATGGGTTCCCCGGTTAATCCCCATCTCCAGCAGGCGCCTGCGCAAGGTTCCTTCCCCCCCCACCCTGACAATAACCCCTTCCTGACCCTGTTTCATGTGGCTCAGGGCAATTTTTCTTCCCGGCAGTCTTCCAGGACCATGCCCTTGTGCAAGGGAGGTATCTGCATCCATTTCCGGTGGGGTATGCTGGACCAAGATTTTTTCAGCCAGTCCATGACAAATGGCAAAACGACTATCCCCTGTGGCCACCACCATCTGCCCGCCTCCCTGGGATGATAACACCTCAATGGCATCCCCGTATCTGAGCCCCATGGAGGAGAGACGCATCTGTGCCCTTCTTCCTCCGCCAAAGGATTTAATAATACAGGTTTCTCCCTGGCGGGCCCGGCACAAGGGCATCATCAATTCCCGGGATTTAAGACATTTTGAACAAATACCATAAATTTCCATGCGATGCTGGAGCATATGAAATCCATAGGCAGCAGCCACATGGGCCTGCTTTTTTTCCAGCACTTCATCCTTGAATTCAAGGATATCACCACACTTAACACAGATCATGTGGTCGTGGTGCATCCCCAGATGCCGGTGTTCATACCGCCGGGGCCCGTCCTCAAACTGCACCATGTGGGCAAATCCAAAACGACACAAAAGCGCCATGGTCTCTTCCACAAACTCACTATCCATGGGATTGCCGTCGGTTTTAAGCTGATCTGTAATTTCCCGGCAGGTGACATGTTTTTCTGTTTTCAAAAAACAGTCCAGTACCTTAAAACGTTTCTCAAAGGCGTCCACCCCTTCTTTATGAAACAACTGCTTAAACTGTTTTTTTTCCTGGTCATGTCTGGTATTCATACACTTAATCCTGTTGTTTATTCAATGTCGGGCTTGCTTCCAGGAATTCTGATTTTTGCATATTCTTTTCCATGCGAAAATTAATACAACAGGCTGGAATCATAATAAATTCATCTTTTGCTGTGGCAGAGGATTTTGCCATGTATGTTTATGCAAAATTTTGAAATTGTAGCCTTCTATTTTTTTCAAAACAGATAGATTCTGTCTTGACAATTATCCCATACCGAAAATTAAATACATAAAATAGCTTAATAAATTATTACAAGCATGGAAAGATGTCAACATGAACCAGAATGGAAACAAAAGCAAGAAGACCTTAAAAATACATTGTCCTCCTTTTCTCAATACCTCCCTCACCATCAAAGGAAGCACCATTTCCAACCGGCTTTTGCTGGCCCCCATGGCAGGCCTTGGCCACATTGCCTTCAGGGAACTTGTGGCGGAGTTTGGGGGGTATGGCCTTCTTTTTACCGGGATGTGCAGTGCCAAGGCAGTTCCCCATGAAAATCCAGCAGTGTCCCAGGTGTTTAAATGGCGCACAGCAGAGCTGCCCCGCTTAGTGTGCCAGATTTTTGGACCCGATCCCCTGAGCATGGCCCTGGCCGCACAACGCATTGAAAAAGAGGGGTTCTTTGGTGTAGATCTCAATTTCGGATGTTCCGTGTCCGCCATCTGCAAAAAAGGCAGCGGTGCTATTCTACTTAAGTCCCCGGACCTTGCCGTGGACATTGTCAAAGCCGTTCGACAGGCCGTGGACATACCAGTTTTTGTGAAATTTCGTACGGGGTGGGAAAACAATATCACAGCCGCCGTGGACATTGCACGGAGATTTGAGGATGCCGGGGCCGATGCCCTGGTGTTCCACCCCAGAATTGCACCGGATCGACGCTCCAGGCCCCCATTGTGGGAACACATCACCCAGGTCAAACAGGGAGTTTCCATACCAGTCTTTGGAAACGGCAACCTCTTTGAATGGTCAGACTGTGAAAAAATGTTTGAACAAACCCGCTGTGATGGATTTTCCATCGGCCGCATGGCAGTGGCCCGCCCATGGGTGTTTGCCCAGTGGTCCCGGGGATTTATTCCCGATGAACAGACCGGTTTTAATGCAGCCATCAGGCTGACACAGCTATTGCTGAAATACCACGATGAAAAAACTGCTGTGAAATTATTTAAAAAATATGTGCCCTATTTTGCAGCTGGATTTAAATTTGGTCATGCCATCTGCAAAGAAGTTCTCAAGGGGGACGAAATCACAGAAATCCAGGAAATTATCGCCACCCTTGCCGCAAAAAAACCAGAAACAACCCTGCGGCCCAATCTTCACCTTTTTTCATGATCTTCCATGAGACGGGACAATTTCACCATCAAAGGACGAATCTGCTCCTGGTGCTCCGGGGGCACCATAAATACCGGTGCCCGGCAATTGTTTAATATATGTGCAGGGAGGGGAAACAGTGCATCCTTGTGTGTACATTCTGCCTGCCACAAAATCATATCTGTGAGATTTCCAAAAGTCCCCCGGGCATCCATATGCTCAACCACCTGCTGGAAGAGATTATTCAAGGTAAGTACAAAAGGAGGCATACGGGCATACCCCGCTTCCTGACATTTGACCTGGGAAATAAGCATGCGACACCCCAGGGGTCTTTTTTCATAGATGGTACATGTCCCCTGGTGAAGCAGGGGACACTGCCCCCAGGACGGGTCATTTTCCTCTTCGGGAATCTCTTTCCCTTCAAGGCAACGTACCGCCATGTTATTTATGGTATATTCCGGTTGGAATCGTCGCTCACGGCGCCCCTGGACAACCTTTTGTGCAAGCTGATTTTTTTCCCGCTCCCCCATGCCATCCACCACAAAGGCATACTCCAGGGATGTCATGGTGACATTACAGGTACAGCACGATGCACAGCCCTGTTCACACACCGCCCCATGCCCACGGGTATATTCATCATGGAGCAAATAAATCCGGGCCAGCACATCACATCTTTTTTCCATGGTATTTCCTTTCATTGGTTGACTTTTTACCTGTTTTTGGCATGCTTCATTATCTTTTATCATACATTAAAGGAGACACACCATGACAAGCACCGTATATATCACGGATTTTAAAGCCACATCCAGGGAAAACCTTCCTGAGAAGCTGGTAAGATTGTTAGACCAGAGCGGTATTGATGGGATGGTAAATAAAGAGGACCTCACCGCCGTGAAACTCCATTTCGGGGAAAAGGGCAACACAGCCTTCATACGCCCCCCCTACATCAGGAGTATCGTAAAAGCCATCAGAAAAAGGGGTGCCATTCCCTTTCTCACCGATGCCAACACCCTGTATGCCGGTGCCCGCAGTGATACCCCCACCCACATCAAAACTGCCGTGGAAAATGGATTTTCATTTTCCAGCATGGATGGTGCCCCTGTTATCATAGCCGATGGACTCAGGGGAACGAGTGATAAAGTCGTTGAAATAAATCAGCAGCATTGCAAAAAAGTGTACATTGGAAGTGAAATTGTATCCGCTGATGCCCTTATTTCCGTGGCCCATTTCAAAGGGCATGAATTGTCGGGGTTTGGCGGCACGCTGAAGAACCTTGGTATGGGATGTGCCTCTCGACGGGGAAAGCTGGACCAGCACTCCACTGTGAGCCCCAAGGTAAAACGGAAAACATGCATCGGATGCGGAGAATGTGCGGCCCATTGCCCGGCCAATGCCATTGTTCTTGAGGAAAAAAAGGCCAGCATTGATCCAGAAATCTGCATCGGGTGCGGAGAATGCATCATCCGCTGTCCCACAGCATCGGTGAACATCCGCTGGAACCAGACCATACCGGTCTTTCTGGAAAAAATGATGGAGTACACATTGGGTGTGCTGCAAAACAAGCAGGGCAAGGCCCTTTTTGTGAACTTTATTTCAGACATTTCCCCGGCCTGTGACTGCCTGCCATACAATGATGCCCCCATTGTCAGGGATATTGGCATTGCAGCCTCCACTGATCCTGTGGCCCTGGACCAGGCATCGGCGGATCTGGTCAATGCCGAAGCCGCCCTTCCCGGCTGCTGCCTCACCTGCAATACACTGCCCGGGGAGGACAAATTCAAGGGACTTTATCCCAATGTGCCCTGGGAACTTCAGCTGGCCTATGGTGAAAGAATTGGTCTGGGATGCCGAGAATATACCCTGAAACGTTTGGGAACGCTATCCTGGAAGCACTGATTAATAAATGCATTACACCATCGTTTTATTTGTGACGATAGATATAGCCGTCATTCAGGAGAATAGGCAGATGCACCTTTGTTCTCTGGAAAAACAGAAATGAGAGTTCCAGGGGCATGGGGCATGGCCACCTCCACTTGGAGAGAATGGGTATCCAGGCGTTCCTGAAAGGTTTGGAGGGCTTTTTCAGGGGTATTGTTTTCATGGCTCAGGTGGGCCAGAATCACATGACAAAGCGTATTGTCACGGATATCATTGACCAGATCACCGGCAGCGGCATTGGAAAGATGGCCCAGGCGGCTTTTCACCCGCTGCTTTAAATACCAGGGGTAAGGGCCATTATTGAGCATGTCAGGATCATGGTTGGCCTCAAGATAGAGAAGGGAACATCCTTTGAGATGGGTTTTAACCAGATGGGTGGCCACACCAAGATCCGTGGCAATCCCCATTTTCACCCCGCCATGCTCCAGGGTAAACCCCGAAGGGTCTGCGGCATCATGGGAAATGGAAAAGGGATCAATCTTAAGATCACCAATGCGAAAGGGGACACCGCACTTGAAATTCATGGCACCATCAATGGTGCCCAGTTTTTTTGAAGCGGCTTGCATGGTCTTCTGGTTAAGGTATAGCGGAATATCAAAGCGACGGCTCAAAATACCCGCCCCTTTGATATGATCGGTGTGTTCATGGGTCACCACCACGGCGGAGAGCATTTCCGGGGAAAGCCCCTTGGCTGCCATGCGACGTTCCAGTTCAATGCCGGAAAGACCGGCATCCACCAGAACGGCACTGTCTCCGCCGGAGATAAAAACGGCATTACCCTTGCTGCCACTGGCAAGGGCACAGACGCTAAGACCCAAAGATTTCATTATTCTGCGGCAAGAACGGCTTTATGGCTCAATCTGATCTTGCCATCCCGGGTGATATCCAGAACTTTAACCTTTATGACATCTCCTTCTTTCACCACATCGGTGACTTTTTTCACCCGATGATCGGCCAGCTCAGAAATGTGTACCAGTCCATCGGTGCCGGTTTTAATGCGGACAAAGGCACCAAAGTCCATGGTTTTAACCACTTCACCCTCATAGATGCCCCCAATTTCAGGATCCATGCCGATATCATTGACAATTTTACATGCTGCTTCGCCATCTTCCAGATTTGCCGCAGCAATCTTCACAAGGCCTGTGTCATCCACTTCAATCACCGTGTTGGTATCTGCCTGGATGGAACGGATCATTTTACCACCAGGGCCAATGATCTCACGGATTTTATCAGGGTTGATCTTAACGGTGATAATCTTGGGGGCATGGGGAGACATTTCCGCCCGGGCCGCATCAAGGGTGGTCAGCATCCGGTCAAGAATGTGTATGCGTCCTTCCCTTGCCTGGGTCAATGCCTTGATTAGCACCTCCCGGGACAGTTCCCGGATTTTAATGTCCATCTGAAGGGCTGTGATACCGGTTCGGGTACCAGCCACCTTAAAGTCCATGTCACCAAAATGATCCTCGTCCCCAAGGATATCCGATAAAACAACTGTTTTATCGCCTTCCTTGACAAGGCCCATGGCAATACCGGAAACAGGTTCTTTAATGGGAACCCCACCATCCATCAAGGCCAGGGTGCCTGCACACACCGTCCCCATGGAGGAGCTGCCATTGGACTCCATGACTTCACCCACAAGGCGGATGGTGTACTCAAAATCCTCGGCATCAGGGAGCACCCGTTCCAGGGCCCGGGTGGCCAGATTGCCATGGCCCACGTCCCGTCTGCTGGGACCGCCGGGGCGTTTACACTCGCCCACGGAATAGGGAGGAAAATTGTAGTGGAGCATAAAGGATCTTGTCTCTTCACCCCCCAGGGTTTCCACCCGCTGCTCATCCCTGCCGGAACCCAATGTCAAGGTACCCAGCACCTGGGTTTCCCCCCGGGTGAACAAGGCACTTCCATGGGGCCGGGGAAGGTTGCCAACTTCACAGGTAATTTGTCTTACTTCATCAAAGGGACGGCCATCAATGCGCTTGTCTTCATTGAGAACAATGTCCCGGCAGGTGGTTTTAACAAGGCTGGAAAAGATATCCTTGATGTCATCCACCCTGTCGGCATAGTCCTCACCAAGGCTCTCAATAACATCGCGTTTAAGCATATCCAGAGCCTTGTTTCGCGCCATCTTTCCCTGGGTCTGGACAGTGGAATGTATTTTCTCAGCCGCAAGTGCTTTTACTTTTTCAAAAAGAAATTCATCGGTCTGGGGGGGCTCAAAGACCCGTTTCTCTTTTCCCATGGCCTCTTTAAGGGATTCCTGGATATCAATCAAGGGCTGCATGGCCTGGTGTCCAAAAAAGATAGCATCCAGCATCTCTTCTTCAGAGACCACATCTGCCCCACCTTCCACCATGATCACACCGGTTCTGGAACCGGCAACCACCAGCTCAATGTCGCTTTGCTCCAATTGTTCCACGGTGGGATTGGCCACAAACTCACCATCAATGCGGCCCACTCGAATACCGGCAATGGGGCCGGCAAAGGGAATATCAGAAAGTCCCAGGGCCGCAGAAGCACCCACCAGGGCCAGGGTGTCTGGCTCATGCTCCTGGTCCATGGACAGTACCGTTGCAATCACCTGGGTTTCAAAATTATAACCTTTGTCAAACAAAGGGCGAATGGGACGATCAATGAGACGACAGGTCAGGGTCTCTTTTTCACTGGGTCGACCGATCTCCCGGCGGAAATAATTGCCCGGAATCCTGCCTGCTGCATAAATTTTTTCCTGGTATTCAACGGTGAGGGGTAGAAAGTTTGCATCCTTTGGATTTTTGGCACTCACCGCCGTCACCAGCACCATGGTCTCCCCATATTGAACCACCACAGACCCGGAAGCCTGCTTGGCGATCTTACCGGAACGAATACTAAATTCCTTACCATTTAATTGGGTAGTAAAAACTTGTTCCATAATTTCTCCTGTAAAAAAGGGCGGTTCTAAAAGCATCTTTATACAGAATAAACCCGCACATCCACCATCAGGATTTTTCCTGCATGGTGCATGTGCGAACTTATTCAGGCATCTGCCAAAGAATTACCGCCCGTTCATTTAAATAGCTCAATTCTCATTCATTTAAAAAAACAAATCAAAAAATTGAGCAACAATACCGACATCTGTAATTCAGATGTCGGTATTTTGTTCTTTTATCTTCTCAGTCCCAGTCTTTCAATGAGACTTCGATATCTTGCAATATCTTTATGTTTGACATAGTCCAGAAGACGACGTCTGCGACCTACCAGAATGAGCAGGCCCCTTCTTGAATGATGATCTTTTTTGTGCATTTTAAGATGTTCCGTCAGGTAACTGATGCGATGGGTCAAAAGTGCCACCTGCACCTCCGGGGAACCGGTATCGGATTCATGGAGCTTAAAATTTTCAATCATCTCTTCTTTATTTTCTGCCAGTAAAACCACTTTACTACTCCTTATCTGGAATAAATTAATACGGGGCATTCAAAAAACCCAATACACTGTCTTTTATCCATCTGCCATCCAATATTCCATTCAGAAAAACAGATCTAAAAACATTGCTGGAATGCCCCTGCCATTTGATCTTATCCCCTGGGTACATTTTCCCAAGGACAAAAACAATCTATACTAACGATTAATCCACAAAAACACAACAATAATTATAGGTTTCAGTGGTTTCATCATATTCAAGCACCCCAGCAAGACCTCCCTGGGAATCAAGGATACGAAGAAACTTATTCTGTCCGGTATCCAGCCAGAAAGAAGGCCCGGGCAGAAGATCACCCAGGGGCTGGCCAAAACGTATTTTCCCCAGCATGGCTTCATCTGCGGAAATGCCGGGCAGGGATGAAACCGCTTGGGCCATGGGAATAATCTGCTCGTTAAAGAGATCATCATCCATTTGCTCAAGGCTGGAAAGGGAAAGGGTTTTATCCAGAGACATACCGCAACACGAGGTTCGACATAAACTGGCCAGATGGGCTCCACACCCCAGATGAGCCCCGATATCCCGGGCCAGGCTTCGAATATAGGTGCCCGATGAACAGTGAACATCCATCTCCACCAGGGGAAATTCCATGGATGTCACATGAATGTCATAAATTTCAATATCCCTGGCAGGTTTTTCCACGGGTCTGCCCTGGCGGGCCAGGCGATACAGGGGGACCCCATTGTGCTTTAAGGCTGAATACACCGGTGGAATCTGTTTTTGAGGGCCTTTAAACCCAGCCACCGCCGTCACCACCTGCTCCTGGGTGAAATCATTCACCATGCCATCTTCAGCAGATGCAATGATCTCTCCCTCGGCATCAAGGGTGTCAGTGTCCACCCCAAGGTGAACCACGGCAAGATAGGACTTTTCTCCCCCGATTAAAAACCGGGAAAGCCGGGTTCCTTTATTGATACCGCATAAAAGCACCCCCGTTGCAAAGGGGTCCAGGGTGCCTGTGTGGCCTATTTTTTTAATACCGGGCCGTTTTTTCAAGCGGGCAACCACCCTGGCAGAAGAAATCCCGGCAGGTTTATCCACGGCAATAATGCCATCCATTATGGGGGTCAATGGTCACCTTCAGGAATGGTTCCCTTGAGCAGGCTGTCAATGCGACTTCCCCGGTCAAAGGAGGTGTCATGGATAAATTTCAAATCCGGCATATAGCGCAAGCCCAGTTTGGGGGCAATGCTTTTTTTGATAAATCCCAGGGAGCTTTTAAATCCCTCCAGGGCCTCTTGTATCCGCTTTTCATCGCCAAATACAGAAAAATAAACATAGGCGATGCGCAGATCCGGTGTCATCTTGACCCCACTGATGGTGGCCATTTCGATTCTTGGGTCCTGTAATTTTTTGGTCATGAGCTCGGTGAGGGCTGCCTGGATTTTTATCCCCACCCGATCTCCCCTTGGATATGGCTTCATTATTTTATCTGCTCCAGGGTGGCCTTACGCTCTTCAATGTCATAACATTCAAAAATGTCACCCGTTTTGATATCATTGAATTTTTCAATACCAATACCGCATTCATAGCCCTGGGCCACTTCTTTCACATCATCCTTGAATCGTCGCAGGGAGGCCACCGTGGATTTGCATTTCACCACACCATCCCGCAGCAGTCGAATTTTATCCCCCCGGGTAACCTTGCCATCCAGCACAAAGGATCCGGCAACGGTTCCCTTATTGGGAATAACAAAGGTATCTCGAACTTCTGCACGTCCCAAAATATTCTCATGAAAGGTGGAGGGCATCAGTCCGGTGAGGGCAGCCTTGATATCATTGATAACATTGTAAATGATATCATAAAACCGCATGTCAATGTTCTCTTCCTTGGCAAGATCCCTCACCTTGGGAGTGGGCCGCACATTAAACCCGATGATGATGGCATCGGAAACCGCAGCCAGGGAAACATCTGACTCATTGATGGCACCTGTACCGGAATGGACAATTTTGATATCCACCTCTTCCTGGGCAAGTTTCATCACCGAATCGTTTAGTGCTTCCAGGGATCCATGTACATCTGCCTTGATGATGAGTTTGAGTTCCTTGATCTCATCGGAGCCCATGTTGGCAAAAAGTTTTTCCAGGTTGGCCCGGCTCTTTTTGGCAAGTTCTTTGGCCCGCTCTTTTTGCATGCGGTGCTCACTGATCTGCTTTGCATCTTTTTCCGAAGACAATGCCACAAATTCATCACCGGCTTCGGGAACTCCGCTTAAGCCCACAATCTCCACCGGGGTACTGGGACCGGCCTCGGTCACTGTCTGACCAATGTCTCCGATCATGATACGAATTTTTCCGGAATGCAGACCACACACCAGGGGGGCACCCGCCTTGAGGGTTCCCTGCTCCACCAGCACCGTGGCCACAGGGCCCCTGCCAGCATCCAGACGAGCCTCCACCACATGGCCCATGGCAGGCCTTGTGGGATTGGCTTTTAATTCAAGCACCTCTGCCTGGAGCAAGATCATTTCCAGGAGTTCATTAATCCCTGTTTCTGCTTTGGCAGACACCTTGGCAAAAATAACATCCCCACCCCAGTCCTCGGAGACCATGCCGTGTTCTGACAACTCCCGCATGACCCGGTCGGGATCTGCATCGGGTTTATCCATCTTATTAACGGCCACAATCACCGGCACCTTGGCTGCCTTGGAATGGTTGATGGCCTCTATGGTCTGGGGCATGACCCCATCATCGGCGGCCACCACCAGAACAACAAGGTCCGTCACCTGGGCACCCCTGGATCGCATGGCCGTAAACGCGGCGTGGCCCGGGGTATCCAGAAAGGTAATCACCCCCTTGGGGGTCTCCACACTGTAGGCACCAATGTGCTGGGTAATACCACCAGCCTCACCCGTGGTGATTTTGGATTTCCGGATGACATCCAGCAACGAGGTTTTACCATGGTCCACATGACCCATGATGGTCACCACCGGTGAACGGCCAATGAGATCATCTGGATTTTCTTCCACATGAAGATCCATGAGCAAATCCTCTTCAAAGGATGCCCTTTCAACCTCATACTCAAACTCTGCGGCCACCAGGGCTGCGGTATCATAGTCAATGGTCTGATTCACCGTTGCCATGACCCCCATGCCCATGAGCTTGACGATCATCTCATTGGCCTTGATGCCCATGCGTTTGGCAAGTTCTGCCAATTCAATGGTATCATCAATTTTAACCCGGCGTTTAATGGCTTTGGGTGTGGTGATCTGGGTTTTCTGGACCTTACCCCGCTGCTTGTTCCGATTATCTTTTCTACGCCCTTTTTTACCGCCACGTTTCCCATCATAGAGGTCTTTACCTTCAACCACAGACCGTTTTTTTCTCGCAAGCCCCTTGGCTGCACCCCCGGCGGCTCCCTCGGGCTGTTCCCATTTCTTTCGTTTATCTTTTTTGGGTCTGGGCTTACCGGAAAGATCGCCTGCCGGCATCTCTCCAGGGCTCACAGGGGGAGGTGACGGCTTTACATTTCTGGATGCCACAGAAGGTCTTGGGGCTGAAGGCTTGCTTGGTTTTTTACGATGTCTGGGGAGATCCGAGCCTCCCTGGGTTACCACTTTTTTTCTGGCAGGAGGAATCACCGGCGGTACGGCAAGCTTAATGATTTTTGCGGGTTCTGACTTTTTCACCTTCTTTTTCCGAGTTCTTTTTTTATTAGCAGCATCGGAATCATCTCCGCGGTCTTCACTCTCAGAATCATTCTCAGCGTCAACTTTATCCAGGGCACCGCCCTCCTCTTTGGTATCAATGTTTGTTTTTTTATCTTGATCGTTAATGTTTTTTTCCACCGGTGGTTCCGGTTCCAGGGATGCTTTTACATTTTGATTCAAGGATAAATCCTCTGGATCAGGTTGTACGGTTTCTTTCCCTTTGGTAGAGGTATCAACAACGGACTCAGGGGCTGGAGATTCTGCAGTAACGGTTTTTTCAGGAACCAGAGGTTCAGGCGGAGTCTCTTTTTCCGGAACCACAGGTTCTGGCTTAGTGGGTACGGAAATTATTTTGGCAACGCTGCTTTTCTTTTTAGATTTAAGCGGTTTTGAAGAAGATGGTGCCGCTTTTTTTGACAACTCATCCTTTCCAGTTTGATCTTCAGCATCAGCCTGGGAAGTATCCAGGATTTTTTCCGCACTTTGGGCATGGGATAAATCATCTTTTTCCACAGCCCCTTTGGCATCCACAGCTGCTCCAGAATCCTGGGGAGCACCACCCCTGGATTCCCCATCAGTTGCAGAATAACCGGCGCCACCGCCCAAGGCCGTCTTATCCGGTGATGCCTCGTTAACAACAAGATCGAAATTTTTTCCATCTATTTTCGGGGAAGACGTTTTCATGGTGGAAACAGGTTCTGTATTCTGTTCTGTCAAAGGTGATTCCACCGATTTTTTTTGTTTGACGGGTCTACGTCTTCGAATCACAGAAGGTTTCACCCTGGTCTCTGCTCGTTTGTTCTTTTGCCCGAATATGCTTGCCTTTACTTTGCTGATGTCCTCATCTTCCAGAGAACTCATATGGCTTTTCACTTCAATGTCCAACGCCTTCAGCTTTGCAAGGAGGGCTCTATTCGTCAAATTAAGCTTTTTGGCCAGCTCATATACCCTGATTTTTGCCATCCGTTCCCCCAAATATTCTCTCTTTTTATTCTGTTTATAAGGCCTTATTACACTCAACTTCCGGACTTACCTTCAAGTGGTTGAGTCCACGGGGTCAGGCTTGTACGATGATCCTTTTTACAGACAACAAACAACTGATCCGTAAAAAGCACCATGGTGCAAGCCTGACCCGACCCCGTTTATGTCAATCCGAAAAGTTGAGTTATTCCACTCCATCTGCGTCATCTTCTGCATCAGATGCCAGGGAAGGTGTTTCATCTTCCTTGGTCTCTTGTTCATCGTCATCCACCAAAGGTTCTTCCGGGGAAGGACCTTCATCTCCAGAAATAACCTTTTGTGCACTTTCAATCAACAGCATCGCATCCTCGTCTGTCATTTCAACAATTGACAAAAGATTCTCTTTCCCAGCCGATGCAACATCTGCAGATGAGCAAAACCCATTTTTATACAATGCCTCTGCCATGGTCAGGGTGACATGGGGGATATCCATCAACGAGTCGTATCCTTTTTTAAGGCTGCGACTGTATTCATCCTCACTCATCACTTCAAGATGCCAGCCGGTGAGGCGGCAGGCCAGACGAACATTTTGACCATTTTTTCCAATGGCAATGGAAAGGAAATCATCCACAACAATGATCTCCATGTTCTTGTTGTCTTCATCAATGATCACCCGGGCAATTTCAGCCGGTGCCAGGGCGTTGCACACAAATTTAGCCACATCAGGGTTCCATTGAACAATATCAATCTTTTCTCCCCGGAGCTCCTGGACAATGCTCTGGACCCGGTTACCCTTCATTCCCACACATGCGCCCACGGGATCCACATCGGAATCCGAGGAACTCACCGCAATTTTAGAACGGACACCGGCCTCCCTGGCCGCCCCCCGAATACTCACAATGCCCTCGGCTATTTCCGGCACTTCCGTGGCAAACAACTTCACCAGAAACTCAGGATGTGTCCGGGATAAAATAATCTGGGATCCCCTGGCATCTTCCAGCACATCCAACACATAGGCACGGATGCGGTCTCCCCGTCGATAGGTTTCCCGGGGGATCTGCTCCCTTGATGTCAGTATGGCTTCGGCCTGGCCAAGATTCACAATGATATTACCCCGGTCCACCCGCTGGACAATGCCATTGATAATTTCACCCTTTTTCTGGATGAAGTTTTCATACACAGCACTTTTCTCAGCCTCTTTCATTTTTTGGATAATCACCTGTTTTGCAGACTGGGCTGCAATACGCCCAAAAGAGGAGGTGTCCACCTTTATACCCAGGCTGTCACCCACCTCGCACTCGGCATCATATCCAAGCCCCTCTTCGTAGGTCAGCTCAACATCCGGGTCTTGAACGTCCTCAACCACCTCTTTGAACTGAAAGACATCCACTTCGCCTGTCTTCTCATCGTAATGGACTTCAACGTCGACCCGGGGGCCCAGTTTTTTTCTGGCAGCGGACTCAATGGCTTCCTTCAGGGTGACGACAAGCACATCCCTGTTAATTCCCTTCTCCCGGCTAACCTGATCAATGACTCGCTTAATATCTGTAATTAACATTATGACTCCCCGTGTGAACCAGCCAGTCTTGCCTTGCCGATCTGTTCATATCGAATCTTCACCGTCTCCTGGTCTACCAAAATAGTGACAACCTCTTCACAGATCCCCTGGAGCAGACCGGTGAATTTCCGTCTACCCTGTATGGGATCCCTGACCTCAAGCTTGATGCGATTTCCCGAAAATCGATCATAATCAGCGGCTTTATTTAAAATTCTGTTGGGCCCGGGGGAGGATACCTCAAGACGATAGGCACCCATCTCATCAAAATGCACATCCATCAAATCCCCGATTTGCCGGTTCATGTGGGCACAATCATCAATATTTACACCACCGGTCTTGTCAATGCATATTCTGACAATGGTGCCACCACTGTCAGACAGAATCTCCACGCTGACAAACTCAAAGTTTTCCGCTGTACACAGAGGATCCAGCAACGCTTCAATCCTTCTGGTAACAGATTGTTTTTCCTGCTGTTTTTTCACAACCACACCCTATAGACTGCCCTTTATTTAAGACACTGCCATTTGGTATTGAAAAGATCAACACCTTGCAAATGCATTTTTCCACAACGAAAACAGCCCAATCACATTATAAAAACAATTAAGTCCAGGTATTGGTCACCGCGTCCGTCTTCCCCCAAAAAAAAAACGGGCAAACGCCCGTTCCCTGATACCCTGTAAATTTTTACAGGACATCCATTGTGAACTATCCTTAAGGATATCGCAATTGATATTTCTGCTTCATTGAGGACAAAAATGTCAGAGACATTAAGGCTCACACCTGTTCAACAGGATAAAGTTTGACATCTCTGACTTTACAAACACCGTGCCCTGAAAAGGCAACTCAGTCAGGTAAACAAAAATGTTGAAGCATACTCTTATTCCAAGCTCAAAAGTCTGGAGTTTTACGACCTAAGGCAAGATCATAATCCATGGCGCCCGAACATCCCAAAAAAAAATTTGTTCTGTTCAATAATCTGGAGCGGGCAACGAGATTCGAACTCGCGACACCAAGCTTGGGAAGCTTGTACTCTACCAACTGAGCTATGCCCGCTAACAATTCGCAACTATAAAGCAAAAAAATGAGACTGTCAACCACAAGTCCGGCAATCCAGCCATGATGCATAATATTTTTCATGACCGGACCATACAAAATCCACAATTAACCCGATTCTTCCATAAATATAACCCCGTCACGCAGGCAGGGTTGCATCATATCGTTTAATAAGCCACCCGGAAATAGTAGAATGAAGCCCCTTGATTTTCTTCTCTTTCAGAGTTTTTTCCGCCGAGCGGTACACAATTCGGAAAGAAAGTGATTTTTGTCCTTCTACCAGGGGTGCCCCTTGGTATACATCAAACAAAAATACATCCTCCACCAGAGAATTGTCCCGGGTGTGGCCCAGAAGCTCATCGCAGACATCCCCGGCAGCCACAGTTTCATCCACAATCATGGTAATATCCCTTTCCACAGATGGAAAGCGGGGCAATGGCTGTGCCACAATGAACTGGGGCGTGGCCAGAAGAAGGGAGACCATATCCAGTTCAAAGACAAATGCGCCCTGTTTGAGAGCAAAGTTGGTGCACACCGCCGGTGCAATTTCACCAAGCGATCCCAAGCAGGTTCCAGCCATTGTCACAACGGCACCACAGCCTTTTCGAAAATAGGGAAACTCTTTTTCAGGAGCCGGTGAAAAAGCCACCTCCACTGCAGGAATACCCAAAGCAGCCAAAAGCCCCTCAACGACGCCTTTGAGATCAAAAAAATCACATGCCACGGTTTTTCCGTGCCAGGAAACATCGGAGCGACTCCCGGTCCAAAGCCCTGCCAGCATTTCTTTCTCCCGGGGTTGAATCCCCTGGGAAGTGGCCAGAAAAATTTTACCCACCTCGAAAACTCTAAGGGTGCCTGTCTGCTTGGCAACATTGCGCCCCATGGTTTCCAGCATCCCCGGCAAAAGGGATGTACGAAGCACTGACATCTCTTCTGAAATGGGATTAAGAATTTTCTCCATGGCCCATCGGTCATCCCCTGGGGCCAATAGAAGTTTTTCACACATACCCGCATCAGTAAAGCTGTAGTTCACCGCTTCAAAAAAACCAAATCCGTTCATCATATCTTTCACTGATTCTCGAAATTCAATGGCCGGGGCAGGATGTTGTCTCAGGGAAGGAACCATGGGAAAACTGGTTTTAATGTTGTCATATCCCCAGAGCCTGGCAACCTCTTCGGAAAGATCTTCCGGACGGATGACATCCACGCGGAAAGAGGGCACATCAACGGTTAAAACTCCCGGACGGGATGGAACAATGCCAAAACCAACGGATTCAAGCATTTTACCAATCTGCCCATCATCAAGGTCTGTTCCCAGGCGCCGGTTCAAGGCCCCGGTATCCAACTCAATTTTAAGGGGGACAAATGCAGTGGGGTGGGCATCAACAACACCAGGAACCAGCGTACCACCCGAGACTTCAACCATCAGGGCAACGGCACGGCCCAAGGCCCTATCACATCCTTCAGGGGCTATCCCCCGCTCAAATCGATGGGAGGCATCGCTGTTAATCCCACACAGCTTTGCCGTTCGACGAACGGAGACAGGGTCAAAGTAGGCACTTTCAACAAGGACACGGGTGGTTTCCGGAATAATCTCGGAATTTTCACCGCCCATAACTCCGGCAAGGCCCACAGGCTTTTCCCCATCACAAATCACCAACATATCGGGATCAAGGGTATGGGTCTTGCTGTCCAGGGTTACAAAATCATGCTTTGTTCCGACCCGCCGCACCTCAATGCGCTTCTGGGTTAAAAAATCATAATCAAAGGCGTGGAGGGGCTGACCCATTTCCATCATGACAAAATTGGTCACATCCACAATGTTATTTATGGGGGTCAATCCCACGGATTCCAGGCGATCCTGGAGCCAGTAAGGCGATGGTCCCACCTTGACATCCATCACCATGCCCGCCACATAGCGATGACACAGCTCGGGGTCATGGATTTCCACCTGGATCAATTCAGATACATTCCCCTGGGCTGAGCTTGCCATGAGAGGGGCGGGTGCCACGGGATTAAAGTCAAGCCCCCTTGCGGCGGCAACTTCCCTTGCCACCCCAATGACACTGAGACAGTCTGGACGGTTGGGGGTCAGATCTATGTCAAACATGACATCAGACAAATCCAGGGCCTGGGCCAGGGGCGTTCCCGGAATCAAGTCCGGGGACAATTCCATGATGCCCGAGCCGTCAATGCCCAGGGTCAACTCTGTGGTGCTACAGAGCATTCCCTGGGATATGGCACCCCGAAGTTTGCTTTTTTTGATTTGAAGCCCTCCGGGAAGCACAGCACCTACACAGGCACAGGCCACCATAAGGCCGGATTTGACATTGGGCGCACCACAGACAATGCTTAAGATCTCATCACCGACATCCACCCGGCAGCAACTCAACCTGTCAGCCTCGGGATGCTTTTCAGCGGTTTCAACCCTGCCCACCACCACCTTATCCAAAAAGGCATAGCGATCTTCCACGGCCTCAACTTCAAGGCCCGCCATGGTGAGTTCTGCCGCAATTTCTGCCGGATCACCTGTCACCGAAGTATATTCTTTTAACCAGCTTAAACTGACTTTCATATTAAAACTGCCTTAAAAAGCGCATATCATTTTCAAAAAATTTTCTGAGATCATCGATCCCATATTTGAGCATCGCAAGGCGCTCAATCCCCATGCCAAAGGCAAAACCGGAATAGATTTCCGTGTCATAGCCCACATTCTCGAAAACGGCCGGATGAACCATACCACTTCCCAGCACCTCAAGCCATCCCGTTCTGGAGCAAATTCTACACCCTTTTCCGCGACACATGACACACTGAATATCCACCTCGGCACTGGGTTCGGTGAAGGGGAAAAAACTGGGGCGGAACCTTACACTGATATCAGGATCAAACAACTGATGGATAAAGGTTGTGATGATTCCCTTGAGATCCCCAAAGGAGACATTCTTGTCCACCATCAACCCCTCTGCCTGATGAAACATGGGCGTATGCGTGAGATCCGAGTCGCATCGATACACCTTCCCCGGCGCAAGGATTCTCACGGGGGGGGCGGTCTTTTCCATCACCCGCGGCTGGGTGGGGGAGGTATGAGTCCTGAGCACAATATTTTCAGACACATAAAAGGTGTCCTGCATATCCCTGGCAGGATGATATTTGGGAATATTCAGCGCTTCGAAATTATAATAATCCGTCTCAATTTCCGGCCCTTCCACCACATCAAATCCCAGCCTTGAAAAGATAGCCACAATCTCCCTGGAAATTTTTGTCACAGGATGAAGAGAACCCCTTATCACAGGTCGGCCGGGCAAGGTCACATCAATGCCTCCCCCGGTGTCCTGGTCTTCCAATCGCCTGCCAGCGTCACCAAAGGCTTCTTCGAGTTTGATTTTCAAGGCATTTGCATCTTTACCCGCACTGGGTCGATCCCCCACAGGGAGCTTTGAAATATTTCTCAAAAATGTGGTCAGAGCACCCTTTCGTCCCAGATACCTTGTCACAAGGAGATCCACATCATCCCGGGATACGGCCTTTTCAAGGTCAGCCAGGGCATCCTGCTCGATTATTTGCAAACTTTTTTCCACAACAATCTCCACCTTTTAATAGAGGCCAGCCAGGGGCAGACTAAAGTTGAGCCGCAGCGGCTGTAGCCACCTGCGTAAATCCCTTGGGGTCACACACCGCAAGCTCAGCCAGAACTTTTCGGTCCAGTTCGATCCCGGCCAGCTGAAGTCCATGCATGAACTTGCTGTAGGAAAGATCGTTCATGCGTGCCGCAGCATTAATCCTTACAATCCAAAGCTTTCGATAATCTCTTTTACGGACCCTGCGGTCGCGATAGGCGTACATCAACGCCTTATCAACGGCATCTGCCGCAGTGCGGTACAATTTACTACGTCCGCCCCGAAACCCCTTTGCAAGCTTTAAAACCTTATTCCTGCGCCTTCTTGCTTTAAATCCTCTTTTTACTCTCATTTCATATACTCCTTCTATCCTGATCAGCCATTGGGCAGCAGGCGTTTAACCTCTTTCATATTACTTTTGTCAACAATCTGGTCCAATCTAAGGGATCTTTTCCGCTTTGTTGTTTTCTTAGTCAGGATATGGCTGGCATGTGATTTCCTGAATTTATATTTTCCTGTTCCTGTTTTTTTAAAACGCTTTGCAGCCGCCCGATTGGTTTTTATCTTAGGCATTTCATATCTCCCTGGTACACATTTAACTCTAAAAAAGATATGGCAGCAAAGGACGCCCTTGGGCGCACCACGCCACCATACGGATTCAAACACATTTTGATCCCAACGCTGAAAAACCCATCCGACGGCGCAGATGCCCCATCGAGGTTTCAGAAAGGAATTTATTTTTTCAACAGATATCCTGGATATCTTGACAAAAATAGAAAATCAGAGCAGTCCCCACTAAGTATTAAATCATTTGGGTGACAAGATCATGGTCATGGTCCGACCTTCAAACTTTGCATGTTGTTCGATCTGGGCAAACTCTTCGGTCATCTGGGCTACTTTTTCAAGAACAAGCCTGGCCTGCTTGGCAAGGGTGATTTCACGCCCCCTGAATACCAGGGTCACCTTGACCTTGTCATTGTTGCCAATGAACTTCTCAATATGCTTGACCTTTGTCTCAAGATCATGGGTATCTGTCTTTGGCCGGACCTTGATCTCCTTAATCTGGGATGTTTTCTGCTTCTTTCTGGCTTCCTGCAGCTTTTTGGTCAATTCATACTTATACCGCCCATAGTCCATTATTTTACACACAGGCGGCGCTGCATTGGGTGAGACTTCCACGAGATCCAGTGCATGCTCAGCAGCCTTTTCAAGGGCATTCCGTATGGGCATGACGCCTATCTGCTCTCCATCAGCGCCGATAACTCGCACTTCTTCAGCCCTGATACCCCTGTTTATATTTATCCTGTCCCGGTTGCTCTGCCTAGCTATCCCACACCTCCTCTGTTTTTTTGTCGTATCCACAACCTCTATCAAATTCTATGTTAATCAACGGGTAATTATATAAACTTTATTAAAAATTGCAAGAACTATTTATTTATATTGCTGCCTCCGGGGAAAGTTTCCCCTGCTCCAGGGTATATTCCTCCAGCAAGCTACCCTTCCAGTACACATTTTCAGAGCGACTGAAAAACCGGTAAAAAAGATCCAGGCTTTTTCCACGCATCACCCCCGAAACCACCTTAATACCGCAGTCACGATACAGGGGAGACAGACGTCCCCGATCACATCTGGCCCCTCCCCCCATAACATCTTCATAGGCAAACACCACTTTTTTTATCCCCGATAGCATAATGGCGGAAAAACACATAAGACAAGGTTCCATGGTGCAGTACAAGGTCAAGTCATCCCGGTCAACATCCAACGACTCCAGGCGCCGCAACGCCAGGATCTCGGCATGGTCAAGCTCACTGGCTCTTTTTCCCCCATCAGAGGTACCCCGCCTTGCCCCGGTGGCCACCACATCCGCCCCCCGCACAATAACACACCCCACCGGAAACTCTCCCAACTCCAGAGCCACCTCGGCAGCCTTCAACGCCAGAGCCATATATTGGTTATCCGCAGACATACCACCTCCTATTCCGGGGCATGTGCCCGGATAATTTTAAAAATTTTCCCTTTACAAACCATTCACAATATGTACAACTCTTATAGATATTCGGTCAGTGCCCCATATTCACCTATTTTGGCCTGCTCACATAGCATTCGTATGGTGTACGCCGTCCCAAATACGCGAATACGGGGCACTGGTCAAACAATTAC
>CAKZLA010000402.1 GCA_937124525.1 uncultured Desulfobacterium sp.
ATTTCTTGTCTTAACATCTTAGGAAAACCGGACAAGATAATTGACGCGAACCGGACAAAGTAATTGACGTCCAACAGCCACGGGCAGACCGTATTGGGGATCTTGCCTGCCACAACAAATATCGAAACTCCAGTTATTACAAATCGTTGGACGGAGTTTCTTATAAAATTCCCCATCGGGGGAACAATAGAGACAACACCATTTTTTAGAGTTGATATTGACTCTTCAGCCCCAAATACCTATTTTTTAAATAAAAAACAGTATGTTGTATTGACACCAAATCAACTCTTTTTGCAAACATCATGAATTAAATGGTTTTCAATACATTAGAGTTTAAATCAACTCAAAACAACAGAATCACTTCAATGTTTTTTAAATGGACATTGAACAAATAAAAGTTTTAAAATCAATCACTTTCCCTCCGACTCTCCCCATTTTTAAAATTTGGCATAATTGTTGCTATTAATATCTACCATCCAGATCCCCAGGCATTCAAAACCTGCAAAACAGGAACTGGCATGATTCAGGGTAATAATCTCCCTTGACTACAGACGCAGACTGCAATCTACCGTTTGGCATGAATGGACTGGCTCTCATTAAGACTCTTTGGGAATGAGCCAGCCCCCCAAAACTTTGATTATAGAGCTTTACAAAAGTTGATTTTGATAAAGGAGAGATAAATGGAAAAAATTTTAACGCGCACCGGCGATGGGTATAAGCTTGAAATGACCCAGGATGAGGTCCGGGAGGACATCGAGGCCGGGGTGCAGGATGCCGTGGACCGTGGAAATATTCCACCACTGTCCCAGAATGAAATCCAGCATATATTTGATATCTTCAAATGTAAGGATAAAATCATGGGGGTGGAATCGGGCAAGGAAGTATGCATGACCTACGACGGCATGTCTTCCAAGATCCGGCGGGCCCACATTGTCATTGACAGGGTCCAATCCCTCCAGGTGTTTGAAAGGGCCATGGGGGCAGATACCCTGGAACTCCAGCACATTGACTACAGCTTTAAGCCGGTGAAACCCATTGTGGGGTTTGAACTTCCGGATCTGGATCTCTTATTAAATTCCACAGTGGCACCGGTATTTTATGGCGGCATGCCCAATCTGGGGTTGTACAGCCAGCCCGATGGCCCCTGCCCTAACCCCTCGGACCTCCTGCCCATGGGAAAAATTGATGAGGCACGCCAGGCCTATGAAGAGGCCATCGAATATGCCGTGAGCGACATGGTCTTTGTGGCATCGGAGATGTACGAAGGTGGCGTTGATGGCATCAATATTGACACCGTGGGGGCCGCAGGGGATGCAGATTTTCTGGCCGCCCTCAAGGCCGTCAAAATCCTGAGAGCAAAATATCCTGAAATAGGCATTGAAATGGGCATGGCCGGTGAATTCGTTCTGGGCATGCACGGAGATCTTTTCTGGGAAGGCACCCGCCTTGCCGGGCTCTATCCCCAGGATCAGGTAAGGCTTGCCCAGCAGGCCGGGGCCACCATATTCGGTCCGGCCATCAATATTGTCACCAGTGAATCCCTGCCCTGGAACACAGCACGTTCAGTGGCCTTTTGCAAGGCCGCTTCCGAGGCATCGGATATTCCAGTCCATGCCAATCTTGGCATGGGGGTGTGCGGGGTACCCTTGACACTGACCCCGCCGGTGGGATCCCTTTCCAAGGCCAGCAAGGCCCACATAGAGATCTGCAAGCTTGATGGGCTGTAGGTTGGCGTCGGCGATCCATACGGAATGCATGCTGCACATGCACTCACCTCGGGAATGGGCGGAGTACGTACTGCTGGAGATCTGGTGGCACGTCTGCAACTGAACCGGGGAATGAGAATTGATGCGGCAAAAAAGGTTGTGGCCGATAAGCTTGGCATGTCTGTTTGTGATATCAATGATCCAGTGATCATGGGAGAAGTGAGGGAGGACCTCAACATTTTCCGATTATCCGAAGGTCAGGGCAGCACAGACAGCATGGCGGCAAAAATAAACATCGCAAGATTGATGGGCATGGACATCAACTGTGTCAATCGCTTTAAAAGAAAAAGCGGGTTAATGTGAAAAAGGAGATTGTCAATGAATCACTACAAACCCATTGAAACCAACTGGGATTACCAAGCCACCCTGGACAGACGACACAAATACATGTCGCCCTCTTTGGCAACCTTTACGGCGTTTCAAAAATCCGTTGTGCTGAAAAAAGCAAGTATGCAATATGTCTGGGACGAGACCGGCAAAAAGTATCTTGATTGCCTGGCCCAGAATCTGTGCATCAGTGTGGGGCACAACCATCCCCTGGTGAACCACGAGGCCAAAAAACAGATTGATGAAATGGTGCATTGCACCACCATGTATTACCAGGCTGTGCCTGCCCATTTTGCCCAAGAGCTGGTGGCAACTTTGCCCCCCGGGGAGGACTGGGTGGCCCATTTTGTCAACAGCGGTGCCGAGGCCAATGATCTGGCCATGCTTATGGCCCGTCTTTACAGCGGCAATTTTGATCTGCTCTCCCTTCGAAACAGTTTCCATGGGTTGCATTTTGGGGCCATGTCCCTCACCGGCATTGGCACCTGTCGTCATAATATTCCTTCCAGTCCTGGGATTATCCATGTCCATAACCCGGATCAATACCGGGGGGCCCACGGTGCCACGGTGACCCCCTATCTGGATGAGATTGATATCACCATCCGGTCTTCCACCCCGGGGGCCATTGCAGGTCTGATTGTGGAGCCTGTCCAGGGGTTTGGTGGTGTGGTTCCCATGCCCGACGGCTATCTTAAAGGGGCCTTTGAGCGGGTTCGTGCCGCTGGCGGTGTGTGCATCGTTGATGAGGTTCAGACGGGATTTGGCCGTATGGGCTCTCACATGTGGGGATTTGAAGCCCACGACGTCACCCCGGACATTGTGGTGATGGCCAAGGGCATCGGCAATGGGTACCCACTGGCCGCAGTTGTGGCCAGACGCGAGGTAGCCCAGGCCATGGCCGAGAAAAAATTCTTTAACACCTATGGGTCCAATCCCATGGCCTGTGCTGCTGGCCGGGCTGTTTTAAGGGTTATTAAGGAGGATCAGCTCATGGAAAACGCCATGGAGCTTGGGAACCTGCTGGAAGACAAAATGGGTGCATTAATGCAAAAACATGATGTGATCGGAGACTTCAGAGGACGGGGTCTCATGCGGGGCATTGAATTTGTCAAGGACAGGACCACCAAAGAACCAGCCGCTGACCAGGCCATGCAGGTGGCCGAAAGTGCCAAGGCAAAAGGGGTCATTGTGGGTCGGGGGGGCGTGCACGGCAATATTCTTCGCATTAATCCCCCCATCTGCGTCGAACGGGAGGATATTTTGAACCTGGTGGATGTGCTGGCAGAGAGCCTGGCTCAATTGTAAGACCATAGCACACCCATAAAACAAGACCCTGTTCCGGCAAAGTATGGATGGGAAAAACCTGATCATCAATTAAAGTAGGAGAGATAAAAATGAGCATACAGGTGATGAAAAATTATATAAATGGTGAATGGGTGGATTCCAGCTCAGATGTCTCAGGAGATATCTGGAACCCTGTTCTGGGAGAAAAGATTGCCACGGTTCCCCATGGAAACAAAGCGGATGTGGACCTGGCCGTTAAAGCCGCTGTGGAGGCCTTTCCGGAATGGCGGCAAACTGCCCCCCTGGCCCGATCCAGATATCTGTTCCGTCTCAAGGAAGCCTTTGAGGATGAGTTTGAGGAGATTGCCCGGGTGCTCACCACAGAGCAGGGCAAGGCCATTGATGAATCCCGGGGCGAAGTCCGGCGCATGATCGAAAACATTGAACATGCCACCGGGGTCACCACCATGATGACAGGCTATTGCCTGGAAGACATTGCAAGGGGTATTGATTCTTCCCTGTATCGGCAGCCCATGGGGGTTTTTGCCTGTATTGCCCCCTATAACTTTCCTGCCATGGTGCCCTGGTGGTTTATTCCCTATGCCCTGGTCACCGGCAACACCTATGTACTGAAACCCTCGGAGCAGGTCCCCATGACCCAGAACCGAATTTTTGAGGTCATTGATGAGGTGGGATTCCCCGAAGGGGTGATCAATATGGTGAACGGCTCCCGGGATGTGGTCAATGGCATACTGGACCATCCCGATGTCCAGGGTGTCTCCTTTGTGGGCTCCACCCCCACGGCCCGGTATATCTATGAACGATGCGGGGCAACGGGAAAACGGGTTCAATCCCTGGGCGGCGCCAAAAACATTGTGGCCATCATGCCCGATGCCAATGTGGATGCCGGTATGCCCTCGTTGATCACCTCCTTTTTCGGATGTGCAGGCCAGCGCTGTCTGTCTGGCTCCATCCTGTCCCCTGTGGGTGATGGAGCCGATGCCTTTATTGAAAAATTTGTGGCCAGCACCCGGGCAATGAAGATCGGCAATGGCCTGGATGAAAACACAGCCATGGGTCCTGTGGTGAGTCAGGCACACAGAGAACGGGTGCTTTCCTATATTGAAAAAGGCCTTGAAGAAGGGGCTGACCTCATCCTTGATGGCCGTAACTGCACCGTGGATGGTTACCCCCAGGGGTTCTTTGTGGGACCCACCATTTTTGACAATGTTACCCCGGACATGACCATTGCCAAAGAGGAGATCTTCGGACCGGTGGTGAGCATTGTTCGATCAAAAACCCTGGAAGATGTCATTGAACTGATTAACACCCGGAACTTTGCCAATGCCGCCTGCATCTACACCCAGAACGCCAAGGCGGTTCGGGAGTTGAGATACAGAGCAGCGCCTGGCATGATAGGAGTGAACATCGGCATTGCCGCCCCCATGAGTTTTTTCCCCTTTGGCGGGTCCGGCAATTCCATGTTTGGAGACATCAAAGGTCATGGCAGGGAAATTTTTCAATTTTTCACCGACACCAAAGTGGTCATTGAACGATATTTTTAGGTTCATCTCTCTGGTTTTTATGCTATTCTTGGGCTTACTGTGAATTTTCCAGAAAGCTCCAGCATTTTTTCCCGGTTCCGGTTTATTTCGGTTCCGGGATTTTTTAAAATTCGATGTTCAAGCTTTTCAGCCTGCCCCTTCTGGGTACCTGGCAATACAAAAATTTGACCATCAACTAAAATAAATCTGAAAAACAATACAGATTTGAACGAAAAGAGGTTATTATGCCCCTGATTAATTTTGGCAGCATCCTTGGCTTTGCCGAGGAGATGGAAACGGAGCAGATGGTTTTTTTTGCCCATGCGGCAGAGAATCCGGCCTGTGCAGAGTATCATGCCGTGGCAAATTCCCTGGCAAAAAGCGCTGGCAAACGGATTAAAGAGGTGCAGCGGGTCCGCCGGGAGAACGTCACAGAGATGATTCTGGAGACCATCCAGGATTTTACCCGGGGACCCTTTCTCCTGGAAAACCGGGAAACATCTGACCTGGACACCAAAAATTTTACCCCAAGTGCCCTGGCTCTGGTGGATCGTGCCATGCATTATTATGACGCCGCTGCTGAAAAACTCAAAGGCCAGGCAGAGGTATCCCGGGCCTTGAAAACTCTGGCAAAAAAGCAGAAAAAAGATCGAAAAGAATTGGCAAAAGGCTAAGCCTGTATTTTCAAAGAGGATTGTGAAAAATAACGAATTGATCCATGCCGCCGTTGACCAGGCCCCCCAGGGAATTATTATCACCAGCACGCTGGACAATACCGTTATATTTGCCAACCCGGCCATGGAAGAGCTTCTGGGGGTTTCCCGGAAAAACCTTGTGGGAAAAACATTTACCCAGGGATTTTTCAAGAAAGGTGGGAAAATATTCTATCCTGAAAAAAAGCCTTACAGCACCCTGATTGCTCCTAAACGAAATGAATTAGGATCAAAATATCGTCTATTGGCCAGAAACATCTTTGCCACCATTCTCCAGCCCGGTGGGAAAAAACTGTGGACCCTCATAAACACCGCCTCTGTCTTGGATCATCATCATAAAATGGTTGCCATGATCTCCATTGTCCACGATATCACCGCCAGAAAACATGAGATAGATCGCCTTGACTATGCCATGACAGCCTCAGTGGATGGAATGTGGGACTGGGATCTGACAAAATCAAAGGGGTATTTAAGCCCCCGCTATTATGAAATGTTAGGATTTGAAAACGAGGGATTTCCCCCCACTTTAGAAATGTGGGAAGCGATGCTCCACCCCGATGACCGGGCCGATGCCATTGCACGATTCAATGACGCTGTTAATAATACCTGTAAAGCCTATGAATCCAGATACCGCTTAAAAACAAAAACAGGACAATATCGCTGGTTCTGTGCCCGGGGCATTGTTGTTGAAAAAAAAGAGGGGAATAAAGCCACCAGAATCGTTGGCACCCACATGGACATCACCCGGGAACGGGAAATGGAAGCTGCCCTTTACCACTCCAGGGAGGTTCTCCAGGCCGAACTTGAAACACAAACCCTGGATTTAAAAAATACCAACCAAAAGCTGGAATCCATTCTGGACAGTTCGTCGGAAAGCATCTGGGTGATTGAGGGGGATGGGACGGTTAGTCGTATCAACCGCAAATCCGAAGCTCTTTTGGATATTCGGGCAGAAGAAGTGGTGGGAAAGCACTACAAGGCGCTTATCAGCTCCGGGGTTGTGGATGTCTCGGTGACCCGGAAAGCCTTTCAAACAGGTCGCCCTGTGACCATGATGCAAAAGGCCCTGCGAACGGATCGATCCCTTTTGGTGACCTCCACGCCGGTGTTTGATGGAGATGGAAATATTTCCATGGTCATTGTCAATGAGCGGGATCTGACACAGCTAAACCAGTTGCAACAAAAACTGGAACAGGCAAGGGGAGAAAGCAAACGTATTAAAGAGGCCTTGACGGCCCTGAATCTCAAAGAGCTCCGGGAACAGGAAATCATTGCAGAGAGTAAAGAGATGCAGGATGTACTGGTGGCGGCGTTGAAATTATCCAAAATCAGTGTTTCAACCATTCTTATCCTTGGAGAATCGGGAACGGGCAAAGGCTTGCTGGCAAAATTCATCCACTCAAACAGTCTCAATAAAAAAGGCCCCTTTGTCCAGATTAACTGTGCGGCCCTTCCGGAAACCCTTCTTGAGGCCGAGCTCTTCGGTTATGAAAAGGGAGCCTTTACCGGGGCCCGGGACCAGGGCAAAATCGGACTTTTTGAGATGGCCCAGGGGGGAACTCTTTTTCTGGATGAGTTGGGGGAATTGAGCCAATCTGTCCAGGCCAAACTTCTTAAATGTCTTGAAGACAAGGAAATTATTCATCTGGGTGGCCTAAATCCCATCAAAATAGATTGCACCGTCATTGCTGCCACCAACGTTGACCTGGTGGACCAGGTTAACCGTAAGAACTTCAGGCAGGATCTTTTTTTCCGGTTGAACACCTTTACCCTGACCCTTCCCCCCCTTCGCAAAAGGCCCGAGGATATCCTTGAGTTGAGCATGTTTTTCCTGGAAAAATACAATAAAGCCTATGGCATGGGGCGGCGAATTTCTCCCAAGGGGCTTGCAACACTTCAGTCTTACCCCTTTCCCGGCAACATCCGGGAATTAAAGAATGCCATCAAGAAAAGCGTTGTCATGAGTGAAACCAATTTGATGGATACCATCCTTGATGACTCGGCATCTGCCATGACACCCCGGGGACTTGCCAGAAAATACCCCGTTGATCCCGATAACAGCCAGCAAAATTTTGATGCCATGGTAATGGATTTTGAAAGGGAAATTCTGACCCGGACCATGGAAACGTGTAAGACCACAAGGGCCATTGCCTCCCACCTCAGGATGACCCAGTCCCA
The DNA here is from genome assembly GCA_937124525.1 of uncultured Desulfobacterium sp. The sequence goes on from CAKZLA010000402.1 coordinate 7,813, forward strand.
GGTAATGCGAAAACTCAAAAAGCATGATCTTTCCAAGGTATTAAAAGATAAAAAACGGATGAGATGACGAATATTTATTGAGTTGATATCGACTAATATCAATCACAAACCCAATAAAATAAGGCCCCTACACACCCATACCATTAAATATGCTATCGACTCAAAGTAACCATCTGAAATTAAGATGTTTTTTCCAATTTGAGTCGATACCGACCCTATTATTTCATCAGTGGATGGACGCAAAACAGAGTCCCTCGCAACATAACATACTGTTTTTTATAATTATTCAATCACGTCAAATTGTTGGCATGTCTTTTGCTATATTAAAGATCAGATTGCAAAAACGTTTGGTGTTAATCAGGTGAGTTGCAGGGCAACACTTCTATTGGCCGAAAAGGAGAAATCATACTCAAATTTATGAATAAACACACAGGCCCATTTTTACCAGGGCATTTTCGACCTGGGACCAATTTCACAAATGGAAAAAGGAAGATAAATGAGACGTAATCTGCATGCAGGAAAGCGATCCACTGGGGGATTCAACCTCAATATGCTCTCCGACGACGAGCTTGAGCAAATCCATCTGGCAACCCTTGAGGTGATGAAGGAGACCGGTATCTTTGTGGAAGATGAATCGGCACTGGATGTATTTGAAGGTGCAGGAGCCACCGTTGATCGGGAAAAGAAAATTGCGAAATTTCCTCCGTTTATGATTGAGGAGGCAATTAATTCAGCACCTTCAAAAATTCTCCTGGCCGGACGAAAACCGGAGAACGACTTTGTGATGGAAAGCAATCGTGTGGGGTTCACCAATTTTGGTGAGGGTATCAAAATTGTGGACATTGACACAGGTGAACTCCGGGCAACTACTAAGGAAGACGTGGCCATGACCGCCAGAATGGTGGATTCCATGGATGAAATTGATGTAAACTTGAGGGCTGTGGGTGCCCATGATGTGGACCAGGCAGTGGCACCCCTTCACAATGCCGAGGTGCTTCTGGCCAATACCACCAAGCATTGTTTTATTGGCCCCATCAGCGGGTTTCTCGTAAAAAAACTGGCAGAAATGGCCGCCGCCGTGGTAGGGGGTGTGGAAGAACTACGACGACGACCCATTCTCTCCTTTAATACCTGTCCTGTGAGCCCGCTGAAGCTGGTTCGTGATACCTGCGAAATCATCATGGAAGGGGCCCGGCACGGCCTGGCCGTTAATGTGCTTTCCATGGCCATGGCCGGGGGATCCTCTCCGGTGAACCTTGCTGGCACCATGGTGACCCACAACGCCGAGGTACTGGCCGGGATTGTCCTGGGCCAGAACACCGTTAAAGGGGCCCCCATGATATACGGCAGCTCCACCACTGCCATGGACTTAAGATTTGGCTCTGCATCCGTTGGTACCCCGGAATGCTCCATGATAAATGCCGCAGTGGCAAGACTTGGCAACTACTATGGTCTTCCCACCTGGGTCGCCGGTGGTTAGGGCGATTCAAAAACATCAGATGCCCAGAGCGGACACGAAAAAACCCTTACGGCCATGACGGCGGCGTTGGCAGGTGCCAACCTCATCTATGGTCTGGGAATGCTCGAAAGTGGCATGACATTTGATTATGGCCAGTTGGTCATGGACAATGAATTTGCAAAGATGATTAAACATGTTGTAATGGGTATTCCAGTGAATGATGAAACCCTTTCCGTGGACGTGATCAAGGAGGTCGGTCCCTTTAAAGATTTTCTCAGCCACAAAAATACCTTCCAGAACATGAGAATCCAGTCCCAGCCCAAACTAATGGATCGAAAGGTCCGCTCCCAATGGGAGGCAGAAGGCTGTCCCACCCTGTATGATCGAGCCATAAAAGAAGCCAGGCGTTTGCTGGAAACCCACCATCCAGATCCCCTTCCCCATGAGGTTCTCGTAAAATTGAGATCCATTGTGGAAGAGACGGAAAAGGAGCTGGGAATTCCTGTGTGGAAGCCTGCTTGAACCCATTCAAAAATACTCGAACTTAGAGACAGGACCCAACATAACAATTTAAATCTGCCGACATTCTCCCTCTTTTTTGTCAGGAGTGGCTTCTCCATGGAGACACTCCTTTCAGGGGAGAGGCCGGTGAAAAGCAACGAATATCCAGGAGTAACCATTCATGATAGACCAACAAATCCTTGAAGATGCGAAAAAAATGATACTGGTGCAGAATATGGAGCGCATCCGGGAGATCACCACCTCTGTGCTGGCATCGGGAGAAGATCCCCTGGAGCTCATGGACAAGGCATTGATCCCCGGCATTGCCGAAGTGGGAAACCAGTTCAGCCGGGGAACTTTATTCTTACCGGAACTTATTCAGGCCGCCGATGCAATGAAGGTGGCAACGGACATGGTCAATGAAGCCCTGGCCCAGAAAGAGACCACGGGTCAAGCTAAAAAGGCGTCGGTCCTCATTGCCACGGTAAAGGGAGATGTCCATGACATTGGAAAATGCATTGTGGTGTCGTTGATGAAGGCCAATGGATTCATCGTATATGATCTCGGCCGGGATGTGGGCGTGGATACCATTATTGAAAAGGCTGTGGAATTAAATGTCGATGCCATAGGCACCAGCGCGCTGTTAACCACCACCATGGACCAGCAGAAACGGCTGGAACAGGCATTGAAATCAGCGGGGTTAAAGGATCGCTTCCTCACCGTGGTGGGTGGTGCCCCAGTCACTCCCCGTTGGGCTGCCCGCATCGGAGCTGATGCCTATGCAGAGGACGCCCAGGACGGTATTTTGAAAATCACCGAGTTGCTCAGTCAAAAACAAAATTAAGGGGAATCATCCGGGCCAGGCCAAATCACCTTGGTCTGCCCATGGCGATTATTCAAAGGGCCGTTACGTCAAAAGTGGCTACAGGTACAATGAACCCCCCGGAGGAAAAATAATAATGTCAAATACAACATCATCCATGTCCACCACCCGGAAAAATACAGAAAGCGGTCTTGCCAGATATCTGGGGCCCTTTGATCCTGTCATCTTCTGGGTAACGGCCATCATCACCCTTTTTGCAGTGGTTTACGGTTTTGTGGCACCGGCAAGCTTTGACGGGGGATTGTCAGGTATCCAGGCATGGATCACCAGCCGATTCAGCTGGTTTTTTATTTTGTCAGTGGCCATCTACTTTATTGTGATAATGGTGGTGGCCTTTGGAAAGTACGGTGATTTAAAACTGGGTAAAGCCGATGACAAGCCGGAATTCAGTTATTTTGCCTGGATTGCCATGCTCTTCAGCTGCGGTGTGGGCGTGGGATATGCCTTCTGGGCCGTGGGGGAACCCATCATGCATTACATGAACACCCCCTACCTTGCAGAATCCCAGACCCCGGCTGCCAGAATAATCGCCATCCAGATCGGGGTCATGCACTGGGGACTCCATGCCTGGGCCATTTTTGCCCTGGTGGGCCTGGCCATTGCCTTTCCCGCTTACCGCATGGGAAAACCCATGAATGTTTCCATCTCTTTGTATGGTATTTTTGGCGATAAAATAATCGGCAGTGCCTTTGGCAGGCTTGTGGAAATCCTGGCTGCTTTTGCCACCATTGCCGGGGTCAGCACGGCCCTTGGACTTGGAATTATAAGCATTAATGCCGGTATCAAACACATCTTTGGTGCCGGTCTAAGCACCGGTGGACAGATGGTTTTCATGGCCTTTCTTATCACCGCCTATGTGATTTCCGCCATTTCCGGCATTGACAAGGGCATTAAAAATCTTTCCACCATTAATGTTGTCATCGCCTTTTGCTGGGGGTTGTTTATTCTCTTTTCCGGCCCCACCATTGAACTTTTAAATCTTACGGTGCAGACCGCCGGCAGTTATATCAGCAATTTCGCCCTTCTGAGCTTCTGGACCGATGCCACAGCCACCAAAGGGCAATGGTTGGGATGGTGGACGGTTTTCTACTGGATCTGGTGGATCTCCTGGGGTCCCTTCTGCGGCGGTTTTGTGGCGCGGATTTCCAAAGGACGAACCCTTCGTGAATTTGTCATCGGCGTCACCGCCGTACCCACCCTGGTGGCCATTGTTTGGTTCAGCATTGTGGGAGGGGCTGCCCAGCATGCCCAGATTTCAGGTGCCGCAGATCTTGCCGGCGCATTAAAGGCCGACATGGGCTCCGGCATTTACGTGCTGCTGTCCACCTATCCCATGGGAACCCTGGTGGGATTTATTGTGTTTATCAACCTGATCATCTTCTTGATCACCTCTGCTGATTCCGCCTCGTTTTTTGTGGCCATGCAGATGTCCAAAGGTGATACAGAACCCAAAACCCCCATGAAACTCATCTGGGGGGCCTTCATCGGTTCCCTTGCCATGGTGCTTCTGGCAAGCGGTGGTCTCCAGGCACTTCAAAAGGCCGCCATCATTGCCGGGGCCCCCTTTGCCATCATTACCATCATGATGGCGGTGTCGCTGTTTAAACTGTTGAAACAGGCGGCGGATGAAGAATAGTAGCACCGGGAATGCTGAACCCGATTTTAAAAAAATAAAGAGAACACAAGGATATTATTATGCCACTCAACAATCATCTGGAAGTCATTTCTCCAGAACATTTTGACGCCATTCACCAGGCATCCATGGCGGTGCTGGAAAAAACCGGTATTCGGTTCCATTGTGAGACGGCCCTGGAATTGTTTCGAAACCATGGCGCAAAGGTGGATGGAGAAACCGTTTTTATCACCCAGGCCATGGTTGACAAATCCCTTGAAACCTGTCCCAGCACCTTTCCCTGGACGGGGCGTAATGCGTCCAGAAGCAAGGTGGTTGGAGAAGGCTTTCTGGTACAGCCCAATGTGGGGCCGGTGTTTGTCCAGGACCTGGATAAGGGACGTCGCAAAGCCACTTTGGAAGATTATGCCAATATTATGAAGATCTGTCAGGCCGGGGAACACATCCATCTCAACGGCACCATTCCCGTGGACCCCAGCGATGTGGACCCGGAAAAAAAGCATCTTCATATGCTTTACGAAATAGTAAAAAACAGCGACAAACCCCTCATCGGGTTCTGCTTTGACAAAGAAAAGGTGGAACAGAATTTCGAGATGCTGGAGATTGTGTTCGGGGGAAAGGATTTTCTGGAATCCCACCATGTGGCAGGTGTGCTGGTGAATCCCCTGACCCCGCTTGGGTATGCATCGGAAACCGTTGAAACCATCATGGCCTATGCAAAAAGAAACCAGATCACCCTGCTGGCCCCCTGCATAATGGCCGGTGTTTCCGGTCCCGTAAGTCTTCTGGGTACGGCGGTACTCCAGAATGTGGAACTTCTGGCCGGCATCGTGCTCACCCAGCTCACCCGGCCCGGGGCACCGGTGGTGTATGCCACGGCCTCCACCACAGGGTATATGAAAAACGGCAGCTTTGCAGCAGGAACCCCGGAGGCCATGCTCATCAACACCCCCAATATCCAGATGGGAAGAGAGTACTACCATCTTCCCACCCGCACCATGTGCGGCATCACCCACTCCAAGGCAGTGGATTGCCAAGCGGGCTATGAAACCATGATGAGTCTCATGATGGGGGTATTAAGCGGTGCCAACATCGGCGTGCAGTGCGTGGGGACCCTGGATGCATTGATGACCATCTCCTATGAAAAGATGATCATTGATCAGGAGATCATCAGCCGGGCCCTGCGCATTAAAGAGGGGATTGCCTTTTCCACCGAAGCCCTGGCAGCAGATATCATCCGGGAGATTGGACCCGGTGGTACCTATCTGACCCATCCAAGTACCTTCAAAGCCTGCCGCAGCATGTGGTCTCCCAGCATCTCAGACTGGGACGCCCATGATGCCTGGGAGGCCAAAGGCTCACCTGATATGGTGGCCACCGCCAATAAAAAATACAAGGAAATTCTGGCCAAGGCCCCAGAGACCCTGCTTGAACCGGATCTTGACCGGTCACTAAGAGCGTATATTCAAAAAATCACCGGCTGATTCATACTATCCTCGCTTTCCTTATCTCTTTCCACAGGATGGCCCCCGGGCCATCCTTGGAGAGATTCCTCCCATGGCAGTAATTTTCTGCGATCAAATCTCCTCCTATCAAAAAGTCTCCGGTTCTACAGCCGGATCATCCGCATCGAATCAGAGCCACCACATGGGCAAATGCATGTTTTTTTAATGGGTACCAAAAGCCAATACCCAGGCTGACTAAAGTGAGTCTGGAAAGAAAACTTGATTTTTCCATCCCACCTATATACCTTTAATCCTGCTTAACCGAATGTAACAAGATGGTCTGGCGTTGCGAGTGGATCAGATACGAATAAAAGAGGGGAGGCAAGTAAACTGGAAATCCGGATAAAAAAAAGAAATCAGTTCAACCGGCGTGTGGATCTGACTCTGTCAATCACCAGAGAAAATATCTCCGAGCGTGAAATGTTTTTTGTGGATGACAACGCACTTGCCGCCTGTTGTGAGAAAAACAGTCAGATCACCAAAGATTTTTGTAAAAAACTTGCCGGTCATCAGCCCCGCCGGGTGGTTTTCCGGGATTCCGGATTTAAAAATGACAGCGTGAAGATCAACGTGGAGCAGATATTCAAGCTCATGAATCCGCACACCGAGGTGAAGACGATATGAGCGACCGCGAAAGAGATGAAAAACATGAGATAGAGCAGGCAAAGGGACAGTTTCTGGTTTATAAGGCTGAAAACGGGACATTGAAACTGGATGTTCGCCTTGAAGATGAAACCGTTTGGCTGACCCAGCCTTTGATGGCCGAGCTGTTTCAAACAACCCAGCAGAATATAAGCCAGCATATTTTAAACATTTATGAAGAAGAAGAGTTGGCTCCTGAGTCAACTCACAAGAAATACTTGTCAGTTCGAAAAGAGGGCAAAAGGCAGGTAAAGCGTCTTCTTGATTATTACAACCTGGATATGATCATTTCCGTGGGTTACCGGGTAAAAAGTCATGTGGCCACCCGTTTCCGCATATGGGCGACGGAACGACTGAAAGAGTATATTATCAAGGGCTTTACCCTGGATGATGAACGACTGAAAAATCCGGATCTGCCCTTTGATTATTTTGAAGAGTTGACCCGCCGCATACAGGATATCCGGACGTCAGAGCGCCGGTTTTATCAAAAAATAACAGATATTTATGCCACCAGCATTGATTATGACCCCACACTGAATATCAGTCTTCAATTTTTCAAAACCGTTCAAAACAAAATGCACTGGGCAATTAACGGACAAACTGCGGCGGAAATTATTCACTCCAGAGTGGATGCAAAAAAACCCAATATGGGCCTGACCAATTATCGGGGGGCTAAAGTCCGCAAGCAGGATGTGATCATTGCCAAAAATTATCTCAATGAAGACGAACTGGCAGCCCTGAACAACCTTGTGGAACAATATTTGATTTTTGCCCAGGGCCAGGCCATGCGGCGAGTTCCCATGCACATGAAGGACTGGATTAAAAAGCTGGATGCTTTTATGACCATCAATGACCGGGATGTCCTTAATCATGCAGGAAAAATTTCCCATGAAATGGCAAAGCAATCGGCAGAAGGCGAGTACGAAAGATTCCATGCCATGCGTCTTTCTGACACCAAAAACGAACTGAACGATTTTGATAAGGCGGTAAAACAGATAGAAACCTCCAAAAAGCAAGGCGGGAATAATGAAAAATAATTTTTTTGTATGTCATGCTTTTTGGAGGTGAAAAATGCGCTTTGCGTATTCTTTATGGCAGAGGTTAAAAAAGGAGTCCGCCGATGAAACTCAAGTTTAAAAAGCAGGATTATCAGACACAAGCTGTAAAAAGCGTGGTGGGTTGTTTCAAGGGCCAGCCTAAAAAAAAGAGCCTCAGCTTCAGATACCGCATTGATCCGGGAACTTCAAAAGCAGGTCTTCAGGGATACAGGTCTCAAAGTATGTTTGAAAAATCCGGTTTTAAAAATAGTGACCTTGCACTTACCCAACAGCAAATGCTTGAAAACATACAGCAGGATAAAAGAATCATAGAGATCATGCAAGAATAAGCGCAAATACTAAACTCAGGAGTTTTGCCATGGATCAAACATACACAAAAGCAAGGTTCTGGAAGTGCGCCCTACAAGTCAATCCATACAGTTACCTTGCCTATCGCGGACAGGTGCAGTCACAGACAGAAGAGGAATACAACCACCAGCTATTACAGGTTTGCAAGAAAGAAAATATTAAAATTTTGGGAATTGCGGATCATGGCAATGTGGACGGGATTGATGCCATACGCACGGTCATGGAGCCCCATGGTATTATAGTGTTTCCCGGGTTTGAGATTGCGACAACGGAAAAGGTTCATTTTGTCTGCCTGTTTTCCGAACAGACCACGAAAAATCAGCTGAACCGTTATCTGGGTGCCCTTGGCCTTACTGACCCTGAAAACGGGGTATGGCCGTCTAATCTCGGCGGAAATGATTTGTTAGATAAGATTGAAGAGCTTAAAGGCTTTTGCTATGCCGCCCACAGCACCGATGCCAGCGGCATTTTGAAACATAAATTGGTTCATGTATGGAAAAATGAGCGGCTCAGGGCGGCACAGATTCCCGGGAAACTTGACGATTTAAAAACGGAACAGAGCAATGGGTACCGCCTGATATTGGTAAATAAAACACCGGACTACAAACGGGAGACACCTGTTGCCATTCTCAATGCCAAAGATGTGGAAACCCCGGAAACCTTAAAGAATCCCAAAGCCTCCTGTTTGATTAAAATGACCCAGCCAGGGTTTGAGGCATTCAAACTGGCGTTCCAGGACCCAGATTCCCGGGTGCATTTAAATTCTGATCTTTCAGAGACCTATTATTCCCGGATTGAATCCTTATCCATTACCGGCGGTTACCTGGACGGGGTGCAGATAGGGTTTTCGGAACACTTGAATTCGGTCATCGGCGGGAGAGGTACCGGGAAGTCCACTTTGATTGAATGTGTCCGGTATGCACTCCAATTGGAACCCATAGGTAAAAATGCAAAAAAACAGTATCTTGAAATCATTAAAGAAAATATTGGGAAATCCAAAGCCCGCATTGAACTGGTCATCCGTTCCTCAAAAATGAACGGTAAACGCTACAGGGTTGCCCGCCGATATGGTGAAATGGCAAGCGTCAAGGATGAGGCTGGAAAGATTTCAAACTTTACGCCCGCAGAATTGTTGCCGGAAATAGAAATTTACGGGCAAAACGAAATTTATGAAATTGCCCAGGATGGTAATTCTCAGTTAAAACTGCTTTCCCGTTTTCTGAATACAGGTGGGGGAAATGAAAAAATCCAGGAGATTGTATCCCATCTATCCCAAAACAGGGAAAAGCTTATCAAAGCACTGGATGCTATTGCCTCCATTGAAGATGAACTGAGTCAATTGCCCAAACTCGAAGAGCAGGTTGACCAGTTCAAGACACTTGGAATTGAAGAAAAACTGGAGATACTGCCTTCTTTGGAAATAGAAAAAAGATTGGCTGGCAGGGTTCAAGACGAAGAACTGCCATTGTTAAGCCAGGCAGTTGAACAGATCAAAGATGTCTTACCTGACACGGTTTTCTTAAGTGACAAGGCCCTGGAGAAACTGCCACATGCCGACGTCCTCAAACAGGTCAAAATCAAATTGGATGATCTGAAAACGAGTACAAAACAATTGATTGCCCAATGGCAGGAAGGCTTTGACAGGACCCAAACGGAAATTGGTCAGTTGCTTGGAACCCTTTCCAATGACATCCTGAAAGAAGAAAATAAACTTGAAAAGCTATTTAAGGATCTACCCTCCAGTGAAGGAAAATCAGGCCGGGAAATAGGGATTGAATATCAACAATTGCTCCAACGTATTGCGAGGATAAAACCCAGGCAGACAGCCGCCCATAGCCAAAAAGCACTGGTTAAGGCTCTGAAAGAGAAAAGAGACGATTTGTTAAGTGAATTGTCAGCACACAGAAGTACCAGTTCCTCACAACTTGAGCGTTCTTTAAAACGGCTTAACAGGAAGCTGGATAAAAAATTAAGACTGACCGTAAAACCAGAGGCTGACAGGCAACCGCTCATGGACTATCTGTTAAACTGTAATCTGGAAAATGTCGGTGCCGGCAGATTAAGGTGGATCAATACGGCAGAAGATTTCTCCCCTGTCAAGCTGGCTGCGTTGATAGAAAAGGGGGCTGGCGCACTTCAAGGGGTTGGCTGGGGCGTCACGCCCACCGTGGCAGGAGCACTGGAAAAGATGAATCTCTCAAACGTTTTGGAGATGCAGGAGCTTGAACTGCCGGATATCATAGATATTGAATTGAATGTCTCCCATTTGGGAGAACCACGATACAGACCATTGCAGCGTCTTTCCACGGGTCAGCAATGCACGGCCATCCTTCACCTTTTACTTTTGCAGAACAAAGACCCGTTGATCATGGACCAGCCTGAAGACAATTTGGACAACGCCTTTATCGCCGACCGGATTGTGGCAGAACTACGCAGTGCAAAAATCAACCGGCAGTTTGTTTTTGCCACCCATAATGCAAACATTCCGGTGTTTGGTGATGCAGAATGGATAGGCGTTTTTGAATCATCCGAAGGCCAGGCAAGCATGCCGGAAAGCGCCCAGGGAGCCATTGATGTTGATAATGTGAAGGGGATGGCCGCCGACATCCTGGAGGGTGGACGTACCGCATTTAACCAGAGAAAATTGAAATATGGATATTGAGGTGATGCATGTTTAAAACAGAATTACTTGAGATTATTACCAACGGTGAAAGCTCCGGTATTGAATTTAAACGTGATGATATCCGCCCTGAGCAATTGGCCAAGGAGGTGGTTGCATTGGTTAATTTTCAAGGCGGCAGGATTATTCTTGGTGTGGAAGATGATGGAAAAATCTCTGGTCTTCAGCGTGACGACACAGAAGAATGGGTCATGAATGTAATTTCGGAAAAAGTCCACCCCGTTGTTCTGCCATTCTATGAACAGGTTAAAATGGATGATGGCGTGATTGTTGCCGTCTTAACCTTTCCCCAGGGCAATGCCAAGCCTTATGTTTTAAGGCACAAGGGTGAAGAAAAAGTATTCATACGGGTGGGGACGACTTCCCGCCTGGCCACCCGTGAACAGCAGATGCGCCTGTATGAAATAGGCGGCATGCTTCATACCGAAATGCTGCCTGTTCCCAGGACCTCATCAAAGAATCTTGATAGGGTCCGCATAGAAAATTATTTAAGGGATATTATCAATGATCCGGATATTCCGGATACAGAGGATAAATGGGAACACCGATTGGCAAACCTTGGACTTTTAACCGATCCCGGGGGCATGTGCACCATTGCTGGCATGGTGCTGTTCGGCAAGCGGCCCAGGCAATATTTAAAACAAAGCGGTCTCAGGGTACTTGCTTTCAACAGTACGCAAAAAGAATATAAAGCCGAGCTGGACACAATATTAGATGCTCCTTTTGTCGGAAGGTGGGATTTTGCCAAGGGTAGTAAACTGCTTATCGATGGAGGATTGATTGAGAGCTTTCTTCAAAAAATAGAGCCTTTTATTTCCCAGGAAGCTAATGACATTGATGCAAACTTTCGGCGTGAGAAACAATATTCTTATCCTGCCGAAGCCATTAGAGAAGTTTTGGTCAATGCCATGGTTCACCGGGATTGGACACGATTTGTTGATATTGAAATTGGAATTTATTCAGATCGACTTGAAGTGATAAGCCCGGGTAGCCTTCAAAATTCAATGACCATTGAAAAGATGATTGCGGGCCAGAGATATACCCGGAATACAATTATTATGGAGATCATGAGGGATTACGGTTATGTGGATTTCAGGGGAATGGGAATAAGAACCAAAGTAATCCCTAAGATGTTGGAGTTTAACGGCACCGAACCTGTTTTCGAAGCAACGGAAGATTACATAAAGGTCACGCTGTTAAACAAAGGAGAGACCGCATGAATTTCAATGGGATGAATACCATCGAGAATGTGCTGTAGGATTACCTTTGATGAGCCTGCAAAAAGTCGGTGCATGAAATTCGCAATACTTCATGTGCCGTACAAACCCTTATATAACAACAAGATATCGCAGTTAAATAAGGAACCTCGGACTTTTTACGAGTCCATCATTTTTTAAGCAGATTAAAAAACAAGTCTGCCCGACACGCAATGTGGAAGCGGCATTCTGCAACTCATTTACAATAACGGAGGCCAATGAAAATACTGCACACATCAGACTGGCATTTGGGGCGCTCCCTATACGGGCGAAAACGCTATGACGAGTTTTCAGAATTTCTGGATTGGTTGGCCAGGACCATCGAGGAAAAAGGCATTGATGCGCTGCTGGTCGCAGGAGATGTCTTTGATACCAGCACACCCAGCAACCGGGCCCAGGCGCTTTACTATCGCTTCCTCTGCCGGGTTTCAACCTCCTGCTGTCGCCATATTGTTGTCATTGCCGGGAACCATGACTCCCCTTCATTTTTGAATGCCCCCAAAGAACTGCTGCGGGCACTGAATGTTTATGTGGTGGGTGCCATGACCGAATCCCTGGAAGACGAGGTGATTGTGCTCCATAACGGTAAACTGCCCGAGGCGATTGTCTGCGCGGTACCGTATCTCCGGGACAGGGATATCCGCACGGTTACGCCCGGGGAAACCATTGACGACAAAAATGCCAAGCTCATTAAAGGGCTCAAGAGCCATTATGCCGATGTATGTGCCATTGCGGAACATAAACAATCAGAATTTAAAAAAGCTGGTCATGACAGCATTCCCATCATTGCCATGGGCCATCTCTTTACCGCCGGGGGCAAGACCGTTGACGGAGACGGCGTCCGGGAACTCTATGTCGGCTCCCTGGCCCATGTGGGTGAGGATGTCTTCCCCTCCTCCATCAATTATCTCGCGCTGGGGCATTTGCATGTTCCTCAATCCGTTGACAGCACGGAGCACATTCGTTACAGCGGTTCACCCATACCCATGGGATATGGCGAGGCAACCCAGGACAAAAAGATAATTTTTGTTGAATTTAACAATACCACCACGAATATCCAGGAAATTCAAGTGCCATGCTTCCAGCAATTGGTTCGCATAGTGGGCTCACTTGATGATATCCATACAAAGGTGGAACAGCTCAAACTGATCAATAGCCGGGCATGGCTTGAAATTGAATATACGGGTCGCGATATCATTGGCAATTTACGGGAAACACTTGATGGGGCTTTGGTTGATTCTGACATGGAAATTTGCCGGATCAAAAACAAGCGGGTTCTTGACCGCGTGATGCGTACCATAAAGGACAATGAAACCCTTGATGATCTGGACACCGGAGATGTATTTACCCGCTGTCTGGAAACCTTTGATGTTCCCAAAGAAGATCGGGAGGAGCTGGCGGCATCCTATAATGAAATAATTCAATCTCTCCATGAAGAAGACGTAAACGCAGAATAAAGGGGCTGATTATGAAGATTCTTGAACTCAGATTTAAAAACCTCAACTCCCTCTATGGCCAATGGTTTATTGATTTTACAAACCCGGAGTATCTTTCCAACGGTATTTTTGCTCTGATCGGTCCCACCGGTGCGGGCAAGTCCACCATCCTTGATGCCGTTTGCCTGGCATTATACGGCGCAACGCCCCGTCTTGGAAAAATTACTAAGACCAGTAACGAAATAATGTCCCGCCAGACCGGCGAGTGCTATGCCGAAGTGATGTTTGAATCCCAGGCTGGCCGGTTTCGTTGCCATTGGGAACAGCGCCGTGCCCGTAAAAAAGCTGAAGGGAATTTACAAAGTCCCCGACATGACATTGCTGAGGCTGGACCAAATGGCAAGGTGATTGAGCACCAGTTAAGGCGGGTTCAGCATGCGGTGGAAGAAAAAACCGGCATGGATTTTGAGCGTTTCACCCGTTCCATTCTGCTGGCCCAGGGTGGCTTTGATACCTTTTTGAAGGCCGATGTGGAACAAAAATCCAAGATACTTGAACAAATAACCGGTACAGAAATTTATTCGGAGATCTCCCGGAGAGTCCATGAACGATTACGTGATGAGCGCGGAAAACTGCAACTGCTACAGGCCGAAACCTCCGGCATTGTAATTCTTGAACCAGATCAGGAAAAAGAGATCCAACAGGAGCTTGGGGCCAAACAAAAACAAGAAACTGAAATTGCCGCCAAATCAACTGAAACAGGAAAAGCCATGGCATGGTTAACCGGCATTGATGGGATAAAAAAAGAAATAACTGAACTCCTTGAAGAAGCAATCAGATTTCAGACCGACATGGAGAAATTCAAACCAAAACGTGAACAACTTGCCCGGGCACTCAAAGCAGCCACCTTGGATGGCGACTATGCAACACTGTTTGCGGTACGCAAACAGCAATCGGACGATCAAGCCTCATTGAATACAGAAAAAGAGAAACTCCCTGGGTTGGAAATATCTTCCAAGGACCAGGCTGAATCTCTAAAGGCTTCTGAACAACGAACACTCAAATCCAAGGAAGAGCTGAAAGCTGGGTCACCACTTATTCAGAAAGTCCGCTCCCTGGATCAAAACCTTAGCTTACAGGAAAAAACTATTTCGGAAGCTGAAGAAACTCTCAAAAAAGATGCAGCAAAAATCAATTCCGATAAACGGATCAGGCTCAAGGAACAAAAAAAGCGCACAAAGGCTGGAGAAAATCTGGAACTTGCCCAGGGTTATCTCAAGGAGCACTCACAGGATGAGTGGTTGATAAGTGGCTTTGCCGGAGTTGAAGAACAGCTGGGCCATTTGCTTTTTAAACAAAAAGAGATCGTTCAAAAAGAGGCTGAAGAAAAAAAAGCCCAAAAAGCTTTCAAACAGGCAACGCAAGAACAAAAGCGTTGCATAAAACAGTGCAGCGCCCGAAAACAGGAACTGGAGGATGCGGCAAAAAAATGTCGGCAAGGAAAGTATGCTCTACACGAGCTGCTGGGTGACCGACTACTACGTGAATATCAAACAGAAAAGGAAACCCTTCTTCGTGAAATGACATTTCTGGCAAAAATCCTGGAGCTTGAAGACCATCGGGCTAAATTGGAAGATGGCAAACAGTGTCCACTCTGTGGGGCAAAAGATCATCCATTTGCAAAAGGAAATATTCCTGTACCAGATGAAACGGAAAAAAAGATCGAATCCCTCACAGAGCTGATAGAAAAAGCTGAAAAACAGAAAGCTGACATCAAAAAATTTGAACAAGTTGAAAATACAGCCCACAAAAATCTGACCGAGAACGAAAAACTCGAAGCAGCGGCCGCCAATGATAAAAAAGCCGCCGAAAAAGCTCTTTCTGATCTGACGAACAGTCTTGATAAGGCCCGATGTGAATTTACGAATTCAAAACAGGCTGTATCCGCCAAACTTCAGCCGCTTGGCATTGAAACAATCCCGGATTCTGATGTCTCTTCCCTGCTTGAATCATTAAAGGAGCGTCTATCAACATGGCAGATACAGGTCAAAAAAAAGACAGACATTGAGAAACAAATTTCAGACATGAACAGTGAGTTGAAGCGCCTGGATGCGGTCATTGAAATGCAAACAAGTACCTTGGCTGAAAAACAACAAAACCTGGAGATCCTGAAAAACCAATATTCCAAAGGAACCAGTGAACGGCAGGAATTATACGGTGATAAAAAACCAGATGATGAAGAACTCCGTCTTAATAAGGCAATTGACCATGCCGAGCAGGCTGAAAAACAGGCAAGGATACTTCATGATAAACTTCAGCAGAAATTGACAAGCAAAAAGACCACTGTTGATTCCCTGGGAAAACAAATTGTAAATAGGAGCACTGAACTTGCAAAGCTGGAAACCGAATTTGGCACAGCGCTTCAATCTGTCGAGTTTTCAAATGAGAAACAATTTCTCCAAGCCAGGCTCACAGCAAAAGAAAGAGATACCCTCACTGCAAGGGCAAAGGTGCTGGATGATGGGCAGACGGATCTCAAATCCAGACAAAAAGATCGTGAAAAACGTCTATCCACGGAAATAGCCAAAAAGGTAACGGATAAAACACTTGGGGAGCTTGAGCCACAATTCAAGGAGCTTGGGGAAACCTTGAAAGAACTAAGGGACACAATCGCCGGTTTTAACCACAAGCTCAACGAAAATAAGGCCGCCAAAGAACGGATAAAGGAAAAACAGGCCTCCATCGACGGTCAGAAAAAGGAATGCCTTCGCTGGGAAAAACTGCACGGACTGATCGGGTCTGCTGATGGTAAAAAATACCGAAATTTCGCCCAGGGATTGACCTTTGAACTCATGGTATCCCATGCCAACCGTCAGCTTGCAAAGATGACCGACCGTTACCTGCTCATCCGGGATAACGAGCAACCCCTGGAGCTGAATGTCGTGGACAATTATCAGGCCGGTGAAATACGATCAACCAGGAATCTGTCCGGCGGTGAAAGCTTTATTGTAAGCCTTACCCTGGCTTTGGGGCTTTCCAAGATGGCCAGTCGCAAGGTTCGCGTGGATTCCCTGTTTCTTGATGAAGGATTCGGTACCCTGGATGAAGAATCCTTGGAAACCGCGCTTGAGACATTATCCGGCCTCCACCAGGACGGTAAATTGATCGGAATCATCTCCCATGTCCCAGCATTGAAAGAAAGAATCAGCACACAGATCACCATAAAGCCTGTCTCCGGTGGAAAAAGTACACTTGCCGGTCCAGGATGCATTAAGGTTATCAAAAAAGAAGGTTGATTAATTCAATGGATGGATGACCTGCTCAACAAAATGCTCTCCACTATTTAATTTTCTCTTAACACAATCATAACACAATCCTAATATAAGGGTTATATAATCTTCATTAAGAATGGGTCTGGTGATATTCATGGGGATTCATATTTTATCAAAAATGGAGAACAAAAATGAAGAAAATGATTAAGGGATTACTTCTGGTTTCTGTTTCGTTAGTGATGGCATCATCACAGCTCTTTGCAGGAGAACTGGTGATGAAAGGTTCCACCACCGTACTTCCCATTGCACAAAAGGCCGCCGAGGCTTATATGGCGGAACATCCCGATGTAAAAATTTCCCTCTCCGGGGGCGGTTCCGGCAACGGTATCAAGGCCATCATTGACGGCACCGCAGACATTGGAAATGCCTCACGGTTCATCAAACAAAAAGAAGTTGACCTGGCTGGAACAAAAGGGGTTTATCCCGTTCCTTTCAGGGTTGCCCTGGATGCCATTGTCCCTGTGGTAAATAGTGGAAACACAATTTCAAATCTCACCATGTCCCAGTTAAAGGACATCTATCTGGGTAAAATAAAAAACTGGAAAGAGCTGGGGGGAACCCCGGGCACCATCGTTGTGATTTCCCGTGACAGCTCTTCGGGCACCTTTGGGGTATGGAAGGATTTAATCATGAAAAAAGAGCGGGTGATTCCCAGTGCGCTAACTGTTCCTTCCAATGGGGGCGTGGTTCAAGCCGTTGCTAAAACACCCGGTGCCATTGGATACATTGGCCTGGGGTATATCACAGAAGAAATCAATGCCGTGGATGTGGATGGTGTGGCCGGGTCTGAAGAGAACACCCTGAACGGGTCCTTCCCCATATCAAGAGGTCTTTTTATGTTCACAAAGGGATGGCCCAAGGGAGATACCATGGGCTTTATCTCTTTTATCCTTTCCAAAAAAGGTCAAGAACTGGTTAAAGCCGCAGGTTCCATTCCTCTGTTTTAATCCATGTTCATGTTAATTTTCAGGTATCCTCAAAAGTACTTTACACTTTCTTAGAGCATTCCCCATTTGCAGGGGCTTTTCTCCAAAATACTGTAAAGTACTTTTGAGGTCATATAGAGAATGCCAATTTTCACACACCCCACTGGATTCCCCATAATAATAATAATGATGATCATTTGAACCCGACAGGATAGGTGTTTACCCGCCAAGCCAGGGGTAAAAATAAAATAGGGGGCTGGGGTGGCGCTGGTAACATTAGAAGCAAGACCCCAAAATAATGTCCTCCTCCATGGGAGTGCAACGCAACACCACAGGGAGAAACTCCGTTGAAACGTCAACACATCGACAGCGGTGTAAAGTTCAGTTTTTTATTCATCGCACTGTTTTCCATCACCGCATTGTCACTGATAATGGTATTCCTCTTCAAAGAGGGTCTTCCCATTTTAGAACATGTCTCCATCAAGGAGTTTGTCCTGGGAAAATACTGGTATCCAACGGATGACCCGGCGGATTTCGGCATACTGCCCTTGATTCTCGGATCTGTGTCTGTCACCCTGTTATCGGGCTTAATGGCCATTCCGCTTGGGATCATGACAGCCATCTATCTGGCTGAAATTGCCCCGGACAGGGTGGCGGAATTCGTAAAACCCATTGTGGAGTTGATGGCATCCATGCCCTCGGTGGTCATTGGTTTTTTCGGCATGGTGGTGGTGGCCCCCTTTATTCAAAAATTATTCAATATCCCGGTGGGCTTGAATATGTTCAATGCCTCCCTGATGCTGGCATTCATGGCCATTCCCACCATCTGCACCATTTCAGAGGATGCCATTTTTTCTGTGCCCACGGCATTGAAAGAGGCCTCCTTTGCCCTGGGAGCCACCCATTTTGAAACCATTTTCAAGGTGATTATCCCAGCCTCCCTGTCCGGGATCTGCACCGCCGTGATCCTTGGGTTGTCCAGGGCCGTGGGGGAGACCATGGTGGTGCTCATGGCAGCTGGCGGGGCTGCCATGATACCGGGGTCCATCTTTGACCCGGTGCGTCCGTTGCCAGCCAGCATTGCCGCAGAAATGGCCGAAGCCCCCTTTGGGGGGGAACATTACCATGCACTTTTTGCCATTGGTATTGTATTGTTTATATTTACATTCCTGTTTAATCTGATGGCTGATTTTATTTCCCACAGATTTCGACAGGTGGGAGAGGCATCTTTGTGATCATGAAAAAAAGACTCTTTCTACAAAAATTGTGGTTCACCCTCATCAAGATGGCAGCCTGGATTAATGGTGGCGCCCTGGCGGTGATGGTCTATTTTATTGTATCCCGGGGATGGCGGGCCATTTCATGGGAATTTATCTCCCAGGCCCCCCGGGAATCCATGACCCAGGGGGGCATTCTTCCCTGTATCGTGGGAACCATTTCCCTGTGCTTTATCACCATCCTTGTGGCATTGCCCATTGGGGTGGCATCGGCCATTTATCTCAACGAATACGCCACCCAGGGGAAAATGGTCCGTCTCATTCGTCTGGGGATCAATAACTTGGCCGGGGTGCCTTCCATTGTCTTTGGCCTGTTTGGTCTGGCCTTTTTCTGTATTGTGCTTAAAATGGGGGTATCCATGGCCGCCGGCGGCTTGACCCTGGGGATCATGACCCTGCCGGTGATCATCGGCGCATCGGAGGAGGCCTTGAAAACGGTTCCAGATACCTACCGGGAAGCCTCCTTGGCCATGGGGGCCACCCGGTGGCAGACCATTCGAAGAATCGTTCTTCCCATGGCCTTCCCCGGCATCATCACCGGATCCATACTGGGCTTGAGCCGGGCCGCCGGAGAGACCGCCCCCATCATGTACACCGGAGCTGTGTTTTTCACCCCGGATCTTCCCAGTTCCATTCTGGATGAAGTCATGGCACTACCCTATCATATTTACGTACTGGCCACCGCAGGCACCCACATTGAAGCCACCCGGCCCCTTCAATATGGTACAGCCCTGGTATTGATTCTGCTGGTTTTTGGAATGAATCTGACCGCAATTATCATGAGATCAAAAATGAGAAAAAAGTTAAGGATATAGTGCCATGGAAAACAATACTAAAATGCACACCCGGAATCTGGATTTCTTTTACGGTGAATTCCAGGCTCTTCATCATATTTCCATGGATTTTCTTGAAAAACGGGTGACGGCTCTGATTGGTCCGTCAGGCTGTGGAAAAAGCACCTATCTTAGATGTCTGAATCGCATGAATGATCTTATCTCCGGCACCCGTGTAAAGGGAAACGCCCTGCTGGACAGCATGGATATTTACGATCCAACCATTGATGTGGTGAACCTGAGACGACGGGTGGGCATGGTGTTTCAAAAACCCAACCCCTTTCCAAAATCCATTTTTGAAAACAGTGCCTATGGCCTG
>CAKZLA010000403.1 GCA_937124525.1 uncultured Desulfobacterium sp.
ATCGTGAATGAAATTTGTTAGGCATTTCTCCCGGGTTTAGAACCAGCCATCCACCATTCACCTGAGCTCGGTATATGCGCCTGATGACCTGTCTGGTATATTCCGGGGAAAAATACATGAGCACGTTTCGACAAAAAATCACATCCATGGCATTGATATTATTTGTCATTGAGGGATAACAATCATCCATAAGGTTAAGGTTTGAAAATTTGACCATATTTTTGATCAGCGGATGGATTTTGCGATAACCGTCTTCTGTTCTTATGAAATACTTTTTTTTGACCCACCAGGGTGTACTTCGGAACGACCATTTGGTGTAGATACCGTTTGAAGCATTTTGCAAAGATTGAGGGTTGATATCCGTAGCCAGAATGGTGATATTCCAATCACTGAGATCTGGGAGCATTTTTGAAAGCAATATGGCAAGGGAGTATGGCTCCTCACCCGTCGCGCAGCCTGCGCTCCAGAATCGTAATCGTTTGTCAGTATTTCGTCGTGCGTGGATCAGCTTAGGAAGAATGTGCATTTCAAGGGCATTAAAAACGTTTTTGTCTCGAAAAAAATAGGTTTCTCCCACGGTGAGATGAGTTGCCAGTATCCCAATCTGATTTTTTGTAAGCGGTGAGGAGGTGAGCCAGCGGATGAAAGATTCCGGGTCTTTATGATTGAACTCAAGGGTGGCGGACGCGATACCCCTTTTAAGATCATTCCACCGTTCTTTGGGAAAAGAAATACCCATATTAGCGGAGATAAACTCACTAATCAAGAAAAGTGATGATTTTGAAATTGAGTGTATCATTGTTTTTCATTGAGTCCTTATTCTTTCATGGCACTTTCAAGGTCTTTTTCTTCATCAAGAGATAAAAACGTATCAAGATCATGAATTAAGATCATGCCGTTCTTGAATTTGGTTACGCCTTCAATGTATTCCGTACCCGGGATAATTTTTTCAGCTTTGGTAATCTCCTGCCTTGAACGTTCTAGGACTCCGCTTATGCTGTCTACCAAAAGAACCACGGTCCGTCTTATAGTAGAGGCAATAATCAATTGATCTGTCAGATCAATCTCCTTGTCAGGAATCCCAAAACGCTTTCTGATATTAAAAACCGGAAAAATCCGGCCCTGAATATTAATTACACCAAGAACACTCTCCGGGGCCTTGGGCAATGGAGTGACCTCCACCGAGCGCACCACCCTGTGAACAGAGTCAAGATGTAATGCAAATTGGAGACCGGCGATGGAAAATCTAAGCAGTTGAACAGGATCACTCATGTTTTTTATCCTTTTAAGCCAGTGTGGATTGCTTGTGTTCCCCAAAAGTAATTGAGTGTACCCTTTTTGCATTATTTTTTGCATTTGCAATCATGTTAAGGGGGCTGGGGGGGTGAGGATTGCCCTATATTTTCCATTCTGATCATCTAAAAAGGGTACACTCAAAGTAATTTACAGTTTTTGGGGAAGGGTTCCTGGAAAATGAAGTTGGCGTATATTGAAAAAAATGTTGCTAAACTTTATCAATGGACCGAAAATAGCCGTTAGGGAGTCTGCAAATGTTGAATCGTCGCCAAGTTTAGACTGAAAATATTTCCCCACAAGGTATAGAATCATTAATAATGATATACAGTTGATAACTGCCGACCCCTCTTCTCTCTTTTTTTACATTATTTATATTTTGCCACTTAAATTCTTATTATATGTTATGGCTTAAAGTAAATCAAACCAAATGTATATATTCGATTTCTGTTTAAGAATTAAAAAAAATCAGCACAAATGTCAAAATGAGGTGTCTTTCATCTTAACTCAAATCAACTCAAGTCTGGTCTGTTCCCAGTTTTCAAGTCTGAAAACTCCATCGATAAAGGTTTGCTGCAGGGGCGGAGGGAGGGTTTTGCATATGGCGGCTACCCACCTTAAACCCGGGACAAGCTGTAAAATTAACGGTTTGGATAGCCTTGATATGCACAGCAGCAAGGCTGAAAATTGTCCCGTTTTAGACGGATAGCCTTATTTAAAAAAATGAGGATTGGAGTAGTGTTTTTTGAGTAACAGAGAGGGGGCTCTCCTGTTTGGGATAGCTTGGTGTTTTCCTGGGGTCTGGCGTGGGTAAAGAGTAGATGCTTTGTTTCCCTTAAACCCATGTCAATATTGCAATAAGTGGAAAATATTGGTATAGTGCGTCAACTTAGGTTTTTTGGGCATGAACTTTGACCCGTTGAAATAAGGGCCAGCTGGTGTGAACCCAAGACGTCACCGATAATGCCCATAACGCAGGCCTGACAACTCCCTCGCCTACACTATTTTACAAAATTTTTACAAAATCTTTACAATTTTGTTCATGAACAACAAAATATCTTTACATTCCACGATTATTTTTAAAGTAGACTAAAGGAGCTGACATCTTGGAGGAACGTAAACAATGATTGGACAAAAAACGAAGATATTTTTTTATCAAATGGGATTAAAAACAGTACCTTTTCTTATCTGCTTGATCCTGATAATAGCCGGATGTAACGGTGGCGGAGGCGGAGATGGGGACTCTGACACCGCTCCAGAGGAAGAGGAAAAAGTCTCTGAAACGTACAGCATCAGAGGAACGGTCACCTCTGCTGAACATATGGTGACGGACAGTGATGTGAACGATCCCAACGCAGCATATTCAACCAATAATTCCTTTGCTGCTGCACAGGAAATTTTAGCACCGGTGACAGTCAGCGGATTCGTGAATGTGGACAACACCGGTAGCCTTCTAAATGGAGACAGGTTTGCAGTGCATGGTGATGATAACGATTATTTTCTGGTGAGGTTGACCACAGGGATGTATATAACCCTTTACATGACAGAGAATCCAAAACGGGCGGGTTTAAATCTTTATCTTTATGATGAAAGCCGGAACCTGGTGGATGCCTCCCTTTTCTCCAGAGAGGCTGTCAATTCTCTGACGGTATCGTCGGAGGGAACCTATTATGTACGGGTGGAGGCAGTATCGGATAGGTTCACCCAAACCATTACCACGTATGCCCTGGCCATGGGCCTGACCGAAACGACGGACTATCACTATTCGCTTGGACTGCGCAACGACTTTGTGCCCGGAGAAGTGCTTGTGCGATGCCAACAGGCTGGGGAAAAATCGGTTTCCACCTCTAAAACCCATGCCCCGGACCTGTCTGCCATGGGCTTTCACACAAAAGCAGGGGCAGCCGGTCGGGACAGGCTTCTACAACGTTCCGATCTCCTGGACAAGGATACCTTTTTTGAAATTTTAGGGGTTCAATC
>CAKZLA010000404.1 GCA_937124525.1 uncultured Desulfobacterium sp.
CCCAGAAAATTGATTTTTAATTTTTTATAAGTCGTCCTCATCTTTCGTGAAATGGAGTTCAATTACTCCCCTTTTCATGAATCAGTGATTTTCATACAATCATGATGGGAGTTTGTGCTGTGGGTATCATACAGCCAATATTAAAAATCGCAATTCAAAGGACCTTGGCTCAGGTAGCAATTCTTAGATTCTTATCTCTTATTTTCGTGTTATTTTGGCAAAAGAATCAAATTTTTTTTGATTCTGGCTTGTCCAGGTTAGGAGAATATTAAATGACAAACAAGTTGTGTAAAGTTACCTTTTTGCCCGGGAGAACCGTTCTTGAAGTCCCATACAAGACAACGATTATGGAGGCTACGTTTAAGACGGACTTATCGTTGGAGAGTCTTTGTAACGGCAAGGGAATTTGCGGTAAATGCCTGGTGAACGTATCAGGTGAAGTCAATGAGCCCAACGATCAAGAACATAAAGTGCTGGGAAAACAGAAACGTGACAACCTGCGATTGGCTTGTAAAACAGAGATTTTAGGGGATGTTGAAGTCACTTTGCCTAACGCTGAAAAATATCACACCGTTCAAAACGGCCAGGTCCATGAGTATCCTTTTGATCCTATGATATTATATCCCGATCTTGAAAAGACATACGGAATCGCCATTGATATTGGAACGACGAGCATTGTTGTTTCTCTTGTAGAGCTCAATCATACAGGTGCAGAGTTATCGACGTCTTCCTGTTTGAACCCTCAAACAAAATTTGGGGGAGATGTCGTCACACGTATTTCAATTGCCCATGAAAAACCTGAAAATACAAAAGAACTAAGAGCATGTGTCATTGAAGCGATAAATGAACTCATCAAAAAGATGTGTGTTCAGCAAAATATCGATGCAGAAGAGATTCGGCATATTAGCATTGCCGGAAACACAACCATGCTCCATCTGCTTATGGGAATTGATCCCATCTCCTTGGCCCAGGCACCATATACACCTGTTTTTGTGGATTACCGGGAGGTTAGTCTGGAAGATATCGCCTTACATTGTCACCCCAAGACTGTGATAAGCTTGCTTCCCTGCCTTTCCGCCTTCATCGGGGCAGATATTCTGGCAGGTTTGATTGCGATCGATTTTCATCGCACCAAAGAACCTTCCCTATTTATAGACGTAGGAACCAACGGGGAGATTGTCGCCAATGTCAGGGGCAAATTGGTTGCGACATCTTCTGCAGCAGGTCCTGCATTAGAAGGTATGAATATCCATTGTGGCTGTAGAGCGGTGACCGGTGCTGTTTCAGGTTTTCATCTAACTGATAAAGGAGAAATTCGATTAGAAACGATTGAAGATGCGCCTGCTGTGGGTATTTGCGGCAGTGGTTTGGTCGAAATTGTTGCTGACTTACTTAATTGGAAAATTATCGATGCCAGTGGGCGGTTTTCAAAACCGGATGAATTACCCGAAAATTTATCCTGTCATTTAACTGAATTCGGGAATCAACCTGCTTTTATAATTTATCCAGAATCAGACATCATTCTTACCCAAAAAGATATTCGCCAGGTTCAGCTTGCAAAAGCTGCCATTGCCGCAGCCGTTAAAATATTGTTTGAACGACTCGAGTTCGAACTTTCGATGGTCGAACATGTCTATATAGCTGGAGCATTTGGATATCACCTGGATCAGGAAGCAGTCAAAACAATTGGTCTGATTCCTGCGGAATTAAAAGCAAAAATGCATTTTGTCGGCAATACTTCCAAGGAAGGGGCGCGGTTGTGTTTGACCAGTAAAAAAGCTTTAGAGGAAATTCAAAAATTGCAAAAAGATTTAATCCCTCTTGAGCTTTCCTATGCGCCTGAATTTATGAACAGTTTTATAGGACAAATGAATTTTTTTGTTTAGTGTGCAATTTTATAAAGTCAATGATGACCGGTAGATCTATGTACAACTTAAAACTAAGGAGAAAACAATGAGTACAATGGAAGAGTTGGTTCAGGCTGTTGTTGCTGGAAATGAAGCTGAAGTTAAAAAATTTACTCAGGCTGCAATTGATGAGGGAATCAAGCCACTTTCAATCATCAATGATGGTTTAATTGAAGGAATGAATATTGTAGGTCCTCGATTCAGGGACGGAGAAATGTTTGTTCCTGAAGTTCTAATGTGCGCCAGGGCGATGGGAGAAGGCGTTAACATGGTAAAATCACTCCTGGTTGATGGTGAATTGGTCAGTAAAGGAAAGATTATTCTTGGAACGGTTAAGGGTGATCTGCATGATATCGGAAAAAATTTAGTCGGAATGATGCTTGAAAGCAACGGTTATGATGTTTTTGATTTGGGTGTAGATATTCCGCCGGAAGAGTTTATTGAGTCTGCCAAAGAAAAAGGGGCCGATATTATCGGACTTTCAGCAATGCTAACGACAACCATGCCGGCAATGAAAGAAACAATTGACTCTTTTGCCGAAGCAGGTATGCGTAATGATGTAAAAATAATCATTGGAGGCGCACCAATTACCCAGAGTTACGCTGATGAGATCGGAGCAGATGGTTTTGCTTCGGATGGAGCTTCTGCCGCTGACTTGATAGGGACATTACTAAAATCGACTTTAAAGATGGCGGTGTAGTACACACCCCAAAAGCTTCCGCCACGGACTTGATAGGGACATTAGAGATGTTCATAACAAATAATTTACCCGATTTAGCTTAAGACATGTCGTACATACAGCTCTTCAGATTTGAAAGTGGGTAGTTTTATTATTATGAAGTCCCTTATTACAATAATTGAAAGGATGGAATCCATGGAAAAAGTTTTCACAGATGTCACATATACTGATTTAGATGAATTTATTTTCGGCCATGCAAAAAAGCCTGTCAAATGCAAAAATGGTATGATTTTCGGTGGCGGAACCGTTTACCCCGAAATCAATTTTACACTTCCGCCAATGTCGGTTACTGAAAAAACCATGTCTGAAGTGAAGAAACAATATGAGGAGATGACTCACGGGGTATGCTCGAAAGCTCATGAATTAGAGATACCAGGAATATTGGTCGAAGTTGAGCTTCTACCTCCGTGTACGTTTAATCCCGAATGGGGAAAAGTTGTAACGGAAATTGTTAAAGGTGTCATGGTGGACTACGAAGAAAAATTTGGTCTTAAAAGTCTATTGAGAATGACGCCGGTTGATATCCGTGAAGGTAAAACATTGACGCATATGCACCATGGAGATCATTGGGATACCTTAATTGAATGTTTCAAAAAATGTGCCGAAGGAGGCGCAGATATTCTCTCCATTGAATCCATCGGGGGCAAAAATTTACATGATGAAGCCGTCATGAATTGCGATCTGCCAAAGGCCTTGTTTTCTTTAGGTGCTGTCGGCACTCATGATATGGAGATTCTTTGGGATGAAATTGTTAAAATTTCAAACGATTACAATATCATACCTGGAGGTGACACCTCGTGCGGTTATTCCAATACATCAATGGTAATGGCCAATAAAAATTTTATTCCGAGAATTTTTGCAAGCGTTGACCGCGTAATGTCTTCCGTGCGGACAACCGTGGCCGTTGAGCGGGGAGCGATAGGTCCGGATAAAGACTGTGGGTATGAAGGTGTTTACACAAAAGCCATCACCGGTATTCCCATTTCCATGGAAGGTAAATCCAGCGCTTGCGCCCATTCGAGCACGATTGGAAACATTGCCTGCGCTGTGGCCGATTGCTGGAGCAATGAATCTGTTTCAAATATTAAGTTGCTGGGAGGCATGGCGCCTACGGTTTCAATGGAGAATTTGGCCTATGATTGTCGGCTTCTGAATGTCGCATCGGGCAAAGAAAATGGCGCAGCAGTGAGCTTAAGGGATATGCTTTCGGAGTCTGATCGACATTTGGATTCCCAGGCTTATGTTCTGGATCCGGCCGTTGTTTTAAGGATCAGTAAAGAGATAGTTAAAGGGAAAACGCATCTCGAACAAATTAAACATGCGGCGTCCGCAACCATTAATGAATTGCGAGAGGCCTATGACAAGGGCGAATTAAAAATAGGCAAACGTGAAATTGGTTTTCTGGATATATATCAGCAGCAATTAAGCACCCTTCCGACGGATACGGCTGAACTCCAGGAAATGGTTGTAAAAACAACCACAAAGGGAAAATTTGATCCTGCTAAATATGATATGTAATTTTTGTGTAGGATAAAATTTTAGCCAAATGGAGACATCCTGGCCCTCTGGGCCAGGATTATTACATATTGCATAGAATATCTTAAATTCAGTTAGTTGAAGATGTGGTTGATGGTTGAAGATATGGTTGATAGTTGGTAGTTGAAAATGTGGTTGTGGTTGATCGCAAAGGCCGGTCTGTACTATTTTTTGACCGGCCTTTCGATTATCAACGATAGGACTTGGTCATAACATCGGCCATTTTGTGATGAAAAATCAATAATAGAATTAAATCAAGTTATTACAGTGATTTGCGATGAATAAAATTTTATCTCCCGTGTAGTGGCCCAGCTTATGACCAACCCCTCAATAATAAGTACCCCAACTGGGCTACCAGACCGGCGTAATGGGCCGTCATATATAAACCATTTGAAAACGGTCAAAGAGTGAACCATCAGCAATATACCGGTTTTTATTATTGTTCCATTGCTGAATCGCAAATATTCGGGTTGGTAATGTAAATGTTTGGCCAGTGCTCCATATTCGTTTATTTGGGACTGCGTAGCATACTAATGCTATGTGAGCAGGCCAAAATAGGTGAAGATGGGGTGCTGGCCGAATATTTACACTGAATCAGAGCAAAAAATCACAGGAGGGTAAAGAAATTAAATGAATAAAAAAATTGTCAATGTCGGAGCCGTTTTCGGATTTTTAGGTGCTGGCAAAACAACCTTTATTAAAAGCAGGCTTAGGAGCAACCCTGGTCGCACAGCTGTAATTGTTAATGAATTTGGAGACTTAGGTCTGGACGGCGAAGATATCCAAAGCGAAAAACCTCTTAAGGTGGTTGAAATGCCCGGGGGATGCATCTGCTGTACCCTCAGTCAGAACATTGCCGAGACCATTGACCGGCTGGTGGAACAGGAAGCTCCGGATTATCTGTTGATTGAACCCAGTGGCGTGGCGGAAGCCTCTTCCGTGCTGACGGCTTTAACTGGAGTATCCTCACCCATAAATCTTGAATATGTAGTAATGATTGTTGATGCATCAACTTTTCTTGAAGATGTCCGGCCCAAAACATTTGGGAATTTTTTTATGGATCAGTTGATCCACGCGGATGTGATTTTGATTAATAAGACCGACCTGGTTTCATCTGAAATATTAGATGAAATCACGCTTTCAATATCTTCGATAAATCCTTCAGCGTTAAGCTTTCCCGTTCAATTTGGCCAGTGGGATGCCGATTTTAAAGCCGGAGAAAGGAAGCACCTGAAAAAAACAAAGGCCCATGCTCACTTACACGAAATTGACACATATGGCCGCAAATTCGACTTCATCTGGCCGGATGACCCTTTCAATGAACTTATGCAAGTAATCAGTAATAATGAATTGGGACATGTTTTAAGAGCAAAAGGCGTATTTACCAGGTCGGACGGCGTCAAAACGATGCTCCAATATGCCAGAGGTGATATCGCTTTAACGCCAACACCTCTAAGATCCGATGACCGAATAACAATCATTGGGCAAAACATAGACCGTAATGCCTTTGATTTTTTTTTCTGCGGGTTGGAAACCCACTCAATTCAAAAATAGATTATAAAATTATG
>CAKZLA010000405.1 GCA_937124525.1 uncultured Desulfobacterium sp.
CCATTTTCACGGCACCATCTCATAACCCTTTGATTTCAGTACGTCAGCACTTCATTGATACAAAATAAAATATCTTAATAAATCAAAGAGTTGAATCTCCAACCGGGAAAATGGGAATGCGCCCCTCCGAGCCATCCAGGGATGCGTATTCCATTTTTATATGAAACTCCGTCCAAAGTGCAGGAATCATGGAAGTTTCAATTTTCGTTGTGGCAGGTGGTTACTGCCATGTATGTTATATACTTAAAAAAGACACCTTCAGCAAATAAAAGAATCCTGATTATTCTGCTTTGTTAGCTCCGAAAAGCTATCAAAGTATTAAATTTAATGTCAATTATGAAATAAAATAATTTTTGAGAGCATTTTAATAAATTTTGTGTAATTCATTTATTTAGGTCTCCTAAAAAATCCGAATTTTACTTTTATCCACAACCAATTGTGGTGAAGCAAAACCCATATATGCTGCGCTAATAAATTCTTTGACCGACTTTTTACAGGTTCACAAAATAAAGCTATATGTCCAAAAACAAAAAAGGCACTTCCATCGGTGAATACCGATTTGAAAGTACCTTTTTCTCACACAGAACATAGTGTTGTCGAGCGTATTACTACAATAATCAAGTTTTGTAGACTAATTTTACAAAAACGGGGACAAACTTAAGTCAATAATCATACCAGAGATTTTTTTGGTATTCAGGGTTATTAAGCCGATCCCATACATCAATACCAAAAAAATCCGCCAAAGGCTTCAGAATTTCAGGATTTTTTTCCTGGACAGTTTTAGCGGCATCCACAACAACACCTATGCCTTTTTCCGTCATTTTTCCCAAAGGTTTGCGGCAGGGTCCAGATGGCACACCCAGAATCTGCATGAGGGATTTCAATGCCAAAGGGTTTCTTGCCCTGCACACGACTTCGCCATAGGGCGTCACTTCCCTTGTGTTAACGGTGACCAGGCCCCAAAGAGGGGCCAGTGCTTGATTTATTTTTTTTGCTGCGACTATATTTCCTCTATCCAGAAGCATAATCATCTCCACAAGGGGCCCAGGGACAATGTTTGACAACACTGAAAAACTTCCACAGGACTTTATACCAGGATCACTCATAATTTGGGCCACCAGGCCATCATCCCCGGAAAAAATCTTGAAATCTTCACCACAGTAATCCCGGACGCGACGCATTATTTTCAAATCCCCAGTGGCCTCTTTCACGCAGGAAACATTTTTATATTCTCCGGCCAGAATGGCCAGATCTTCGGGTAATAGCTGGGCACCGGTACGACCAGGAACAATATAGGGAATAATTTCCAGGGCCGGAAACGCCTTCGCCACCGGTTCAAGGTATTCCTTGCGGATTTCAAGGGAACTGGGCCCATTATAATAGGGATCTACCATGAGAACCGCATCCACCCCCAACTCGGCGGAGTGAGCCACAGCCCCCATGGCCTCTTTGGTATTGTTACTTCCTGCGCCAGCAATGCACAGACATTTTTCCTTGGATACTTTTATAACATTAGAAATGATATTGAGATGCTCTTCCCATTTGAGGGTGGGACTCTCCCCGGTGGTCCCAGCGGCCAGAATACCGGTTATCCCGTTATTGATCTGAAATTCAATGAGCTGACCAAGGCCCTCGCCATCCAGTGCACCATTACTGGTAAACGGCGTAACCAAAGCAGTGTAACATCCAGTTTTCATAATAATTCCTCTACCATATTAACTCTATTGCCCACGTTATTATAATACCTTCGCCAATTTTATTTTACTCTTAATTTTATCCCACATATCGTGTTTAAAATCCCAAAAACACAATATGTGGCAGTGAAAATGATAATTTTCAAGTCAATTTTGAATTTGGCGAAGGTATTGTTATTATTAATTCAAATTTATTAGTTAATAAACCTGAGAGGGATCAGGCGTGCATTATTGCGTTTTTTACCCATTTGAAGAGATGCGTTATAATAAAAAGCATGGAACCTGATAAAAAAAGTAACTTCAAAAAGGAATCTCCAGCGCCACAATTCGACTCTGCTGCTGGGCACCAAAAACATCCCCCGGACTTCCGGGGACCGACATCTACGGCTCCAGCATCAACGGCAATAAGATCAATGTTCAGTTCCATGGCCATCTGAAATGACGATTCAGGAAAACCATAGCCTAAAATGGCTGTGGAAGACAATATTCGGTAAATGGATTTCATTTTTTTCTTTTACTCACTAAACGGTCAACTTTGATGAACCAGCAAAAAATTGACATATTAAATGTTACCCAGCATCAGATGTGATGGTGGAAACAGTTCACAAGAATATAAGTACCTGCACATATGTTTTTCAGTATTCCATGGATATATATCACTGATATGTCTATGTTTTATTTTGAAAAATATATGGTCGGGTACTTAATAAGGTTGGAAAAGGCGAGTTGGGTTTTTTAAGAGTTGATCAGAATTTGTGAGGTTGATCATAAGAGAGAGCACTATACGGGAAACGAATTCATACTCATCTCAAACCACCAAAATAACAGTACTTACTTTCAATTTTTAAAATTTTTACCACAAGGTGGCCGACGTTATGATCAAGACCCAAAAATTGATTCATGGATAACAATAGGGTAAATCCCTATATAAGTACCGCTGTGTTCTGAGAGTATGGAGATCTTTGGTGACTAATTTATGTTCAAGCCCATGGTTCCATAGGCACCAGGAAAATCAATTTGAATTTACTTTTTTCTCAAAGAATTTATGAATCCGAGCCTGGACACTATCAAGGTGACGCTCCATTTCATTGCGTGCCAAATTGGCATCTCTCTGCTTGATTGCCAGATATATTCTTTGATGTTCGTCCAAGATACTTGATGCGTCGTTTTCTTCATAACAGATGCCAACGGAGTTTTGAATGATACCATATATGGAAGTCATCAAATGGGTCTGGATTGTATTATGTGTCATCTCGGATATTAACAGATGAAATGCAGCGTCATCCTCAATCAGACTTTGCTTCTTTTTTATCTTTAATTTCATGGATTGAATATTTTCTTTCAACCTTTTGATATCGGAATCATTTGCCCTTTCAGCTGCATGTTGGGCATTCCAGGTTTCCATACATTTCCTGACTTCAATCACCTCAAGTACTGTTGTCATATCCTCTTTTAAAAGCGTATGTATGGGGTCGATAAAACTTTCTGGAACCAGAGATTTTACCCGCGTCCGCTTTCGCTGTTCAATGGTCACAAACCCCATAGCATCCAGGATCTTCAACGCTTCCCGCAATGAAGACCGACTCACGTTAAAGGACTTCATCAATTCTCTTTCCGAAGGAAGAGGATCACCAGGACTCAAGTTACCATGAACAATGTGATCTTTTATTTGATCAACAATTAAAGTTGAAACTTTGGCTTGTTTTATTGGTTGATAAACTGGCATACCCATTCAAAACACCATTCTTTTTTATTTTAATCAGTACAAATCAAGCTATCATGATAAAAAATATTATCACTTATCACTATAAAGGTTTACGACCCACGCATAACCCAATTCATCAAGATAACTGTATTATCGAAAAAAGCACTCTTTCCATAGACAATAAATGTCTCTTGAAAAAAATTTCCCAACCTTTTTTAGCATAAAATAGAATGTTGTGTAAAGGATTTGCCACCCGAATGTTTTTTTCAAGCCAGCCTAAGACACATGAATTCCCTTCTGTTCCTTCAACAATAAACGCCACCATCCACAACAATTGTCTGGCCAGTAACAAATCGAGCATGGGCAATTAGGGAAAAAACCACTTCAGCTACATCCTCGGGAGTGGCAACCCTTCCCATGGGCGTACCAGCGGCAAGGCGTTTAATGTGGGCATCCTGCCCCTCCACCCACCGGGTCCGCACGATCCCGGGTGCCACGCTGTTTACCCGTACATGGGGAGCCATGCTACGGCCCAATGATTTGGTCAGGCTGATCACCGCAGCCTTGGAAGCGGCATAGGCAATGGAGCTGCCAAGCCCTGTTAACCCCGCAATGGAAGAAATGTTAACGATACACCCCCTGCTCTTTTTCAATTGGGAACTGGCTGCCCTGCAGCAGTGAAAGGTCCCCTTTACATTGACCGCCATGATGCGATCCCAATGCTCGTCAAGAAGCCCGTCAAGATCTGTGTCATCCACAAACACAGTGGTACCCGCACTGTTGATCAGAAAATCCAGCCCTTGAAAAATTTCTGTGATTTTTTTTACCATTGACCGCACCTGTCCATCGTCGGCAACATCCCCGGGACAGAGTAATCCATTTGCGCCCAATGCCTTGATCTCTTCAACAATTTCAAGTGCCTCTTTTTCAGAACGCGAATAATTAATGGCCACATCTGCACCATTGCGGGCAAGGGTCAGTGCAACGGCCCGCCCTATACCTGTGGCACCACCGGTAATCAACGCTTTTTTGCCTTTTAACATTTATCTCTCCTGGGGACTGATATGCCTGAAATCCAAATGGGTATAAAATTTATGGATGCGAGTTTGAACTTTATCCAGGTGCTCATTCATTTTTTCATGGGCAGCAAAGGGATCTCTATTTTTAATTGCCATATATATCCTCTTATGCTCCTCAAGAATTTCCGATGTTTGGTTCTCTTCATAGCAGATGCCAATGGAATTTTGTATTGTTTCCAATATAGAGAACATTAAATGGCTTTGGACCTTATTGTGGCTTGACTCACAA
>CAKZLA010000406.1 GCA_937124525.1 uncultured Desulfobacterium sp.
AAGCCAGGCCATGGCCGTGCGGGGGGTGATGGGAAGCGGGACGCAAAGCCCCTGCCACCACAGGTCGATGATTTCATGGAAAAGCCCCGTTGCCGCCTTTTTTTCCAGGGGAGCCAGCGTCACGATGCCATCCGGGGCCACAAGGTTGCTTGTTAAGGGCAAGCCCTTGGCACAGGCCAGCACATGCTTTACCCACGTACCGATAAAGGGTGTGAGACTGCTGGGGTCTCTTTTGGCATCCAGGATTTCGCGGGGAAAAACGCCCCCGCGGGCCGGGGATTTCCCGGAAAAAGGGGCCGTTTTGCCGGGGGGGGGGGGGGCAGCTACCCTACCATTTTCTAATTTCGAACCTGATGAATCCGGAGAGGCTGAAGAATTTTGGGAATTTGGGAAACTTGGGGAATCTGAGGAATCCGGAGAATCTGCGGTGTGAAGCCCATCTAAGAATCCTTCAAGTATTTTTCCCTGAAGAGGCCCTTTCTCCACACAAAACGATAAATCCCGGCCAGGGATTTCATGGGGCCAGGTGTTGCAAAGCCTCTCATTATAATCCACCATGGCCTCCACGGGATCTATCAGGGATGTCATGGCAAGTTGACCAAAGCCTTTCATGGGAAGTTGTCCGGTGTTTAAAAGGCGATGGGCCGCTAAGGTCACCACCTGGTTTGCCCCCTCCGGGGCAACCGCCAGCCCCGCATCCAGCAACTGGTTTTTTAATACATAGGGGGTAATTCCCTCCAGGGTAAAGGGCTCATCCCCGGCCGGAGACTGCCCCATGGCATCAAAATAAATGGACAACCGTTGATGAAAGAAAAAATTCAAGGGACTTTTCATGAACTGGATCAAAGGCCTGATTCCAAGATTATCCAGGGGGACGGGGGGGACTGAAAGGGGAGCTTCATCCCCCAAAATAAATTCATCTGGCGCATCATCCGGCGCACTGGCAAAGCCATTCCTGTCCCTGGGTATTGATTGTTCCTGGTTTTCAAAAATTTCCCGCCATTCCCGGGCATAGGTAAAAAACGGGTTGTTCCTTTTTTCAGCAAAATATCGTTTACTGAAGGGCTGTAACGGATGTTCCAAGGTCAGATTCTGGGAAACATCAGGTCCATGATTTTCCATGTCATGAGCGTCCATGTCATGATTTTCCAGTCCATGCTCTCCAACAACATCCGGGGTCTGGGAGGCATCCGTTTGGGGGTAAAGGGGATAAAGCTGCCACCCCGCTGACACATAATCCTGGAGCTGGGCCACCAACACAGATGGCGCTTTCAGGCTGTTGTCAACAACATCATGTCCAATGTAGCTGATGTACAGGCAATTCCGGGCCGACAACAGGGCCTCCAGAAAAAGGTATCGGTCATCCTCCCGGCGGGAGCGGTCCCCGGGCCGATAAAACCCTTTGACTGACATAAGATCAAAGTCCATGGCCACCCGGCTGCGGGGATACTCCCCATCGTTCATGCCCAAAAGGCACACCACTTTAAAAGGGATGGCCCGCATGGGCATCATGGTGCAAAAATTCACCATCCCGGCCAGGAATCGCTGGGAGGTACTGGAATCAGTCATGGCAGCCATGACATGGTCCCGCACCACGGGTAGATCCAAGTCGGAATCAAAATCCGCACTGTCACAGGCCGCTTCCCAAGCCACAAGCACATCATTCACATGGGAAAAAAACAGACGATCACCACTATCCCCGGGTAGAAAAAAAAGCTGGATCAACTCCCGGATGCGCTGGCACCACACTTCCGGAGATGCCGGTGTCGTGACCGTTTGCCACAGCGTTTCCAAGGCCCCCATAAAATCCGTCACCCCCCCCACCAGGGCTGCACTGAGGCCACCGATTTCATCATAGGGTTCAATGCCGTTCCAGGCAAAACCGTTTCCCACGGCATAGCCCAACATCATCCGGCGAAGTCCAAAATCCCAGGTATTATTCTCCAGATCAGGTGGCAGATCAAAGGCCTTGCGGTGGGCGCTGTTAAGACCCCAACAGATACCAGCTCCCTCCATCCATAGTTTCAATAAAGGTAGATCCATGGGCTTGATGTTAAAGCGGCAACCCAGGGCAGGCACCTCCACAAGGGCCATGATATCTGAGATGGTCATGCGAAGCTGGGGAAGATTTAGCAGGCTTTCCAGGGCCTTTAACAGGGGCCGGTAAGCGTTGTCAGGCCCATCGGCAATGGAAAAGGGAATGAACCGTTCATCTGCCATGGTCACATTGCCAAACACCGCCTGGATATGGCAGGCATATACATCAATGTCCGGGGTCATGACAATGACATCCCTGGGACAAAGGTCCGGCATCTGCTCAAAAAAATTCAGCAGCTGATCCTGGAGAATTTCCACCTCCCGCTGGCGGCTGTGGGCCAGGTGAAACTGAATGGATCGATCCGTGGGGGAAAGTGGTTGTTTGTCAGCAGAAGAGGCGGGCAAGGCCGTGAGATCCAGCACGTTCTGCTGCACCTGCATGAGCAGGGTTCCCCGGGCATCAGAAGAGTGATTATCCTGATTGTCCAGATTATCCCCATTGTCCTGACCCCCAGGGGAAATGATATCCCGGAACAGATCAATCTGGGAAAATCGATCCTGGTAGGTTTCCGGCTGATCATAGCGGTACAAAAGTCCGATATAGTCCCGACCCTGCTTTCCCCAGGTGGCAAGCAACGGGTTCACATGCTGATGAAGGAGATCGGGGTCCAGGTCACCTGGCATTGTCCCGGATCTGCCATGGCGGGCCTGTTCAATCTTAAAAAGCTCCCGGTCCTCAATGATGTCTGCCCAATAATGGCGACAGGGGTTATGGACAAACAAAAGTATCTGGCAATGGGCCGACAATACATCCAGGGCTTCCAATACCTGGGCTGGCAAAGAACATATGCCAAACACGATCACCCGCCGGGGCAATCCGGAAAAAGGTGTCTGGGAGTCCCTGGCCGCCGTTAAAAAACGGCCATGGAGATCGGCCCGGCCGGTGAATCTGAGCTCCGGGGAAATATCTTCATGGACCCGTCGCCACAACGCCGCCTGCCATGCCTGTTCCTGGGGCAGTTCCACCCAGTCACCCTTACAGGTGACAAGGCCATCCCTCCCATCTTGCCAGGCTGTCAACCAGTCAGCCCGGTACACCTGGTATTGATCAAAAAGAGCTGCCAGGTGAAAGGCCAGTTGGTATCTTTTCCGGGAATCTTCATCATCGGCAAGAAACCGGGTGAGCACGGAAAAAACAGGATCATCCCCCAGCTGGGTCAACAGACGCATGAGACGCCAGGTCAATCGCTCCCGGTCAAAGGGGGAGGCATGGGGCACACCCTTGTCACCCAGAACGGCCCGGTAAGCCTGCCACATAAATCGACCGGGGAGCAAAAATTCAAGCCCGGCACCAATGCCACAGCCTTCATCCGAGGCCAGGGAAAGCTTCATCCACTGGGCCATGCCGTTGCTCTGGACAATGAAGCACTCTTTTTCCAGGGGGGCAACAGGATAACGACCAATCCACTCCACAACCACGTCACGCAAATCTTCCACATGGTTTGCATGGATGATGGAAAGACCCGGGGGAAAGGGTTCTATCATGTCAATTACTCATTTTCATGGGAATCACGTTGTCCTTGCGGTTTTGAGCCAGATTCACCGGCACCCGAAATGCCTTGAGCCCCCTGACATCGGGAAGATCTTCCAGTTCCAGGGCCTCCAGGTCATCGTGAAATTTTTTACGACTCACCAGGTATTCAATGTGTTGGCGAAGTTGTCTTCCCTCCAGAGGATTTGAGTACACCACGGCAATTTTACCCGGCTGGGTGAGCCGCTGCCCTGTTCCTTTGACCAGGGCTTTGTCAATGCGGGATTTAATAATCTCCTGGCGGACATCATAGGCACCGTCCACATCAAAGCGTTTTTCATCAAACCGGAACCGAATGGATAAAGGCGTGTGATTCACCAGAATAAGATGCCCTGCATCCAGGGGAAGGGGCAGATCAGGTTTAACGGATTCCAGCTCCCGGACAAGGCCCCAGGCCACCTGGAGTTGCCACAGGGTCATATTTTTTACATGAAAAGAGGCCAGTCGCTGATCCTTCATCATGGATGCCCCGATGTACATCATATAATCCACCCCGTCGGTCTGGTGTTTTTCAAAATAATGGGGAAAGGAGGATTGTATCTCCTGATCTGCCTTCTCCAGGTACCGGGACAAGCCATCATTAATGATGGAAACGCTGTTCTCATAGGCCTTTCGTTTTTCATAAACAGTGCCGGTATCGGGGTCCAGGGCATTTTTGTAGGCCTGGATGGCCTTGTGAATATCGGTATTTACCTCCATTAACTCATCAAATACCGGGGCCACCTTATGCGTCAAAAAGAAGAACATGGCAAATTCATCACCGGACTGAATTCCCGAGGATGTCAGGGTGTTAATCCGGGTTTCAATACCGTGTTCATAGGCTTTTAAAAGGGGCCAGGAACGATGCCGGGTCCCCAGGCTCATCACCTTGTGGGCCAATTTCAGCTGTTTTTTTAAATCCAGTTCAATGGCCCGGTTCCGGGCAGAGGAAGAGTTTTTAATATCCACCTGGCCATAAAAGGGAATGACATCTTTAAAAATAATGGGTTCCATCTCCGATGGTTTTCCCCTTCGCAGACGCTCCATGTGATTGATGGCCGCCTGTTCAAACCGCCATTCCACCGAAGGATGCACAGCCGTGCATTTTTCTTTTATAAGGGTTTGCACGGTTTTGTTCATCTCATCCAGTCCCCGTTTCAGGGCCACGGAAAAAATGGGGGTGACCTGTTGCAGCAGCTGGGCATCCACGGCATTGAGGTCATTGGCCTCCGGGGTGAAAATTTCAAGCACCCCAATGGTGTCTCCCTGGAATATCAGAGAGGTCAGCAGCATGGACCGGACACCAGCTGAAATGGCCATGGTCTCCACAGGCACAGGATGGGGTCGAAGGGAAAGATCCGGCACCCTCAGCACCGATGCCTGGTGCACTGCCTCCATCCACACAGAGCCTTGCAGTTCTTCCAGGGAAAGGTGATCAGAATTGGCAAAAAGACAATTAATGGTTTCATGGCAGTCACTCTTGATTTTCAGCACCCGGTCATTGTGAATAGCACCGATACCTATGCGCAGCTGGGGTTTTTCAAAAAGGACCTTAAGACTCAGCTCCAGTTTTCGGATGCCCTCCGGCGAAAAAATAGATCCCTGGTCAATGAGCTGGCTTTCAAGGGAGGAAACAATGGCAGGTCGGGTAACATCCAGTGCCCTTGCAATGGTAAATCCGGACAATAAAAAGGCTTTGGGATCAATGTATTGCTCCAGAAATTTAACATCCATCATGTTGTCACGGATTTCATCCCGTTGGGCCGGGGTCAATACCGGTGGTGTCCCAAGGGGGGTTACATCCACAAATTGAAAATCAAATTCAATGCGATAGTACCGATCCAGTCCGGTTTCTTCATGGCTGACAATACGTACGGCTGCCATTTCCGGGGTAAATTTTAAATCATAAATTCTGTCAAGAATAAGAAAAAAAATCCGAAGACGGTGATTTTGAGAGACAAATCCGGGGTGTTTCTCCCCGGATCTTCCTAAAATAAACCGATCCTTGCGGATAAAAAGTTGCTCAAATCCCGGGGAGAAGTAAAATGGATCAAATGCACAGGGCGCAATGGCCCCGGCAATTGCATTTTTAAAGGAAGCCGGGGCAAAAACGGCGGTCATAAGGAGTTGGATAATGTCTTGATGTGCTTTCAAAAATTCCGAATCATGGACATTCTCCTCAAAATTGGGAACCTGGTCCATTTTCTCTCTGATCCGTTCATACATGTCTGCCATGTGGGAACAATTTTCCACCAGGTTATTTTCCCAGAATGCCATGAGTGGCTGCAGGCTGATTTGCGATTTTACGTCTTTTAACATCATGCCATCTCCCTTTTTTTGTTTGACCATCCCCTTTTAATTTATATTTCCAAAAATAATGAGCACTTAACCTATTTTGTCAACGGCCCGCTCCATGCGATCCAACCCCTGTTTCAGGGTGGCCATGGGACAGCCAAAATTCAGCCGCACATACCCGTTGGCACCAAAGGTCGCCCCATCATTGAGCCCCACACCCATGGATTCAAAATAAACGGCCGGGTTTTCAACGTTCAATGCGGTTGCGTCAATCCAGGCAAGGTAGGTGGAAGAGATAGGTTTTATGGAAAGTCCCTTCATCTGGTTGATGCGCTGGTATACATAATCACGATTTATTTTCAAATATTGAATCAGGGCGGCCAGCCACTCCTCCCCGGATTCAAAGGCGGCCCGGGTGGCCACAAGCCCCATGCAGTTGACATGGGGAAGAAGGCCCCGGCTGAACGCCTGGAATTTTTTTCGCAGAGCCCCATTGGAAATCACGGCAAAGGAGCAGCTCAAGCCCGGGATGTTAAAGGTTTTGCTTGGGGCCATAAGGGTGATGGTCTGGTCCGGGGCCTTGGGGTCGCACATCCATGTGGGGCAATGACATGCATCTTCATCCAGGATAAAATCCGCATGGATTTCATCGGAAAGCAGCAGGATATCATGGTCATGGCAAATGTTCACCAGGCGGGAAAGTTCCTTCTTTGTAAAAATAGTCCCACAGGGATTATAGGGACTGCAAAGGATAAAAATGCGGGTTTTCCCGGTGATGGCCCGTTCTATGCCTTTAAAATCAAAGACATATCGATCATTTTCCAACACCATGGGGACTTTAATGCAGGTTTTCCCGGAGTTGCCCGGGGCTGCCAGGAACGGCGGGTACACCGGCGTTGTTGTTATGATATCATCCCCGGGATCACTAAAGGCATGGCACATGGCATTGATGCCGCTGACAAGACCCGGCAGCCAAACAATCCAGGAAGGATCAATTTCCCAGTCAAAGCATCTTTGTAAGCGGTTTACCACCACAGCTTCCAGTTCTCGGTCCGGACCGGGATATCCATAGATGCCATGGTTAACCCGATCCTGCAGGGCCTGGGTCACCGCCGGGGGGACTTTGAAATCCATGTCCGCCACCCACATGGGAATTACATCCTGTCCCTGGTATCTATCCCACTTTTCACCGCCGGTTCCCCGGCGGTCAATTATCTCATCAAAATCAAACATTAAAACGGCTCCTTACTTTTTCACTTGCACATTCATTGAGAATCTGAGATTTACAATGTTTTCACAGAACCAACGATTTTCCCTACGGATGTAGCACATTTACCACCGCTTCTGCAATGGATAAACCGTTACAGAAAAAGCCGATTCCAGCCCTGTAAAGCCGGAAGAATCAACCATATATAACGAGGATTCCATGAAAAAAAACTTGCTTAAAAACCCCATGTACATTTATCTGATGCTCCTTGTCATTGCATCCACCGCAGGTCTGCACGTATGGCGCAGCCTTTTTGACAATTTTGCCGTGAATATTATCCATCTGGACGGGGGCCATGTGGGGGTTCTGCAATCGGTGCGGGAATTTCCAGGCTTTCTCTCCCTTCTGGTGGTATACCTTCTTTTGATCATCAAAGAGCATCGTCTATCGGCCCTGTCCTTGATTATCATGGGCCTTGGGGTGGGGGCCACGGGCCTGTTCCCCACCTTTTATGGATTGATGTTCACCACCTTGCTCATGAGTTTTGGCTTCCACTACTTTGAAACCACCAACCAGTCCCTGACCCTGCAATATTTTGATACCCAGACCGCCCCCATTGTGTTTGGTAAACTTCGAAGCCTTGCGGCCTTGAGTAACATTGTGGCGGGAATGCTTGTATTTCTGGCTGCCCCCTATTTTTCCTACACCGGGCTTTATCTCATGGCCGGTGGGGGGATGCTGGCCATTGGGTTTTATGCCCTCACCCGGAATCCCACGGATAAATTCCTGCCCCCCCAGCGAAAGGACATGATCTTTAAAAAAAGATACTGGCTTTTTTATCTACTGACCTTCATGGCCGGGGCCAGACGTCAGATTTTCACATCCTTTGCTGTGTTTTTGTTGGTGAAAAAATTTCAGTTCTCCATCCGGGAAATTGTCATTCTGTTCATGGTGAACAATATCATCAATTATTTTTTAAGCCCGTTCATTGGCAGGTGCATTGTAAAATATGGGGAAAGAAAGGTGCTCTCTCTGGAGTACTTCAGCCTGATCTTTATTTTTGTTGCCTATGCGGTGGTGGATTCTAAACTTGTGGTGGCGTTTCTTTATATTGCTGATCACATTTTTTTTAATTTTGCCATTGCCATTCGGACATTTTTCCAGAAAATTGCATCCCCGGAAGATATTGCCCCCAGCATGGCCGTGGGGTTTACCATTAATCACATTGCCGCTGTGGTGCTGCCGGTGATCGGGGGACTTTTGTGGATTGTGGATTATCGGATTCCCTTTCTGGGGGGGGCTCTCCTGAGTTTTGTGTCTCTTATGTTGGTGCAACAGATTAATGGGCAGTTGGCCATGAATCAGTCTGATTCCCGGAACAATTTGTGATCACCCCCCCAAATGTACCATGGAGGATTAGATCTTTGACCAATCCAGAATCACCTTACCCGACTGTCCGCTGTTCATCACATCAAATCCTTTCTGGAATTCATCCACCGGAAATCGATGGGTAATAATGGGGGCAATGTCCAACCCGGACTGTAAAAGGTTGATCATTTTATACCAGGTTTCAAACATCTCCCTGCCATAGATTCCCTTGAGGGTGAGACTTTTAAAAATCAGAAGATCCGTATTCAACAGCGGTTTGTCGGCAAATATACCCAGCATGGCTATCTTACCGCCGTGGTTCATGTTTTCCAGCATCTGATTCAAGGCCGAGGGCATTCCAGACATCTCCATGCCCACATCAAACCCCTCCCGCATGTCCAGCTCCTGCTGGATGTCCTTAAGGTCTTCCCGGGTCACGTTCACCGTGCGGGTGGCACCCAGCTTTTCTGCCAGGTCCAGGCGATAATCATTGACATCTGTGACCACCACATGCCTTGCCCCGATTTTCCGGGCCAGGGCTGCGGCCATAATCCCAATGGGCCCGGCCCCGGTGATGAGCACATCCTCCCCCACCAGATCGTAGGAAAGGGCAGTGTGGGCCGCATTCCCATAGGGATCCATGATGGATGCCACATCGTCATCCAGGCAGTCTGGAATGGGATAGACATTTATCTCTGGAATCACCAGGAATTCAGTAAAACAACCAATGCGGTTCACCCCCACGCCGTGGGTATCAATGCACAAATGGCGCTTGCCAGCCCGGCAGTTGCGGCAGGTTCCGCAGGTGATATGGCCCTCCCCTGACACCCGCTGTCCTGGTTTGAAATTTTTTACCCCCTGCCCCACTGCCACCACCTCCCCCACAAATTCATGGCCAATGACCATGGGGGTTTTAATGGTTTTTTGGGACCAGGCATCCCAGTTATAGATGTGAAGGTCTGTGCCGCAGATGGCGGTTTTTTTTATTTTAATGAGAACTTCACCGGGACCATGGATGGGTTCCGGCACCGTCTGGAGCCATAGTCCAGGTTCGGGTTTTGCTTTTACGAGTGCTTTCATTTTATTTCCTGTTTGATTTTGTCAGGACCCAGTCTATGGATAATGGTGTGTGCTGGGTTGATGACAGCAAAGCCGTCGGAGGCGGCATTATGTCATCGTTATTATTCGTTGTGTCGGTATTTAAATGACCCCCAGTTGACCTCCCACCTTTTTAAAGGCGGCAACGGCTTTATCGATGTGGGTTTTGTCATGGGCAGCAGACATCTGAGTGCGGATGCGGGCCTGTCCCCTGGGCACCACAGGAAAAGAAAAGCCCACCACATAGATACCCTCTTCCAGCATCCCCTGTGCCATTTTGCCAGCAAGCACAGCATCCCCAAGCATCACTGGAATAATGGCGTGATCTCCGGGCACCAAGTTAAACCCCAGTTTTTCCATTTCAGCTCTAAAATAGTTGCTGTTCTCTTTTAATTTACGGCGCAGATCATCGCCCTGTTTGAGTAACTCAAGAATTTTCAGGGAGGCCGCCGCAATGGTGGGTGCCAGGGTATTGGAAAAAAGATAGGGCCGGGATCGCTGCCGAAGCCAGGCAATGATCTCTTTTCGTCCACTGGTATATCCCCCTGATGCACCCCCCAATGCCTTACCAAGGGTACCGGTGATGATATCCACTCGATCCTGCACCCCGCAGTATTCCGGGGTACCGCCCCCCTTTTCACCCACAAACCCCACGGCATGGGAGTCATCCACCATGACCAGGGCATCGTATGTATCGGCCAGGTCACAGACCCCCTTGAGATTGGCGATGATGCCGTCCATGGAAAACACCCCGTCGGTGGCGATGACAATATGACGGCATCCCTGGTCCCGGGCGGCCTTGAGCTGCATTTTAAGATCAACCATGTCGTTATTTTTATACCGAAACCGATGGGCCTTGCAAAGGCGTACACCGTCAATAATACTGGCATGGTTCAAGGCATCACTGATAATAGCATCTTCTGCTTGGAACAGGGTTTCAAACAACCCCCCATTGGCATCAAAACACGAAGAGTAAAGAATGGTATCTTCGGTGTGTAAAAATTCACTGATGGCTTTTTCCAGGGTTTTATGCACAGTTTGGGTCCCACAGATAAACCGCACCGATGCCATTCCAAATCCCCAGGTATCAATGCCCTCCTTTGCGGCTGCCATCACCCCGGGATGATTGGCAAGACCCAGGTAGTTATTTGCACAAAAATTAATCACCTGTTGTCCGCCGGTAACGGTGATGTCCGCCTGCTGCTGGGAAGTTATGACCCGTTCTTCCTTGTACAGGCCTTCGAACTTTAAATTTTCGATCTGTTGGACCAGATCTTCAAGAAATGCGTGTCCCATGGTGACTCCTTTTTTTGGGTGTATCGATTAATTTTTTAAATTCTACATTTCGAAAAATAATTCACTGGGGGCTCAGGATCGAATAATGCCATACCCC
Source organism: uncultured Desulfobacterium sp. (assembly GCA_937124525.1). The sequence continues at coordinate 10,969 of CAKZLA010000406.1, forward strand.
TCCAGCTTTCTCTGAAGGGTTTTACGTCCGATTCCCAGCACTTTTCTGCCCTCTTTCCAAAATAGCTGATGTGTGAGCAAAGTCACCGGGTCATGATAATGCACACCGGGACATTATGACGCACCTTTTTCTAAAATGCAAAAAAACCGTTAATAACCCTTTCTTTTCGGACAACTGCCACAGGCAGACCGTATTGGGGAGATGGCCTACCCACAACAAATATCGAAACTCCAGTTATTACAAAGCATTGGACGGAGTTTCTTATAAAAAATCGCATAACAGGGCAGCCTGTCACAACTAAGATAGAAAATGAAAGCATGCCACCCCTGACGGGGAATGAGGCCAGCCCGGGAGCGTCGCCTTTTCCAACTGTGCAGAATTGACCCGGCCCATAAAAAGGCCAGCCTCCTGACACAAAAATTGCCCCACAGGATCAAAGATGATAACATGCTATTATTACATGACATTTAACAATAAAAAAATTTTTTATTATCCAGGCTATTTTTGAAAAATTAATGGCACGATTTATGCATTTAATAAGCACGGGCAGGCCACAAATTCATCACACAATTCATTCATTATCAAAGGAGAACCAATGACAGCATTTTTAAATTCATTTGACAGTTTCATGTGGGGGCCAGTTACCATCTGCCTGCTGGTGGGTACGGGAATCCTCATAGCACTAATGGTAAGATTTGTTCAAATCCGGCATTTCATATATGCCTGGAAATTAATCTCCGGCAAATTTGATAATCCCGAGGACAAAGGCGAAGTCACCCATTTTCAGGCCCTTTCCACAGCCCTTTCAGCCACCATCGGTACGGGAAATATTGCCGGTGTGGGCACAGCCATTGCCATTGGCGGCCCTGGAGCTGTATTTTGGATGTGGGTGACGGCATTTTTCGGTATGGGTCTCAAATATGCAGAATGCCTGCTTGCATTGAACTTCAGAACCATCCACCCGGACGGGTCCGTGGGCGCAGGTCCCATGTATTATCTTGAAAAGGGGCTGGGCAAAAAATGGCTGGGGGTTGCCTTTGCCCTGTTTGCGGCCATTGCCTCCTTTGGTATTGGCAATATGGTGCAGTCCAATTCCGTTGCAGAACCGCTTTTGACCGCATTTGGCGTCCCCAAACTGGTCACAGGCATTGTCATGGGCATTCTTTGTTTCATGGTGATTGTGGGGGGCATCAAACGCATTGGTAATTTTGCCAGTAAAGTGGTGCCATTCATGGCAGTATTTTATATTCTAAGTGTTTTATGTATTATCTTTTCCAACCTGGATGCCTTGGGGGCCGCCTTTGCCACCATTTTCAGCGATGCGTTTACCGGAAGTGCTGCAGCCGGTGGGTTTACCGGGTCTGTGGTGGCCCAGGCCATCCGGTTTGGTGTGGCAAGAGGCGTGTTTTCCAACGAGGCCGGTCTTGGAAGTGCTCCCATTGCCCATGGCGCTGCCCAAACAGAAGAACCGGTTCGTGAAGGGCTTGTGGCCATGCTGGGACCCTTTATTGACACCATTATGATCTGCACCATGACGGCCCTTGCCATTGTCATGACTAATGCCTATACCCTGTTGGGAGAAAATGGCAAAGCCTTGTCTGGATCGGATCTGACTGCCAGGGCCTTTGAGCTGGGTCTGCCCTTTGCAGGCGGAAATTACATTGTCTCCATAAGCATCATCTTTTTTGCATTTTCCACAGTGGTGGGATGGTCTTACTATGGCGATCGGTGCGTGGATTACCTGTTTGGAGAAAAATTCGTCAAACCCTACAAAATTTTCTACTGCCTCATCATTCCCGTTGGTGCAACAATCAAACTGTCCACGGTGTGGACGATTTCTGATATATTCAATGCCCTGATGGCATGGCCCAACCTTGTGGGAATTATCTTCTTGAGCCCTTTTGTGGTCAAGAAAACCAAAGAATATTTTTCAGATCCCAATAAGGTCTATCCGTCCTATTCAAAAAAGTAGATTGGGCATCCTTCAAAAGTACTTTACATTTTTTTTGATCATTCCCCATTTGTAGGGACTTTTCTCAAAAGACTGTAAAGTACTTTTGAGGTCATATGAAGGATGCCGTAGATTGCACAGGATTTCTAATATTGGATTTTAGAATGGTCAGACGATTGCCGAAAATTTACGTAATCGGTGATAATAAAAAGATGCAGCTCTCTTGGGCCGTGGGCACCATGGACCATGACAAGCTCAATATCACCGGTTTTGCTGGGGCCTGAAACCAGGGAAAGGTTGTTGGTCAACCCCTCTTTGCGCTCTTTTTCATCCCACTTTAAAAGGGTGTATAATTCCCGGAGGTTTGCAAGGAGGTTCTCCTGGGTTACCACTGCCACATGTATGGAAGGAACCAATGAAACAGAACGGGCATGGCCCGGGCGGGTTTTCATGGCCAGGGTGGCGGTGGCTGCCACTAAGTAGTCAGCTGAGGTAATACCGATGAATGAGGCTTCCACCTGACATCGGATCTCTTCTTTGCGTTGGGGGTTGTCCCCATTTATGGTGGTGGTGTGAACAGGAATCCCCTTAAGCTGGGGAAGATCTGTAAGGTTCAGTTGGTTGATCAGGGGATGATCCCAGCACACCACACTTTTTTGAGTTCCCCATTCCGGTTTTTTGTCAAGCACAAGTTCTCCAATCCCTCCGGCCACGTCCTGGATACTTTTTTCCAGATGAAGATTAATGTGAAGGCCGGGCACGACCTGCTTGAGTGCCTCAATCAAGGCCAATCTTTCCACGGAGGTCCTTGCGTGGATCTCTTCAAGAAGAGCCACTTCTCCGGGGGAGGGCTTTTTTGTAAAAAGATCGGCAGGCGGCTTGTTTTCCGGACGATTCAAGGCGGCCTGGATGGTTTCGATAAATTGTTTTTCTCTGTCCATCAGGATTTCCTCTCCTTGTTTTCCTTCCACTGTTCCATGAATGTCCTTTTTGACAGGGGTTTCATGTCACGACTTTGTGTCCACCCGTTGAACGGGTAAGGCAATTTCGTCAGCATATGCCCTCTTTGGGGCATGATTTTTTGAACCCACCGTCCCGTGGCAATAAAGGCATCATAGATCCTGCGATTGCTGTTGATAAGATTCCACAACTTAAACATTATTTTTTCGGACCGACTTTTGGGTTTAACATCCCATTTAAGGTCCCCCTGGGAGAGTTTGGAACGAAGGGCAAGAAGCATTCTGGGAAGATTCAGCTGCAGGGGACAGGCCTGACGGCAGGCCCCGCAAAGGGTTTCTCCCTGGCACAGGTCTCCGGCCTCGTTTATCCCCCCCAGAAGTGGGGTTATCACGGCACCCACAGGTCCAGTGTAGGCGGACCCATAGGTATGGCCGCCGATTTTTCCATACACCGGACATACGTTGAGGCAGGCACCGCACCTGATACAGCACAGCATCTCCCGGAACTCATCATCTGCCAGTATCCGGGATCGGCCATTGTCCAAAATTACAAGGTGAAAAGCCCGGGGACCATCGGCATGATTCGGTTCCGCCGGGCCGCCTATGTAGCTTACGTATCCACCGATCTGCTGGGCCGCGGCACCCATGGACATAAGTCTCAAAATGGCCTGGTGTTCCTCCAGGTTGGCGGCAATACGTTCCATGCCCATAAAGGCCACATGCACCCTTGGCAGGGTGGTGGACATGCGGATGTTACCCTCGTTGGACACCGTGGTAATGTGGCCGGTTTCCGCACAGGCAAGATTGCACCCTGATATCCCCATGTCCGCTTCCAGAAATTTTGTTCTCAGGGCCTGTCTGGCATCCCAGGTAAGGGTGGGAGGATCATCGGTGTAGGGGGTTCCCAGTTTTTCCGTGAAAAGCTTGCCAATCTCTTTCCGGGTCTTGTGAATGGCCGGAGCAACGATGTGGGAGGGCTTTTCCCCTGCCAGTTGGATAATGTATTCCCCAAGATCGGTCTCATTGACCTCAATGCCCTTTTCCATGAGGGCGCGGTTCAAGCCCAGCTCCTCGGTGACCATGGATTTGCCCTTGACCACCTTTTTCACATTGTTTTTTGCGGCGATGTCAAGGCAGATATCCACGGCATCCCGGGCCGTGGGAGCAAAATGGACCTCTCCACCGTGTTTTCTGATATTTTTAGCCAGGGTGGTGAGCATGATATCCAGATTGTCCACCGCTTTTCTACGGTATTGGTGGGCTGCGGTGCGAAGATCCTGACCCTCGGGAAGATCTTTATAAAGCTGGTCCGTGGCTGGCCCCAGACGTCCCTGCAATCCGGTGAGGGCCTCCTGGAGAACAGGGTCATCAATGGCTTTTTTTGCCGCTTTTTTATAATCTTTACTCGTTAATTCCATCATGGACACCTGCAATTTTTCCGGAAAGAAGTTGGGCGATGTGCATCACCTGAACAGGGGCTTTCCTGCGATTTAACATGCCCTGGATATTCATAAGGCAGCTCATGTCGCAGCCGGTGACCACCGTGGCTCCCGAATCAATGATATTCTGGACCTTTTCTTCAAGAATGGCCGTGGAAATATCGGAATATTTAACGGCAAATGTGCCTCCGAAACCGCAGCATTTATCCGGGGCCTTCATTTCCACAAAGGTCAATTCCCGGATGTTTGACAAAAGCTTCCGGGGCTGATGGTTGATACCAAGATTCCGGTTCAGGTGACAGGAATCATGGTAGGTTACCTTTCCGGCAAATTGTGCATTAAGGTCCTCGACCTTGAGCACATCCACCAAAAACTCGGTGAACTCAAAGATTTTTTCGGCAATGGCCCGGGCCTGTTCCAGCAAAAGAGGATCATCCCTTAAAAGTTCGGGATAATGATTTTTCACCATGTTGACGCAGGAACCCGACGGAGAGACGATCACCTCGCTGTCTTTAAAGCATTCAATGAATTTCACAGCCGCGGATCGGGCTTCTGCGTGATGACCGGCGTTAAAGGCGGGCTGTCCGCAGCAGGTTTGATTCGTGGGGCAGTCAAGGGTGAGTCCCAGGTTTTCCAGCACCGACACCATGGCCTCTCCCACTTCGGGGTAAAGGGTGTCCACAAGGCATTGGATAAACAGGGTGACTTTTTTTTTCTTATACATCAAAAACCTCAATGGGTTAATTTTTAAAATCCCGACAGACCTTTATTGCCAATTAAATTTTTTGAATTGGCAATTTTGGGTGGGGTCACAAGTCTGACCACTTGGGGAACCGCCCGTCAAGATTGTCATGTGTTGTGATCAGGCCCGAAGATTACCTCAATTAATAAAGTGACTTGGCAGCCAGGTGATTATCCCGGGAATGAGTATACAAAGGATAATGGTTACAACCTGAAGCCCCACAAAGGGCATGACCCCGCGATAAATATCTGTTGTTTCCACCTCCGGGGGAGTTATTCCCTTTAAATAAAAGATGGAATAGGCAAAGGGCGGAGTGAGAAAAGAAATCTGCAGGTTTACCATGACCAACACCGCAAACCACACGGGATCAAATCCAAGCTTTGCCGCAATGGGGGTGATTAAGGGAACAATGATAAAAAGAATTCCCATCCAATCAATGAACATGCCGCATAATACAAGCAGCAGCATGATGGACATGAGAATGCCCCACTTGCCCATGGGAAGATTCAAAAAGAGGTTTGTGATAACCTCATCTCCGCCAATGGCCACAAACACCGTGGAAAAAAAGCTTGCACCAATGGCAATCATCATGATCATGCAGGTGATGGTCAGGGTCTGCTGACAGGCCTCCCGGACCACGGCCATGTTCAGACGGCCATATCCTGCGGCAAGGATCATACTTGCCGCAGCGCCCACGGCGGCGGCCTCGGTCACGGCGGCTATGCCAAAAAAAATACTTCCCAGCACCGAAAAGATTATCAGGGCCGGGGGAATCACAGAGGTAAAAAGAATCCGCAGTTTTTCTTTAAACGAAACCTGGCGCTCTTCCCTGGGCATGGGAGGTCCATCCTGGGGATTTAAATAACATCTTATGCCAATGTAGAGCATGTAGAGGAAGGTCAGCAACAGTCCCGGCACCAGGGTGCCAAGGAAAAGTTTCCCCACGGATATGCGGGC
>CAKZLA010000407.1 GCA_937124525.1 uncultured Desulfobacterium sp.
CGATAGGCGTTCTTCGGGGTGAATGTTCGCTGGATCAAGCACGAGAGCGGACCGTTTCGCGGACCTGGCAGCTGGCGCGGCGTCAGATGACTTGGTTCAGGCACCAGGCGGACGTCTCGTGGATTGAGGTCGAAGCAGGTGACAGTGCCCCGGAGATCGGCCGCAGAGTACTCGACGATTGGAGAAGGCATGGACCCACAGCCGTTGTCAGATGATCCGGGCCCTTCGGAATCAGTCGGGCATAGAGATTGCCGAACCCAATTATATCCGGAAAACCTTTAGCACTACACCTGATGATCCTTACTACACTTATCAGTGGCACTACCCGCTCATCAATCTTCCCGAAGCCTGGGATATCACCACCGGCAGCAGCGATGTGGTGGTGGCAGTGGTGGATACCGGCGTGCTGCTGGATCATCCTGATCTGGAGGGACAGTTGGTGGACGGATACGACTTTATTTCAAGTACCGACATTTCCCTGGATGGTGACGGTATCGACGATAATCCCGATGACCCCGGGGACCAGGATGGTGTTAGCGGCAGCAGTTCGTTTCATGGTACCCACGTGGCAGGGACCATTGCCGCCCTGACCAACAATACGGCCGACGGCGAAGAGGGTGGGGTGGCTGGCATTGCCTGGAATATCAAAGTGATGCCGCTGAGGGCATTAGGGTGTGGGGGCGGTACCACTTACGATATCATGGAGGCAGTCAAATATGCGGCAGGGCTGGATAATGTTTCGGGAATCACCCTTGATGATCCCGTGGATGTGATCAATATGAGCCTGGGTGGTGAGAGTGCCACGGAATATGAAAGGGAAATTTATGCGGAGGCACGGGCCCAAGGAGTCATTATTGTTGCTGCTGCGGGCAATGAGGGCTCAGACACAAAAATGTATCCGGCGGCCTATGATAACGTGGTATCGGTAAGTGCCGTTAACATTGATAAAGCCATTGCCTCTTATTCAAGCTACGGGGAGACCATCGACGTTTCCGCTCCGGGAGGTTCGTCCACGGATATCAACGGGGACGGATATACGGACGGCATTCTCAGTACAATGGGAGACGACAGCGGCGACTCCATTGAAATGGGATATGCCTTTTCCATCGGCACCAGCATGGCTGCACCCCATGTCTCAGGGGTGGTGGCGCTGATGAAGTCAATTTATGCTGACATGACGCCGGATATATTTGATACGCTATTGGCAGCAGAATACCTGACCCAGGACATTGGTAATACCGGCCGGGACGACAGTTTCGGTTATGGTCTCATTGATGCCTATAAGGCGGTGCTTATTGCCCAGGAGGGCGGCAGTGGCGACATTCCGGCCGTTGTGTCCGTCAGCCCCGCCAATCTGAATATTCTCGTTTCTTCTGAAAGTTCGAAACAGAGTACCACCGTGACGGTAAAAAACAGTGGCGGTGGAGATCCGACCATCACTGATTTTTATTCAGACGTTGCCTGGATGTCGGTCCGGGTATTTGATGTGGATGCTAACGGATTCGGCACTTACACGGTGGCTGCGGACAGTGCCGATGTTTCAGACGGCACCTATACCGGAACCATTACCTTTGAATCTGAAAAAAACAATGCAGTGGTTTCTGTGGTGATGCAGGTCGGTGCAACAGTCAGCGCCACAGACGGTGGATATCATTACATCCTTCTGCTGGATCCAGAAACCCTCACCACCGTCTGTCAGGTTAGTAGCGCCGGTGAGGCCGGTGTTTATGAATACAATTTTTCAGATCTTTCTTACGGGGAGACTTACGTCGTATACGCCGGTACGGATGTCAACCACGACGGATTTGTCTGTGATGGCGCAGAGGCTTGCGGGGCGTACCTTTCCCTTGACGGTCCCGTTGAAATCACGGTCACGGAGAACATGGAATATATGGATTTTACCACAGATATAACCATCAGCATGCCAACGACCATCTCCAGTCAGTTTGCTACGACACCAACACCGATTCAGCTCAAATCCATGACACCAGTACCGATTCAACTGAATTCTTTGAAGGAAGGCCAAAATGACGGCTCATAGAAGATTTTTATACATTTCAACTTTTTGTCTGATGGTTGCAGTGGCCGCCTGTGCAGCATCCCGAAAGGCAACACCCACAGAGATACCGCTTTTGGTTGAGCCCATCCTCTCCAGTCAGATATGTTTGCCGGCGGCAAAAAACTGGACCGCCACATGGATTTCTTCCCAAGACAGCCTCCGGCAAATGATGTCAAGAGTTTTGTCCCACCGCATCGGCGGTATTTCACACAAGGTACCTCCCATTGATTTCAGCAGTTATGGCATACTGGCAGTGGAAATGGGAGAGCAACGGACCGCTGGCTACGGGTTTGATTCCAAAGCGGTGAGCGCGTACATGACAGGGACCATTGCAGTTGTCAAGCTTGTATGGCACCGCCCCGATCCTGGTTCCCATACCGCTCAGCTGATGACCAGTCCATGCATTCTTTTGCGGTTGCCCAAAAAATCCTACAACACCATTCGGGTGATTGATAAACAGGGCTTGATTGTTACTTCAGTTGCTTTGCATAAAGCAAAGGCATCTCAATAAAGTATAAATACCTGAACTGTGGTGATCTTCTTTGATGAAACTAAACAAGTTTGGTTTTATCAAAAAGAGGATGCCGGTGGTTATTGACGATATCAGATTCCAACGATTTAAGTGGTAGCTGAACCCAATAGTGCAGAAAGGCACAATATCCTAAGTCTTCCCATATGACCTGATACTAAATTACGAATAGTAGACGGTGATTTCAGCAGATTTTGCTCAAAACAATCCTATCAAGTCATATGAGGACTGCTATAATAATATCATGTGGTTATGTATTTACCACTTAATTCGGTGGGATCTGGACTTTAGTTTTTCCCTATTTTTTTATCCTGGAGTGGTCAAGCCCTTGCGAATGGCATATTTTACCAGGCCGGCGGTTTTTCGGATATTAAGTTTTTTCTTGATGGCAGCCCGGTGGTGTTTCACCGTGGCCAGGCTTATGTTCAAGAGTTCAGCGATGTCTTTGTTGGATTTTTCTTCTGAAATGAGTTTAAGTACTTCCCGTTCCCGCAGGGTCAGGGGCTCAAAGGGGGTGGAGGACTTACCCGTGCGGTAGGATTGGGCAATGTCATTGTTGAGCTCTTTGCTCATTAAAGGAGATATATATGTGTCATTATTGCGGATGGTGTCAATGGCCGAGGCAAGTTCCCGGGGGGCATCCTCCTTGAGTAGATAGCCGTCCACCCCGGCGGACAGGGCATGGTGAAGGTATTGAAGGCTTTTGTGCATGGACAGGATGAGAATTTTGATTTCCGGATGGAGCATCTTGATCTCAATGGCAGCTTCAATGCCCCGCAGCCTTGGCATGGCAATGTCAAGGACGATCATGTCCGGGATTTGTGTGGCCAGGAGCTTCAAGAGTTCAAGGCCGTCACCAGCCTCGGCAATGACCTTGATCTCTTCATTTTTTTCAATGATCTGCTTGATTCCGTGGCGCAGCAGCTTATGATCGTCGGCCAGTATGATTTTATAGGTTCCCATGCTTACTTCCTTTATCAACGGGCACGGTAAATTGCAACCAGGTTCCATCCCCGGGATTGGTTTTAATTTCAATGTTTCCCCCCAACATGCGTGCCCGTTCCTGCATGGTGGCAAGACCCAAGCCCCGTTCTTCAAAGCTTCTACATCGAATACGGCCCATGTCAAAGCCCTTGCCGTTATCTTTAATGGAAAAGATAAGTTTATGCTGTGCCTGGTTTGCAGTGAGTTTAAGCCGGGTGGCCTTGGCATGTTTCACCGCATTGGAAAGCGCCTCCTGGAAAATACGATATACCAAAAGTTGTCTTTCCAGGGATAATATCTCATCCACATTGTTAAGGTCAATGTCTGCGGAAATATCAAAATGATGTTCCATGTTTTCAATGAGCCACATCAGGGCCGCCGCCAGCCCAAGATCGGTGATCACTGTGGGGGTGAGATCCCGGCACAGACGGCGGACATTTTCAATGGTCATGTCAATGTATTGTACCATCTCCTCACACTCTTTTCCTGTGGTATGGTCATTTGGAGGCAGTCCTTCTTCCATCATAATCATTTTAAGCTTCATAACGGTGAGGGACTGTCCCACCTCGTCGTGGAGCTCTGTGGATATTCTTTTTCGTTCATCCTCCTGGGCCGTCAGCAGTTGTGAATTCAGATAATGGAGTTGCTGTTCCGATGTTTGAAGGGTTTCCAGATTTTTTTTCAGCTCCTGGGCCATGGCGTTGAACACCCGGGAGAGATTTCCCATCTCATCATTGCTTTTAATGGGAATTTTGATGTCGAGCTCCCCTTGTTTCACCATTTCTGCCCCCTTTACAAGGAGCTGTAGGGGGTTGAAAATATTTCGGGTCATCACAATAATGAAAAATGAGATGAGTATGGACCCCCACAGGGCCATGCCCA
>CAKZLA010000408.1 GCA_937124525.1 uncultured Desulfobacterium sp.
AGTGAAATTAAGTTTCTTCCCTACCATTTCAATCAGCTTCCTTTTGTTATCCATTGCATTTATGGCAGTAAGCCCATCAATCGGTAGAGTGCTTTGGGCCAAATCTCGAGAGACTCATCCCGGGCCACATAGCGATTGGTTTTGGGACAAGGAAAAATCCGGTGGTGGCGCCATTATCGATTTGGGCTGTCATTGCGTCGAGATCAGTAGAAACTTTATCGGCAAGAATGTAAAACCTCTAGAGGTCATGTGTTGGGCAGATACCCAAGTGCACCCAATTGATGCCGAAGACCATGCTATCGGACTTGTAAAATATGCTAATGGCGCTATCGGACAATTCGAAGTAAGCTGGGCCTTTCGAGGCGGTATGGATTTGCGCGATGAGGTAATGGGCACCGAAGGGACAATTTGGGTCAATAGTTTTTTACGTACAGGTTTTGAAATGTTCACCACTGGAAAAGGAGAAGGCTATGTTGCCGAAAAAGCCGAAGTAAACAAAGGCTGGCTGTTTCCTGTTGGGGATGAGTCGCACGAACTGGGCTACCCACATATGTTTACGGATATGTTCACGGCCATAGAAGAAAATCGCGAAGCTCAAGAAACGTTTTATGACGGTTATGTGGTCAACGCGATTTTGGATGCCGCCTACAAATCGGCCGAAACCAAGTTATGGGAACCTGTTATTTTGGAGGATTGGCGAGGAGATGCCGCCGATTCTTATCAAAAGGAATTTACCATGAGTATGGTTATCTCTCGTTATCTAAACTGCCGTGAAAACCGTCTGCCAACACTACAGTCGCAGCATCTATTTGCCCTGACCAAAGAAGTACGTATCGAACATGAAGGCGAAGAGTATCGCTTACGCCTCACTCGCAACAATCGGTTGATTCTGACCAAATAACTGTATGAGTAGACAATTCGCTGCAGGCCTTGACGCATTATGAACTCGCACATTCAAACAGTTATTTTCAGGCTGTGGTAAAATATCTGCTTCCGTAACATACAAATCTTGTAATAAGCGTCGGGCTGAAGCCATATCCACAGTGGGACCTTTCAGGATACCTGCCATTGCAGTTTCTGAACGGTATGCAATCATTCTGACAGTATCCATTAAACGTTTTCGGCCGGGAAGCAGCCGGTAAAATTTATTTTTTTCATCCAACTCGATCCAAGATATGTGTTTTGGTTCTTTTTTTATATCCAGTTTCAGGCTGTTCAGCTCAAATTCATATTGTTCTATTTGCTCTAACAATTGAGCTTTTTTTGTCATCCATTTTCTATATTTGATAGAGTTGTCATTGGTTTCCGGATGCATGGTCATTTCAGCAAAACGGGCACGTCGGTATCGAAGTTTATTCTGTATTGAATTTCGAGACCTGTCCAATACTCTCCAGGCTGGATTTACCACCCGTTCGGTGGCAGGAAGATCTTCAGTCCCATACTCCTGAAGAAGGTCTATTGCAAAGTGTTGCATCATATAGCGAAAGAAATTTTCCTGACACCATCGGCTGAACATGCGGGCTCCCAGTTGGGTGTGGGGAAGCTCATAGGCTGTACTTATAAGACTGGTCTGATGGCCGGATTCCGTAAGCTTGCGGACTTCACGCATCCACATGGCATCTTTTCCTGAACCAACAAGGCTTCCCATTTCAGCCAATTTCATAGTGAGGAACTCTCCATTGGGCATTCTTACCTCACGTTCTATGAAACAATCCTCAGGCCAATTCTTGCCTGGATGTTTATGGTAGGTCATGCAGCTGATACGATGCTTCTGCCACATTTTTTTAAAAAATGCCGGACTATAACCTTCACGATCAAAAACCAAAATAAAACGACATTGTCTTGGATTGGCATCCAATTCTTGCTCTGTGGGTTGGTTTGGGATGTCTCTGAGCAATCTTGGTACAATATCTCGTTGAAGAGTTTTCAGAAGACCTGGATCAACAGTTTTATCCACAACAAAAAAAGGTCTCCCAATGGCGTCATTAACCCAATAATCTGTCGTACCCCGTAGACATAAACGTTCCCGGGAGACATACCGTCGCGGTGGTTTGGTAAGCCCGCCGTGATATACCCGGACGTGACCATCTATATAAAGAGTACCTGTCCATTCTACATCCTGATCCATCCAATATTTGCTTAAATGGGAGGCCCACTTTTTGGCTGTATCACCGGCGCTTAAATCGTCCATTTTTTTTCTTAAACAACGGACTTCCGGGATGCGATCCAGTCCCAGCAATTTGCCGAATTCTCCTGGTGAATGTCCCCGTATCTTTTCGACTGTTTTGATGCGGCAAAGTGCCATAAATGCAAGCAATAAAAGGATGTGAAAATTTGTATAATATCCCTTCACAGCTCCAAGTAATTGGTCAACCCCCTCTATCAGGCCATTTGCCAATAATGCCGGCAAAGCGCATAAGACACCACCTTTGGGAACATCCACGCAAGATTCAAACCGAATAGGGGCACCGTCACACACCCCAAATGCTGCAAATGTCCGTTCTTCTATCCGGGTACAGGCGGTCCCCATACCGTCGGCGGCCTTGGCGTCGACAACGGTGCGTGTTGATTTTGTCGTGGTAGTGAGAGTCCCGTTTTCTTTTAAACGACCATCATTGATAGCTTTCCGAAAGGTGTCATATTTAACCCCAAGATCTTCAGCTATCTCTTTTCGTGAAAAACCTTTATCAAGGAGGCTTTGAGCTTTATTCAGGACATCTGGTGTTAGGACGGGCCCCCCTTTATTTCGACCTCTACGATTAACAAAGAATGCTTCAGATCCACCTTTTCTCAGTCTATTTTGAGCTCGAATGACACTACTCTTGGATATTCCAAATGCTCGAATAACTTCTATTTGCCGACAAGCTCCAGATTCTATCAACTGCGCAATCGTTAGTCGAAACATAGGATGATCATCCACCCGATGTGAATAAATCGGAAATTCTCCTAAAAAATAAGTCCAGGTATCATCTTGTTCAAAGACGCTGACCCTGCGGTTGATATTCGTTACGCCAGGTGAAATAAACGGTAGTAATAATTGAGTCATGATACCTTCCTTCAATATCAATTTTCAGTCATCTATCCAGCGTTAGAGTGCCACCTTCTAATTCCCATGGCAAGAATAATTTCTTTATGGAGTAAAAAATATAACCACCTAAAATCATATTGTTTTTTCGCAAAGAGGTAGCAAAAGGGCTCTTTTCCTAAATCAAGAGTCCTGAAGGTTAAGGGGGCGGGAGCTATGAATCCACACCTGATAATTGCCTGGTGAAGTTTCTGTGACCATTCTGCCGGGTC
>CAKZLA010000409.1 GCA_937124525.1 uncultured Desulfobacterium sp.
TGTCGAAAGGGCGGGCAAGTCGTCATCGCTCCACCCACGCATGTCGCGCCACGCGCTTGATAAAAAGTGGCGGTCCAGTTCGAAATCATGATCCCAAATACACTGCCCCGCACATTCCGACGCAATGCGCCAACGCAATACATCTTCGGATGTCTCAGGAAAACCGACCTGTTGATCAGCGGTGATTGACGTTTTTAGGTTCATTTGTTGCCAGCATTGGCCTCGGGTTCATTTTTACAAGCAGCTTAAAGTCCACAGATAGGTCCGAAACGGTAATTTTTCGTCAAACGTCGCCGCAGAAAATGATCGGCGCGCGAATGGCAGTCTGCACCATCGCATTGGCCCGCGCAAATTTGGGGGGCCTGTCCCCTACCATGGTTGGTTGCGTCTTCAGGGCAACCTTGTCAGAATTATTGAAACCCCTCAATCAAAGGCCACCCCAATGAATACGAACAGGGGGACAGCTGCCAGCAGTAACATCCACATATAGTTGAATACACCGGTAACAATGGGCATCAGCCCGGCAGGTCCCCACATAAGCAAAGCAGTAATGGTTCCAATGGCACCCAACGCATAAGAAAGAGATACCCCTATCATAATGCAGATAATCAACGATCCAAACATCCCAAGAGTCAACAACAATTCAGTACTCATATTTTGCCCCCTTGACAAGAACAATAATTGAAACAATCAGACGATTAATTCCCTGGATTGTAATCAATGCAGCTCCAATAATCAGCAGAAATTTCACAGGATAAATTGGATGAGCCAGTACCATTTCATCAGCTTCACGAATTTGGAATGAATTCATGAAAAAAGTCCACCCTTCTTTCATCAGTACAAATGACCAGATCAGTAGCATTGTGTAATTGATCACATCGAGAAACGCACGTTTTCTCAACGAGAATCGCTGATAGATAATATCAACTCGAACGTGCCCATTATTAAGCAGAGTGTATGCGCCCACCAATACAAAATAGCTGCCGAAAATTCTCTGGGAATATCCGTGGGCCCATACCGTTGGTGCGCCGAAAAAATATCGAGCGATCACTTCGAACGACAGAATAAAAATACCAACGAATACAAGAAAAGAACACACTTTGCCTGACCAATCACTAATGCTATCGATGGTTCTAAAAAACAGTTTCATACCTTCTATTTCCCCGCTTGTTTGCCGTTAGGCAATATCAATTCGCTGTAAACTGTATAATCATTCTTCCGTGACATTTAAATTTGCCTCAAGATTCCGAATAGTTGAGTCATCCAAATCCTTGTCAATACCAGCCAGATAACTGGCAAGGCGTTTTTTGTCTTCAAAATCGTAACCGAGATTCAAAGCGATGGTCTCCATGATGGGAGATCCGCCGCCGTGAACACCGGCGATCTTGTACCAGGATGCCATGCTTGACACGCCGACATTTTCCACCAATTGCCATATTTTCAGAGAATCTTTTGGTGAGATGTTTGGATTACGAACGATAAAACGTTTGAGCGTTTCCCCATGTTCACCTTGCTCAAAATCTTCATCAAAAGGCATAGTTACAGCAATACCACCGGCTATTTCAGTGAGAATATTGTATTCATGATATATCATTTCCCCGGTCAGACGTCGCCCCACGTTAGAATAAATTTCATTGGGGAAAAATACTCCGCTTGCTGTTTTTTCACCGTATACAGCGGCAGAAACCCCGGCAGCAAAGGCAAGTTCAGCAGCACCGGCAAATTCAGACAATTTTTCCTTAACATGTGACGCCTTGGCAATATTATTTGCTTCGGCAGCCAGGAGTGTAGTGCCACACAAAATGTCGGAAACCGCAGGTTTGCACCCGCTGTAGCTATGTCTGTGAGAATCGGCAAAAAGAAGCGCCATTCGTCGACCAAATTGCCACTCTCCACACATGAAAACTCTCTCTTTCGGAACAAAAACCTTGTTAAAAACAATAACGCAATCTGAAACACCGTATTTGCAAAAAGGAGCAGCATCTTCATCGTCATTGTTCCGAAGCCAGACCGGACGCGTGATAAGGCTCATACCTTCGGCATCTCCAGGCACAGCAAAAGCCACCGCGTAATCCTTGTCCGACTCCATGAGCGCCCGAGTGGGCAGGACGATGATCTCATCGGCATAGGCTGCCTGGGTGATTGACATCTTGAAGCCGCTTACGACAATGCCGTCTTCACGCTCCTCCACCACATGCAGATAAGCGTCCGGATCTTGCTGTTCACTGGGACGCTTCATTCGGTCTCCCTTGCTGTCGGTCTGGGCACAGCACCCATCCAGGTCCTTCTCGTGATACATTTTTAGATAATCAAGAAAGCGTTGATGATAGTCGCTGTTGTTAACAACATCCATCTCCTTGGTGCAGATGGCCAGGGCATTGATGGCATCATGGCCCATGCAGCGCTGAATACAACCGCCGACTCGCCGGGCACCGAGCCGAATAAGTTTCTGCTTTTGAAGAAGATCATGGGGATTCTGAGGTAAATGGGCCCAACGATTGATCTCCTCTCCGGTGACCGTTGACACGGCGGTCGCAAGTCCTTTCCAATTAGGGTTTTGGGCCAGGTCGAAAGTCACATCAAGAACGTTAATCCCCGGGCGAAGTCTTGCATCGTCCCGGCCCACCAGCTCACCGCCAATGTATACGTTGTGTCGCATTGCAAAAAGGTCTTCGTGGTACTGCTCTTTTGTTCTCAGCATACTTTGAATCTCCCTGTTTTTCATTTCGGATAAGTCGACAAATGTTGACCTGACTATTTCGTTTAATAATCCAGATTCCAACTAATTAAGTGGTAGCTGAAGTAAGTTTTCAATAACCCGGGGTAATAAAATCTGGTTAAGCCTTTGTACGCCGGATGGTATTCAAAATGATTTGCTAAATTCCAGGGCTTATTGAGAACTTACGTAGCTGAACCCAATGGTGCAGCAAGCCTGCAATATCCTGTGCTTGTGCATGCAAAAACCTCACTTCTAATCCTAATTATGGGAATGCCACTATTAGTAATATAAGATAGTTATCTATTTACCACTTAATTTGATGGAATCTGTAATAATCAAATATTTACGAACTGGGATTATAATAAAATGAGCATGAATTCTGCACCCTCAAAATCGCAAATGCCTTGAAAAATTAGGATGGCCTTCAGTACGCATATCTTTTTTTTGAAAATACAAGCTATAAAAAACACTAAAATATCAAGTTGTTTTAAGATGTTAAAGTAGGTCGCACTTGTAGATTTATCCGTTTCATTTCGGATAAGTCTACAAGTCTTGACCTGACTATTTGGTTTAATAATCAGAGAATTACGAAGGTGAATGATAATAAAATGAGCATGGGTTCTGCACCCTCAAAATCGCAAATGTCTTGAAAAATGGGGATGCCCTTCAGTACGCATGTCATTTTTTTAAAAATGCAAGCTATAAAAAGTGCTAAAATATAAAATTATTTTAGGACGTTAAATTATGTCAACACTTGTAGACTTATCCGTCATTTTTTAACCGCCGGTCACATTTAAAACCTGACCTGTAATGTATTTAGCCCCATCCCCAATAAGAAAAAGAATAGCGGCAGTAATATCAAAGACTTCCCCCAAACGTCCGGCAGGTATTTTTTCGTCAAGGTTATTAAGCTCTTTTTCAATATTTTGTGGCCGATCAGACCTGATGTAACCCGGAACAATACAGTTTACATTGATTCCGTTCGCGGCCATTGACCTTGACATGGCCTTGCAAAGGGCTATCGCTCCAGCCTTGGCGGTCTCATAACGAATCAAATTTGTATGTCGATCCCAGCTCCATGGCGCCAAATAGATGATGCGACCTGATCTATGCTGGGCCATCTGAGTCTTAAAATATGTTGCCAATTCATGGGCACATCGCAAATTTTCTTCAAACAGATCGTAAGTTCGCATGCTGAGTTTTTCAAGGGGATACTCTGTGGTCCCGATTCCCAAGTCATGAACATATATATCAATGGGACCGTACTCTTTCTCAATGGCTTGAATTTGATCCGAAGTTAAAGGCTCTTGCTGTTCAATCGTGCAGGTGGGAAGGCAGGTGGATTGGTTTTCCCGATTTTTTGAAGGATTCCGACTGTCCACATGAACAATCAATTTAAGACCTTGTGCCAAAAACATGCTGCATATAGCTTGGCCTAATACGGTGCCGCCGTTAACCAAAAGAACAGTCTTTCCTATATGCGAATCAGACGGAATGGGAAGCTCGGGAAGATCTTGTTCTCCGGCTAATAAACCGTTAAATACCAGCTCAAGAATCAACCCTTCTGCATCTAACTGGTTGGCATGCCCCCGGAGATCCCAACGCTTTATGGTCCAACTATCAATCATTGATTTGATCAAATTGGCCAACAGCCGCACATTGCAGTTTTTGAACTGCCCTTTCGCGATACACTCATTTATAACGATTTCAAATTTTTCAAGATGCGCCCGCTCTTTTTCCAAAAGACGTCTGAGAAAATCGCCCTTAAGGATATGGCTTTCCTGGTAAATCAACAATAAAGTATCTGCCCATTGATCCATCAGGTTAAACTCTCCTCGAACCATGCGACGAAGCTTGTCAATGGGATCTTGTATGTTTTCAAGGCTGTTGTTAAGAATTTCCATAGCAGAACTGGCCAAAAAATCATGGATAAGAAAAAATATATCTTCTTTACTCCCGACGTAATCATAGATATTGCCGTGGCTTAAGCCAGCTTCTTCTGCAAGTTCCTTGAGGGTGGTTTTATGATATCCGTTTTTTGAAAAAAGTTTTATCCCTGCCATAATTATCTGTTGACGACGTTTTTTCACCAAAGCTTTATTTTTTACCGTCGTTGGTATCTCTCGCATGAATTAACCTTGTTTTATAATTTTAGAGATGAGCATTAATTCTGATTGGTCATTCAAGTTCTGACCAGCCATTCACTAAGTTTTATCCACCATATTTATATTTGTCAAGTTAAATTTATCCATTCATTTTATTTTTTATATGAAAGTGTAGGCATCCCCAACATTACTCTCATGATTCGTTGTGGGCAGGCGGGTCCAGATCGCTGATTTTCGTGTTTAGCCGACCATGTAATTGTCCGGCAAACACAAGCCCGGGCAGCATGGTATTTTCAAGGCATTGTCGTTGTGATTCAAAGGCCTCGCTTTCAGAGTCAGGAAGAAAAGACAGGGGAGTCCCGAAGGTCAGGGTTACCTTTGAAAAGGGTTTGGGAAGCATGAACCTGTCCCAGGAGTTAAAATACCAGGCATCCTCCCCGTGGATATAAAAAGGCACCAGGCGGGCCCCGGTCCTGTGGGCCATTCGTATTATTCCGGGCTTGACGATTCCCATGGGCCCCCGGGGTCCATCAAGGATATGAGCGCCAAAGCCATGGGTGTTCAGATGATCAATCATGGCGTCCATGGCCTGTTTCCCCCCCCGGGAAGATGAGCCCCGGGGGGTATGCCAGCCAGTTCTATTGGCCACACCGGAAATAAGATCTCCATCTTTACTCCGGCTGATCATGAGGCCGGGATTTAATTTTGAATAGGTTTTAAAATACCGGATGGCAGAAAAAAACTGCTGATGCCATCCACATAAAAGAATGGGGGTTTCCTGGTGCAGAAGCTGTTGCCATTTTTTTTCATTTTTTACACGAAACCGGAAGGTCAGGCTGTAAAGCTGAATGAAATAATAAACAAAACCAATAAACGGAGGGGTATAGATGAGCCATTTTAATTTTTTCAATATAAAAATTCCTTTTAAAAAATGAAGATGTACAATACCATATCAATTTTTTAAAAGAAGGCAAGCTCCAAAGTTAGCACATGTTCCCCCAGGAGTGCTGACAAGCAGGATCAGGCATAATCAAACAGGATCATCGAATTTAACCAGGACCTATTTTTTTAACTTTTAGACCAGGAAACATTCCTATAAAAAACGACACCATCCAGACCATCCGACAGATGTTTGACGCCCGAGCCATTGCCGTGGTGGGGGCCTCTGCCGACCCTTCCAAATATGGTTTCATGACCCTGGACTGTATCATCAAAGGGGGCTTTCAAGGCAAGATCTATCCCATTAATCCCAAGGGGGGCGAAATTCTGGGTCTCCAAGCCTATACCTCACTGATGGTACTGCCGGAAGTGCCCGATGTGGCGGTTATTCTGGTGCCGGTGCAATTGGTACCAGGTGATCCGGGATGCCGGTGAAAAAGGAATCGTGATCCTAAAATCCGGCAGATCCACTGCCGGGGAAAAATCAGTGGCCTCCCACACCGCCTCCCTGGCCGGAGCCCACAAGGTATTCCATGCCGCCTGCCGCCAGTATGGCGCCATCCCCGTGGACAATCTCCAGGATCTCTACGATTATGGCAAATTGCTGTCCACCATGGATATCCCCCAAGGCAACCGCCTGCTGATCCTCTCCTCCTCCGGGGGTATCGGGGTTATTGCCGTGGATGAAGCAGAAACTCTGGGCATTATTGAGGGAATGCTGGTCTGTCACCAGGCAGAAGAAGGGGTGGAGCTCATTGTGGGCGCCATGGACGATCCGGTATTCGGCCCCACCTTCATGGTGGGCATGGGCGGCATTTTTGCAGAAATCATGCAGGACACAGCCTTTAGGGTTGCCCCCCTAACCCCGGGCCATGCCCGGGAGATGCTCATGGAACTCAAGGGCTATCCCTTGCTCGCAGGTGCCCGGGGGACCGCCCCCTGTGATGTGAATGCCGTGGTGGACCTCATCATGAACCTGTCTTGTCTGGCCATGGAAAACCCGGACATCCGGGAACTGGATCTCAATCCGGTGCGGGTCTATCAAAAGGGGCTCCTGGCTTTGGATGTCCGCATTATGCGCTGATTAAAAATGGGTTTTACCGCATTTACACAATTATTGTACGAGATTCCCTGGCCAATTGTTTTTTTATCCACCACAGATCTTTTTGAGGGTATTTTTGAACCAATGTTGAAACCCTGGCCGTAACATGGGCCACAGCAAAACTGTGGCCTCGAAAATTTTGTTCCTGGGGCAACCCGGGGATGGGTCTTGGCCAGCCGTGTGCGCCAAATTCAATTTTGGAATCCGGATGAAACACCATTTGACCCCAGTTGCAGTCATGGTTCCAGTACACACCGATAACGGTTTGAAAAAAAGCCGGATAGGTTCTGTCTTGTGGCCCCTTTGCCGATGCCAGAATGATAATATTTTTATCACAGGCCATCTGACATAAACGATCTAACTCATGGACAAAGATTTCATTTTCCACACCAAGACTTAAGTGGATTATCCTGAACTTATTTTCCATGGCCCAGGCCAACGCCTCAATCAAAAAAGATGCCGGTGCCCCCAGCTCTCGTTTAAATATTTTAACGGCATACAGGCCAGCAAGGGGAACTGATTGCCTGATAATCCCTGAAATTGCCGTACCATGTCCGATTTCATCCATAAAATCGTCAGTTTTTTTAATCTCTCCCCTTGCATCCAAAACATACCCGTGCCCTCCGGATACCCCTTGCACATGGGGATGCATTGGGTTGACACCACTGTCAATAATGGCAATTTCAGGAGTCATTGGGCAATGCCTTCACAGGCCCCTGGTATAAGACCCCATGTTCGCCCAGAACGATCATTTTATGGGCATTTGCAATGGAGGTTTTACTATGACTGACCAGAAGGATGGTTTTATTCTTCATCAATTCATTGAGCGTCTGTTTGATTTTATTTTCCACCTTTACATCCAGAAAGGCGGTGGCCTCGTCCAGAATGAGTACCTTTGGATTTAAAAGTATGGCCCTGGCAATGGAAAGCCGCTGCTTCTGACCTCCGGAAAGCCGTGTTCCCCTGTCTCCGATAAGGGTATCATACCCCTCTGGAAGCGAATTGATAAATTCCTCCAATTGGGCCGCCTTTGCAGCAGATATTATTTCTTCAATCCCAGCGTCGGGCTTAAAAAACCGTATATTGTCCCGTATGGAGGCATGAAAAAGAAAAGTTTGCTGGGAAACCATGGCGACCTTATTCCGAAACCATTGCTTGTCCAATTGCCGGATGTCCCTGCCGGCCCAGGTAATGGTTCCTGAATCCGGATTAAAGAGTTTTAATAAAAGATGACAAATCGTTGTTTTCCCAACCCCGCTTTCCCCTGCCACTGCGATAATTTTTCCATGGGGAATGGTAAAGGAAATATTTTTTAATACAGGAGTCTCTTTATCATAGGAAAAATTGACTCCATTCAAGGCAATGTCCTGGCTCATTTCAGCCTCACTCAGGGTCAGATCACCTGTTTCATCAAAACAGGGGGGAATCTCCAGGATTTCTCTAACCCTTTTGATGGCCACTTTGGATTTTTGCACTGCAAGAACACCGTCCAACAAGCCCTGTAAAGGACCAAAAACCCTTCCCTGGTATACTG
This sequence comes from uncultured Desulfobacterium sp., assembly GCA_937124525.1. The sequence continues at coordinate 8,400 of CAKZLA010000409.1, forward strand.
AAAATGCCACCAGGGTCCCGATGGTCAACTCTCCTTGAAGAACCTGCCATCCACCAAACCCAAAAACGATGAGGGTATTGACAATGGAAAACACCGTATTTACTGATCCGGAAACGGCACCAAGGATTTGATATTTTAAAAGATATTTTAAAATTTTCGACTGCTTTTTTTTCAATTTTTCGTTTTCTGTTTTTTCCGCACCAAATGCCCGGATAATGGCCGTATTGGAAAGGGATTCAAACAGAAAATGGGCAATATCTGCATTACTTTTGGCAACATCATTGGAAAGATCAAACAACCTTGGTTTAAGCCGATGGACAATGAACAGGGCAACGGGGAGAAACAAAATGCTCATCAAAGCCATTTGCCAATTCAACCAGAACAAAATCGCCCCTGTGATCAAAAAAGTTAAACTATCAAACAGGTATTTCGGGAAAATATCGGTTACCAACCCCTGAATGTCTGCCATATCCGATGCAATTCTGGAATAGATGTCCCCAATTTTATTTCTGGAGAAAAAGATCAGCGGGATTTTCTGGAGATGTTCAAACAGATCTTCCCTCATTGAAAATAAAATATTTGCAGAATATCGGGTATAAATATAATTGTTGACAACCCTGATGGCAAAACTGAAAAGAAGCAGAACAATCAGCGCAAATAAAACGGGGAAAAGATATTGTGACTGTTTTTCAAGGAACACCCGGTCTATGAGAATTTTTGCAAAATAGGGCTGCACCAGCCCAAGGCCTGTGCTGATGATACTCAAAAACAAAGAGATGATTAATATCCGCTGATGGGGCACAAGATAGGCCGTTAAATATCTAATCTGCTCCCAAAAGGATTTTTCAGAGGTTCCTAAAATAGCACATGTATCCTGAGTTGCAGTATTCAGGGGTCTGGCGAAGGTTTCTTGCATATGTTTTAATCCTGTCCCGGTTTTTATGACGTCTGGTCTTATCCCGCAGGGCTTTTACCAGCTGCAGACTTCCCATTTTTCTGTGAAAGGATGCTTCCCGGCCCACAATTTTAACAGCGGTTACCCCCCAGTCCCTGAAGTGACCAAACCAGCACAGGCTGCAGGGACCATTGGGAAGGCCGTCTTTTTGAAAACTTGAACCACAATTATTTTGAAACCACAGATACTCTTTAAAATGAGACATGCGGGCATCCAGTTTTTCAAATTTGCCTCTATTTTCATCCTCTGATCCCGGAGATCCCATGGGGCTGACCTCCCAGTCCGTAAGACAAAAAGCACCCAGAGTATGGCTGGTCTGGCAGAACCCTTCTTCAAAATAACAGCCATCATTCAGGGCAAACACTTCAAACTCCATTTTATCTGAACCTGATTTAACAATGGACTTAATTTCAGGCAGGGTTAACTGCCGGGGCAGAATAATTCTGTTGACACCAAGGGAACGGTAAAAATCAATGGAATGGGAGTTAAAACAACTGCCAAGGCTGCTCAGATGAATCCGGATGGGCAATGCTTTTTGTGAAAGCGCCATTAACAGATTTAGATCTGAGACAATCAGGGCATGCACTCCGATTTTTACCAATTGTGCACACAAATTTAAAATATAGGGAATTGAGCTTTCAGGATAAAAGGAGGCATTCAAGGTAATACTCACCTTGACATCACGGCTGCGGGCGGCAGCAATGATGGTTTCCAAGTCTTCTAATGAGCTTATATTGGCCTGATCCGGGCATCTTCGGTTCATCCATAAATGCGATCCGAAAAGATCATCCCATTCCCGGGTCCTCAGACCACAATAAAGCTCATCAGCACCGTTATGTAAAAGCATCTCAAGCTCAGACAGGGAACTGATGGGGGTAATGATCTTCATATGAGCGCCCCTTGATACACCATGCGAAATCCATGGGACCTGGCTTTTTTAAATATGCCCTTCATCATGGAAAGGGTGTATAAATAAAAGATGGTATTCCCGTTCTGGAACAATTCCAGAGCACCGTCGGGATGTTTTAATTTAAGGCCATGGGAAGTGCAGGGGGAGGAACAACCATTATTGAACTTGAAACGGGCATTGGGATTGTTCACCAATCCGGCCGTAAAACAGGCCCGTCCCGTTGTGACATATCCCAGGGGAAAATAGACAGATGTTTTAAAATCCGCCACCCCAAGCGTTTCAGGGTCTGCATGGGGCAAAAGATCCTGCTCAAAGCGATGAATATCAAGATTTTCAGCCAGGGTTTGCATCCCCTTTCCCTTAAATGAACAATGGTTAAGAAATTCTTTTGCTTTATTGGACATCCCCATTTCTTTGGATTCCAGGCGGGGATCCTTAAACCCTTTATTAAACAGTCGGCCCATGGACAATTGAAAATCCGGATAGTTTTTTTTGAGATAAAACAACACCCCCAGATCATTGACCACAACCTCAGCCGAGGGATTCCATTGGTACAGGCAGTCAAAGAGTTCTGTACAAGCCACAATTGCCTGATCTGTCAAAACCGGGGTTAAAAGCGTGAGGGACAACCCCTTTTTATCGGCAAACCCCAAAAACCCGGAAAGTTCATGATGGGTGGGCAAGCGAGCCGGACAGAATTCATCCCCCACATAGATATGTTCGGGGTTGGAAAAAACCTCTTCCAGGCCATGGGCACTTAGCTCCGGATAAACAGAGGCAAACCTTGGGAATCCTTTACTGGGAAAGTCATCCCCATTTTTATTTACCAGATGCCAGGCCACTTCCATTATTTTTCCTCTCCTTTGGGACTCAACCGGCCTGTCCCACCTGGGCCGTCACTTTTTCATAGAACTTCTGGCCGTTGCGCATCTCATGATTATGACAATCTTTGCACGGCTGGGATGCGATGTTTTTGATCAATTTATTATGAATTTTAACCTGATCGCTTTGTTGGTGATTTTCCACATTTTTACAGCTGAAACACCTGCTGTTGGGAACATGGCTCCAATACCCGGGTTCCTTTCCCTCTTCCAGAAACAGGGGTTCTTCTTTGGGCTTGATGGGCTCATTGGAGTCTCGATCAAAGTGCTCCACCAAGAATCTGACGGCAGATTTATTCATATGCATCCAACCGTCAAACCCAGTGTCAAAATGGCATTTTGCACAATTACTATGGTTTTTGGCTGTACCTGAGGTCTTCCATTTTTCAATGGGTGTTTTCATTTCATGGCAGACAACACAGGTTTTATCTTGAAAGTATATGACGGATAGTTCATGGGAGGCCAGTCCGATGACAGGCAATAAAATCACAACAACGATCAAGGCCATTGTTTTATTCAGTTTAAAATATTTTTTAATTTCCATGGGTAGATCTCATTCTCATATTGGTATCTGATCCCGCTATCCGGGATCTATTATGGGCCAGTTTCAAGAATAGGAGCCTCTTTTACATGATGATCCAATTGTAAGTCCTCAATAATCCGGGGAGATCAAGCCTGCTTACCCTTTAAACGCCGGATGCTATTCAAAAGGATTTTTTGAATACCCAGACTTATTGAAAAGTTACATCCAATTTTCTAACAACCCTGTGGGGTAATCCCATCAGCGCTTGGTTTTTTTAGCAGGGGCTATGCTTTTAACAATTCCCTGGCATAAAAAAAATCCGCAATGACCTAAGCTTTTCCCCTCCCAGCCATTGTCAGGATAAAAAACGGGTCATCGCGGTTTAAATGCTAAAGTTCGAACTAAAATCCCTTGCTCCATTGATTTCGCACCCCGGGGCCTTTCCCAGGGGACACGTGCCCTATTTTTTTGTCAGTCTAATGCTTGCCACCCCATCGGCCATGAGTGGAATGACGCTCAACAATTCAAGGGAATCGGCATCATACACACTCATATCCGGGCCACCAGGGCCCACATAAACTTTCTTACCATCCGAGGTAATGGCAACGGTATAGTTGGTACCGGTTTTCAGAGGAACCGCCTTGATGGTGTCTCCGGTGGAACGGTCCACCTTGATCAATTCATCCATAACCCCATAGATATATTTCTTATCCGGTGACAAGATGCTGGAATAGGCAAACCAAACGTCCTTTCCCCGAAGATCATTCAATTTACCGGTATTTTTATCTATGATAAAATACCCAAGTCCCTTTGCATCATAATAGGGATTGACAAAAATACCATGATCTCCCGGGCTCCCGGGCTGCCAATTCGCCAGGCAGTTCCTCATATCCCCGGGCTTTTTGGTGTTTAAAAACCCCAGGAGCTGTTCTTTCTTTCCTGTTTTAAGATTGAACTTGTCAATATCCTGACCCACCAGAATTATATGATCTGAATCATTTCTAAGGGTTACCGGCTGGGTATAACTGCTTGGGATGGGATAATTTTTTACTATTTTTCTGGCCTGAATATCGTAGACCACCAGCTGGTCGGGCAGTACATTGAGTTTAGGAATGTTTTGTTTTTTCTTTACAATGGAACAGCACAGATAAAGCTTTTTTCCGTCATTGGAAACACTTGTTCCAAATATGGACACCTTACTCAGCTCGGAAGAAAAGGAATAGGTGTCCACCAATGTGTTGGTTGTGGTATCGATGGCATATATCGAGTGGACCGCATTTAAATAGTACCGTTTTCCGTCTGCAGAATAGGCTGTGTTAATAATAAAATCATTATACCGGATTGTTTTAATGATGGTATCCGTGTCACAGTCAATCACCTGGAGGCCATTGTTCACAACGGCATAAATATAGTCTTTAGCTGCCATTGCCTGGGAGGTAAAGAGTAGCAGGATGCTGACAATGATGGAAGTCAATGCCAATTTGTTTTTATTCAGCGCCATTTTTTTTGTATTCATCCCCATGGGTCTTATCTCCTTTTTATCGTTTGATCACAAAATTCAAATTTCTCCAATCCTTCTCAATGGCCTGGCACTGATTTTGATAATGTGGAAAATTGGTCACATTATCCGGGGTCTGGGCGGGCCACCAGCAGGTTCCGGAACACGCTGAAAAATCCCTGGCGCTGGACAGGCAATTGCCCATGGGGGTCTCAGGTCGCGGGTTTGTTTCCCACCCCGTATCAAAAATAGTCGTACAACCAATGGGCATGCCCGTCATGATATTGTCATCTGCCATACCCTTGACCTCATGCTCAATTTTTTTTGCCTTTTTATTAACGGCTTTCAGCCCTTTCTTTTTCATTTATATATCCTCATTTGCTTTCATTACAATTTATTTATGTGTCAAACCGGGTGCTGAAATAGCGGCTCATGCCCCCTGACCATGGAAAGCTTGTCCAGAAAATCAGGGATTTCCGTCATCAATTGGCCATACACGTTAAGCCCGATTTCAATCCATGCTTTAATCCACTGACAATAGTGAAGGTTGGGTGACAAGAGATCGCCTTCCCTGATTTTTGCCTCGTGATAACACCCCCCGGCACAGATGGAGGCGGCCCAACATCCCTTGCAGGCCTCTTTATTATCCAGTCCTGCTTCACGCCTGAATATTTCAAGCTTTTTTTGATCAGCTCCAGCAAAGACATCTCCCATCATAGCAGAGTCTTCACCGGTCAATCTCTGGCACAGAAAAAGACCTCCTTCAGGATCAACGGAAAACATGCCGATTCCCGCACCGCAGGGATAATGTTTCACTTCCCCCTCATGGATGGTAACCAGCAGATCCACCAGATTGGTAAATCCCAGGAATTGACCTTTTCGGGCCATCCGGACAAAGGCCTCAGACAGTTTTTGAAACTGTTCAAGTAAACGTTCCATCTGTCGGGCATCCAGCTGAAAATCAGAGGCATTGCTCGTGACCGGTGCAAATCCAACCTCGGTAAACCCCAGATCCAGAAGATGATAAAGGGTACTTTCAATATCCTCGATGTCCTTTACCAGGGTGACCCTTGCCACAACGGGTTTGGGGGGCCTGGAGTCAAGAAAGGCCCGGACTTTTGGCTCAATGATGTCATAGGAGGGAGAATTGTCCGGAAATCGTCTGAAACGATCATGCTGTGCTTTATTCCCATCCAGACTGATGGTGGTTCCAATCCTGCGGTCATTCAGAAAAGAGATGATCTTGGGATTCAGCAATGATCCATTGGTCGTAATGGCATAGTCGATTTTCTTATCTGAGCGTGACGCGTTCTCATCTGCATAGTCGACGATTTTTGAAATAAGTTTATAATTTAGTAACGGTTCTCCTCCGAAAAAAACCAACACCAGATCTTTGAGCGTACCGGACATCTCTATCAAAAAATCCACGGCTTTTTTCGCCACAATTAACGACATAGGCAATGGAGCGGAAAGTGGAATGATCCCGTCTTCAAAACCGTGGTAGCAATAATGGCAGCCCAGGTTGCAAGCCTGTGTCACATGCAGAACCAGTGTCTTTATAGGAATGGGCCTTGTCGGTTGTGCCGTGGGGGTCGCCCCCCCATTTTCAGGCACAGTGTGGGGGACAAAAATACGATTTTTTGTAAGCGTATTCCAATGGGCTTTTTTATCCTCAATGGTTCCGTTTAAACTGGAATAAAATTGTTTTTCTGTAAAACACCCCTTCACCAGGCCATGGTCCAGAACCGCCTGTATTTCAGAATCAATTTCAAAAACAGTGCCCATCTGTGTCAGAAAAATAAATGCATTTCCGTTGGCCTGGAACCGTTTATGGTCTGCTATTTTAACCACTTCCATCCGGCATCCTATTTCAAATGGGTTATAAAATCAGGAACGGTCACTGCCAGCCGGACCCTGTCCTTGAGCATTTTACCCTGATCTTCATACTCTGCGGTAACAGCGATGAGGCCAACACCTTCGCGGTTCTGTTTTCTGGTCTTTATGGGACCATAGGTGGTAACAGGAGTATAAAGTCCGTTGGATATGGATGTATTCAGGTATTGCAGATCATCATCGTCTTCCCGGGTTTTTTCTTCTTCCAACGCCCATTTGGCATTGATCGGATCCAGAACCAGGTCATCTTCTGTTCCTTGTTGACCATCTTTGCCAAAATAAATTCCCCGGGCCACAAATTGAACTCCCTGGGGGGGATAGGCAGCTCCGCTGCTGACCCTGGCCCTTCCGATCCGGGGCGAAATGCTTATAGCATCTATCTTGTCAAAAATTTTAAGTCCCTTAAATTGAAGTCCCTTCACACTGACCGTAGCCAGCCCGATCTTTGCCCCCGCAGCCACGGTCACACGGCAGACAATCCCGGAAGAATTACTTTTCAATATCTTTGTAATTGCAATACTGGGATCAGAAAATTTAATATCATCCGTTGAAATGTTGTCAAAAAGCCCCACACCCACCATGGTGAAAGTTTGTTCTTCATCCAGAAGCACTCTCAATGACTGGGGAAAAGCAGCTATTATCTTTGGGGACCCCGAGGACTTATAAAACGCCTCATTGCCGTATGCGTTGGAATCCTGGACAACCGTCCACCATTTTCCGGCAAATCCCATGGTATCGACATCCAGATCAAAAACACCTTCAACTCTTCCGGTAAGGGGGGTGGGTGCCATGGCATATCGCAAATGATATTCACTGAAAAGAGTGCCTTCTCCTGTGGTGGAGATGGTAAAACCGCTTTGATATTGGACCGTTTTTTCTATTAAATATTCATCTTCCCCTTTGGCAGGGTTGGGAGAAACGCTATAGGTTCCATGGTAATAACCCATACCGGGCTGGTATCCGGCCACCGTCCACGATCCTGTCAAGTCCTGGTCTTTTCTGTTCTTGATCCAGTCTTTGTACTCCTGGGTATCAAAGGCAAAACGCCCTGCCAGGTGTTCATTCAGGGCCTTTGACTCCTTTTTCCAGTCCATTTCACGCATCTGGGGAACCACCGTGGGATAATATCCCAAATGAAGGTTGCGGATATCCTCCCATTGGTCCTGGACCATTCTATGGGATGCAATTTTACCATAGGTGTGACATCTCACACAGGCCGTATAAATTCTGACGTCCAGATCATTCTTAGGAATTTCTCTGTATTGACTGTTTTCATCACTGAAAATATAAGCGATTTCCCTGGATTCTTTGGGGGTAAGGCAGAGTGTTTTACCCAATTCCTTTACCACAGGGTAGAAATCTTCATCGTCCATCTGGGCGCTGTTCAGGCGAATCATTCGATCCACAACCACTTTCCACTCTTCCGTGCTCTTTCTGGTCCCTTCAATCACTTCCAGGCGCCCCTGGGGATCGGGCTTATGACAAGCCGCACATTTTTGTCTGACAATGGAATTATCCCCGAAAAGGACATCTCCATAGGCCATGGACCCTGTAAACCAACAGATGCCCAATAAAATAAAAATCATACTCAACGGACTTAATCTTCTCATGAATCCTTTCTCCTTAAAGATTAAAAATGTTTAAATTACAACAAATATGCAACCCAGAGAAAGCTCTCCAACCATGGAGACGACATGACAATTTTTTCTGGTATCTTTGAGTTGCAATCAGGTCATAAACCGTTATAAACATTTATTTGCCAGGCTTAAAGGAAGATATGCCGATCCATTTTTTTCTTTTCTTAATCCCCATTATTACAATACAACAATCATTTCATACGCCACATTGAAATAATAAATTGTGAATAGGGATGGTAGCTTTGCAGGCAAATTATTGTTAATACGGCAAATGGCAGGCCGGGTGTTCTTATAAAAAGAAACAACTCCATATAACACATTGCCTCCTCCCCGTGAAGTGCAAATCTACAATCCACTGAAAACAGAGAAAAAAAGTGTGGCAGATCAAAATCATGGAAAATGTGCAGAGATTCTAATGTCAAATATTGAGCAAAACAACCTTTTTAAGGTCAAAATACCTTCGCCAACTTCAAAACAGATTTGAAATTTAATAATCAAACACTATATATTGTGGCAATACTGGTAATGTAATCACAATATAGGCACTAAAATTTAAGCAAAAGAAAATTGGCGAAGGTATTAAGTCAAGATACCTATTTATTATGAACCGGCTGAATAAAGGGCCTGTTGCGAATTCCCAACCAGAGCACGCCTCCCAGAACGCCGGTGGCGGCCATCAACATGCCCAGGATGGGTATCAGGGAGCCTGTTTCCCCTGATACCAGAAAAATCCCCAGGCTTCCCATGACCATACCCATGCAGTTGATGAGCGCCGATGCAGACCCGCTGTCAAATTCCTGTTGCTCCAGCATCAGATGGGTGGAAGGCGGGCGCATGGCCGTGATGACCAGGGTGGCCGGGGCCATGGCCAGGGCAAATATAAGGTAATGGCGCTGTCCGGCAAAGACCATGACCATACCGCACAATGCCATGACCCAGAAACAGATGGAAATCATGTCCTGTCCGGGAATATTCCTGGAAAGCTTAACATAGATAAAGGGGCCTGCCATGGCACAAAGGGAATTGATGGAAAACACAATACTAAAAGCCTGCTCGCTTAAGCCAAATTCCTGGATATAGATATAAGCCGAGGCAGAGATAAACCCCAACATGGGCATGACCACAATGGAAAAGATAAAAAGCAGGAATGAAAACCCGGGATTTTTCATCACCACGATCAAACGGCCCAGGGAGTTCAGGGTGGAGCCTGGATACTTCTGGGGCAGGCTCTCCTCCAACAGAAAGGTGGCCAAAAAGGCCAGGATTCCCATACCGGCCAGAACCCAGAAGATGGCCCGCCAGGAGACAAACTTGAGTAGAAAGGCACCCACCAGTGGTGCGACCACAGGGGCTGCGATCACCAGGCTCATGACCACTGCCAGAACAGTTTCCCGTTTCCTGCCACTGTAAATGTCCTTGACAATGGCAGTGGACACGGCGGTGGAGGCCCCGCCGCCCACAGCCTGGAGTGCCCTGAAGATAATCAGGTGATCAACATCCTTTGCCAGGGCACAGATCACGCTTGCCAAGGTGTAGATGACAAGGCCGATAAAGAGGACGGGTTTGCGCCCGTACTTCTCGCTTAGAGGACCCCAGATCAGGATGGAGAGGGCAAAACAGATAAAAAAAAGGCTCAGGGTCAAGTTGAGCCGGGCCTGGGTGGTGGCCAGGGAAATGACCATCTGGGGCAGGGCTGGCAGGTATAGGTCGGTGGAAAGGGGGGGAAAACTGCTGAGAAGGGCCAGAACAAGCAGCATGCTCCGGTCTGAAAGTTTTTTTTGATTGATGTTGTGTCTTTTCCGTTCTTGACACTGATTGTGTGTTGGTTAAAGATAAGAACATAGAACTTGAATATTTTTTGTCAAACCCCAAGCAGTTACGCAACCCCACCCTATTGGTGGAGCGTAATTTCATGGTCCATCAGTTCCAGAAGGTGGTTGAAATCAAGGGGATTCCAAATGGGCAGGAATAAGCCTTTTCATAAAAACAGGAGGAGCAGTTGAAGGAAAGTATTAAACACCAAAGTCTGAGCGATGAGTTTTATACACCTGAACGATGTTATATTACCGAATTATCCAACACACCCGATGACCCCGAAATATCCATTGCCAGGGCCAGGGTGGCACCCGGAATTACCACTTGCTGGCACCGACTCCGGGAGACTGTCGAGCGTTATTATATCGTCCATGGCAGGGGACAGGTGGAAGTGGGCCAACTGTCCCCCAGGGAGGTCGGACCCGGTGATATTGTTCTGATTCCTCCCATGTGTCCCCAACGCATCACCAACATCGGCGTGACAGATTTGATATTCCTTGCCATCTGCACCCCCCGTTTTTCCGATGATGTCTATGAAGACATGGAAAAAACCCCGGGCGATAATAACACGCCCGGCTGATCCTTGATTAATTTTTCCCAGCATTTTTTCAGAACCGCACCCCTGTCCATCTCCACAGTGTACCCTTTAAGTGGCACTTTAAAAGTAGACCGAGTTCATGGTTTTTGCCGCATCCAGAAAAAAAGTTTCCCAAAGAAAATCGGGCATCCTTCATACCACCCCAAAAGTACTTTACACTGTTTTGGGAATAATGCTCTGAAAATGGGGTTATTGCTCCAACAAGTGTAAACTGGAAAATGAAGGATGTCGAAAGTTGTCTATTTTTTATCCACAGCTTCGATGGAAATGCTAACCTGAACCATGTCTCCCACTACGCCCATTTTAAAGAACTTTCCAGTGCCCACCCCAAAATCAAGACGGTTGATGGAAAAGGCGGTGTCAAACCCAATGACCTCTTCTTTCTTGTTAAACGGACTGGGGGTGACACCGTGGAAAGTAAAGGGAATCTCCATTGACTTACTGGTCTCTTTCAGAGTCATGGTTCCCACCATCACGTAATCCTTGCCCCCCTTATGAAGGATTTTCTCCGATTTAAAATGCATATCAGGAAACGTGCTTGCAGAGAAAAAATCATTGGACCGAAGATGGGTATCCCTCTTGCCGTTGGCGGTGTTGATACTGTTGACTTTAACGGTAAAGTCAAAACCGCTGTGGGCCAAATCATGGGGATCAAAGGCAATCTTTCCCTCAAAATCGGAAAAATGGCCCCACACAGTGGAAAAAATGTGCTTCACACCAAACTGAATCGTGGTGTGATTGACGTCAATGGTCCAGTCCCGGCCCAGGGCCGGGGAAGATCCTATGGATACAAGCAACATCAAGATAAACAGTGTGTGTACAATCAAAATATTTCTTTTCATTATAATCTCCTTTGTTGTCTGGTTTATGTTCCCTTACCTTTTGAAAAATCGACGGTGATAAATACGTAAAAAAAGCAAAACAGCACCCCCACCAACCAGAAACAAGCCAGCCCGTGGCCATCCGGTGCTGAAGGATTCACTGACAAACAGAATATGAACAAAGAGAAAAAGAACAATCACCGGCGTCAGCCAGCGATGAAGGCCCTGCCAGGTGTTCCGTGAAATTCCAAGGCCCGATTGCCACACAGAAATAATCACCACCCCCAGAATCAGCAAAACCAGCCCCATCCCCACAAACTCCGGCCAATATCGTTTTTCAAAGGGGAAAAAGGTGAAATTTTCAGCTGCCATTATGAAAAATGGATGCAGTATCACCAGCACCGCGATGAGTTTGCCGCTGATACGGTGGAATCGATAAAGCCCTTTCAAGGAAAACAGGTTTTCAAGAAATTGAAATCGGGAAATATGGAGGGCCTGGGAAAACATCAGCAAAGCCCCGATGGGGCCCATCACCTTGCCGGTACGGAGAAAAATCTTATCCATTCCCATTTTATAATAAAGGGAGGGGGATTCAAACAAAAAGGGAATGCTGGCTGCAACCGCCATCAAAACGACCCCACCAGCAAGCACACCGATCTGTAATATTATGCGGGACCATTTTTTAATCTCAGGGGTTTGTTTCATGGCTGCCTCCTTGGTAAACACCAACAAATTGATGCCAAACCTGGCCAGTCCGGGTATCTGATAGCTTGATGGCACCAGTCCTTGAATCAGCTCCTGTCACACAATGAACCAGTTTTTAACCAATAACAAGCCTGGCGACTTCCAGATATTAGAATCTAAGACATGTTATTGTGATATACAAGGCGTTGTGGGGAAAAGGAAGGTTATTTCCTTTTTTCTTGACTTTGATTCGAATAAATCGGCGACTCAACTTAAAGCGGAACACTTCAAAGTGTAGCTCATATGTCACTCTATTGATTTTATAGGAATGATAAAAATATATTCTTTTAAATCAGTATAATAAGTGCGTCATAAAATCACAACGATGGATCATCCCTGCGTCATGTCATAAAAAGTGTCCCGCTTTATGTTGGTAGCCCCCTCTCATCAATGCAAAAAAACATTGACATTCTCATTAAGAGCATTTACTCTTGACTCCGCTTATACAAAGGCGTATTGGCAAAATTAAAAGAAAACAGAGGCGTTTTCCCAAATCATAACTGGGTAGGCGCCTTTTTTTTATTTTAAATTTGGGAATAAAAATATGAATATCCATAAAATTCCAAAGATTACCCTATTTCATTGCTTAAACTCTTTTGAAGAAACAGCTTCAATATTCGATGGTTGCCAGGTCAAAATTATTAAAATGGCCTGCGCCTCAATGACAAAAGACATTCAACTTCTAAAGGCTTTTGAAGCAGGAGCAGACGCTGTCCTGGTGCTGGCATGCCTTGAAAAAGCCTGCCGTTATGCCGAAGGCAGTATCAGAGCCAGGAAACGGGTTGAATATGTAAAAACCATTTTAAATGAGATTGGAATGGATGGCAGACGTTTAAACATATTCAACACAACGGCAAAAGATAGCGGAACCATTAGAGATATTATCCAAAAAACAATATTGGAAATTGAAAAAATTGGCCCGAACCCAGCTTTAAACCATTTCAATTAATTTCATCCCATAGATGAGCCTGTTGATTTAAAGACGATTTTATTCTGGTTCGATTTTATCGTCCAACGACACAACATAAGGTTAAAAATGGTACTATACCGCCCCCTACTGGCGATGGGGCTGGCCCGGGACCGTCGCGGCCCTTTTGCCCTGCCGGTCTAAAGCACAGAAACTGCGGGCAAGCTCCTCAAACAATCTGTGCTTCTTAACGCCCGGCAGGGCAAAGGGGCTGATCGCCTTTGGATCCCAATGGGCCAGCCCCATCGCCAGTAGGGGGCTCTGCTGTCGGTACTTTGCTGAGAGCAAGACACCTCATAATAGACAAGAATGGTGCTTAAAATATAAAAGTCGCGAATTAATCAACAGGATTATTAATTAAAACCGAAAATATTATGACGTCATAGTCTTGCATTAATATAGTCTTTTTTCCAACCTTATATTCATGAAATGGAGTCAACTAATGATAACCGGTAGTCAAAAGCCCATTAAAGAGATCATTGAACTTTTGGAGCCTTATAAAAAAGTTTTAATTCTTGGTTGCGGAACCTGTGTAAAAACCTGTTTTGCCGGTGGCGAAGACGAGGTAGGCGTTCTTGGGGCGGCCCTGAGGCTCAGTTTTAAACAAATGTCCAGACCCGTTGAAATAGAAGAGCTGACCATCGAGCGCCAATGCGAAAATGAATTTATTCAGGAAGCATCGTCGGGCATTGCCAGAAACGATGTAGTCCTTTCCCTTGCCTGTGGAGCAGGCGTTCAGGCCATGGCAAAACGATTTCCAGAACAAGCGGTATTGCCCGGGGTGAATACCACATTTATCGGCATCCAGGAAAGTCCCGGTATTTTCACCGAAGAATGCTCTGGATGCGGAGATTGCAGCCTTGCCGTATTTGGAGGGATCTGCCCCATTACCCGGTGCGCCAAGAAATTGCTCAACGGCCCCTGCGGTGGCTCCCAGAACGGGGTGTGTGAAATTGATCCCAATACCCCCTGCGCCTGGCACCTGATCATTGAACGGTTGACCACACTTGGGCAATTGTCTAACCTGAAAACCTATATCCCTCCAAAAAACTGGGACACCAGTCTTGCCGGCGGCCCCAGAAAACTGGTCAGGGAGGACCATATCATATGAAAACATTCAGCCAGCTCCATGAAAAACTTTCCAAGGGCGAATTTGTGATAACAGGAGAATGCGGTCCGCCAAGGGGGGCGAACAAACAAATCATTGACAAAAAAGTCAAACTCCTGAACGGGTATGTGGATGCGGTAAATGTCACGGACAACCAGACCGCCATTGTCAGAATGTCAAGTATTGCAGCCTCTACCCATCTGGTGGCGGCGGGAGTCGAACCTGTTATGCAGATGGTGGTAAGAGACCGAAACAGGATAGCCATTCAATCGGATATCATGGGGGCCTATTCCCTTGGCATCAGAAATATTTTATGTCTGTCCGGTGATCACCAGAGTTTCGGCAGCCAGTCCGATGCCATGAACGTCTTTGACATTGATTCGGTAAACCTCATCCGCACGGTTAGAGATATGCGGGATACCGGTAAAGACATGAGCGGGTTTGATCTGGATGTGGCACCTGAAATGTTCATTGGTGCGGCAGCCAACCCCTTTGCCGATCCATTTGAATATCGGGTGATCCGGCTTGGAAAAAAAATCGATGCCGGAGCGGATTTTATCCAGACCCAGAGTATCTACAATCTGGACCGCTTCAGGGAATGGATAAAAAGGGCCAACCATGAAGGGCTCACAGAAAAGGTCTATATCCTTGGGGGCGTTACCCCGTTAAGATCTGCCGGTATGGCAAGGTATATGAACAAAAAGGTTGCTGGCATGGATGTGCCTGAAGAGATCATCAAACGCATGGACGGGGTTGAGAAAAAAAAGCAAGCAGACGAAGGCATCAAGATCTGCATAGAAACAATTGAAATACTTAAAGAACTCACCGGGGTCCACGGGGTCCATATCATGGCCATTGAATGGGAAGAGGCTGTGGCAACGATTGTAAAAGAGGCTGGCTTGAAATAAAAAAAGGATCTTACCCTATGCCTAAGAAATACAATATTCACACAAAGGCGGCCCTGCCAAAATTCTATCCTGTTGGTAAGTATACCACCATAGAGTTCAGGGAAGACTGCGCTGGAAGCTGCAAAGAGTGTGTCAAAAAAAAATGTGTGTATGACATATTCAAGGAAAACTACCTTCATATGAGTAAAATGGAGGAACCCGAATATCTCTATACCTGCAATTCCTGTTTCAGGTGTATCCAGGAATGTACCAAGGGAATTTTCTCCCGGGTAATCAATCCTGAATACCGTGAAATCGGAGACGACTACTGGACACCGGATGTTCTTCACCGGACATGGTACCAGGCCCATACGGGAAGCATTCCCGTATCAGGGGCCGGATACAGGGGACCTTTTGTGGGAAAAGGCTTTGATTCCATGTGGACGGACATGTCAGAGATTGTTCGTCCAACCCGGGACGGTATCCATGGCCGGGAATATATCAATACCTGCATAGAGCTTTCAAGAAGACCTGAAAGACTTGCATTCAATGAAGACGGCTCCATTGCCGTGGATGTAAAACCCATTCTTGAAATCCCCCTTCCCATATTGTTCCAGCAGCCTGATTTTGGCATCTTGAGCAAACAAGTTCTCATCTCCATGCTCGAGGCTGCCAAACATATCGAAACAAAAATGTTCATGCCGGCAGACCAGGTGGATGACGATCTCATCTCCTACGGGTCCACCATCATTCCTTTGGTTACAAAGGATAATCTCAAACAATATCAAAAAATTCTATCCAGTGCTGACATGGTTGAAATCGCCTATGAACCGGGTATTGAAACCGTGTTGAGCGATTTAAAAGCCATGAACGACACGCTTTGTATCAGTGTGGGCCTTGGTCTTAGTGCGACCCTTGATTATGCCCAAATTTGCGTTGACCTTTCCAAAACAAAGATGGATACCATCCATGTGTATGCCAACCCCCAGGGCAGAGAATTTCACTCTGACAACCCGAGATTCATCAAGGATATGCTAAGGGATATCCATCTGGCATTGATCCATGCGGGCATGCGTCAGCAGGTCAACATTATAGCCACAGGCGGCATCA
>CAKZLA010000410.1 GCA_937124525.1 uncultured Desulfobacterium sp.
AATTTGATTTAAGGGTTGAATCTCAATTGCTGAATAAAATTCCGAAGCTGAAAAAAGCAGAAAACATCCATGATAATTGCTGGCTACTCACTTTTAATACAAATACAGATATGCGTCCTGCAATTTTCGATTTTGCACATGATAACGGATTAAAACTACTCCAATCTTCTGTAAAAAATCAGGATTTGGAAAGTTTGTTTAGAAGCTTAACAAAATAGTTGATAGTTTGTAGTCATCAGTAAAAACTACGAATTCAGAACTAATTCACGGTATCCTTTTTCTTCTTTTTCTTACCAAAGAGATCTTTTAACGCGTCTTTTGCAGCATCTTCAACAGACGGTTTTGGCTTTTTAAGAGCACCGGATTATAACTATCTGCCGGGCCCCGACGATATCTATGTGTCTCCTTCCCAGATACGGCGCTTTAACCTCAGAACCGGCGATACCATTTCCGGTCAGGTGCGCCAGCCCAAGGATTCAGAGCGATATTTTGCCCTTCTCAAGGTGGAGGCTGTTAATTTTGAAAACCCGGAACTTGCAGCTGAAACCATTCTGTTTGACAATCTGACCCCCCTTTATCCGGATCGCAAAATGAACCTTGCGGCAAGCCCGGATAATTATTCCACTCGCATCATAGATCTCATGTCCCCCATCGGGTTTGGTCAGCGTGGGCTCATTGTTTCCCCCCCTCGGTCCGGCAAGACAATGCTGCTAAAAAACATTGCCAACAGCATGATTGCAGCCCATGAGCACATTGTCCCCATGATTCTGCTCATTGATGAGCGTCCCGAAGAGGTGACGGATATGGCCCGGTCTGTGGACGCAGAGGTGATTAGTTCCACCTTTGATGAACCCTCGGAGCGTCATGTCCAGGTGGCGGAAATGGTCATTGAAAAGGCCAAGCGCATTGTGGAGCAGGGTCATGATGTGGTTATTTTGCTCGACAGTATCACCCGGCTTGCCCGGGCCTACAACTCTGTGATGCCCCCGTCGGGAAAAATATTATCCGGTGGGGTGGACTCCAACGCTCTTGATCGACCCAAACGGTTTTTCGGGGCCGCCAGGAACATTGAGGAAGGAGGCAGCCTGACCATCATTGCAACAGCCCTCATTGACACGGGCAGTCGCATGGATGAGGTTATTTTTGAAGAGTTCAAAGGTACGGGTAATATGGAGTTGGTGTTAGATCGCAAGCTTGCGGATCGGCGGATTTTTCCGGCCATTAATATGAATAAATCCGGTACTCGTAAGGAAGAGTTGCTTCTGGATGCTGCCACCCTCAATCGTGTGTGGATCCTGCGAAAATTGCTTTCCAACTTAAATTCTGTGGACAGTATGTCTTTTTTGCTTGAAAAAATGGAAGGAACAGAGGATAATAAAGAATTTCTCGATTCAATGAACTCGTAAAATACGGGAAAAGCGTAAAGATAAATATTTAAGGAGTGGTAAAAATGAAGAAAGAGATACATCCAGAATATAAGAAAACAACGGCATCCTGTGCCTGTGGTAATGTGCTGGAGGTCGGATCCACCAAGGAGAACATCAGGGTGGAGATCTGTGCGGCATGTCATCCCTTTTTCACGGGCAAACAAAAGCTTGTGGATACTGCAGGGCGGATTGACCGTTTCCGGAAAAAATATGCAGGTTTTGATGCCGTAGCTGCATCAAAAAAATAGTTATTGTTAACAAAATGAAGTGGGGAGTCAGGGAAATAACCTGATTTCCCCTTTCGAGTTTAAGGGCCATGATAAATAAATTACAGGGTATTGAAGAGCATTTTATAAAATTGGAGCAGCTCCTGAGTGATCCTGATGTTATCGGGGATCAGGTTCGTTATCAAAAATGCCTTAAGGAGCATGGGGAGTTGACCCGGGTGATCACGGCCTTTCGCGAATATAAGATGGCTCGTGAAGAGCTTTCAGATGCCCGTGAGATGCTCAAAGATGAGGATCTGGATATTCAGGAGATGGCCAGGGAAGAAATCGCCTCGCTTACCCGGTCGCTTACGGCCCTTGAAAAAGAGATAAAAATTTTGCTGGTGCCCAAGGATCCCCGGGATGACAAGAATGTTATTCTGGAAATACGGGCCGGAACCGGTGGGGAAGAGGCAGGGCTTTTTGCGGCGGATCTTTTTCGCATGTACTCCCGATTTTCTGAATCCAGGCACTGGGTCGTTGAAATCATTGATAGCAGCATGGCCCATGCGGGCGGTTTTAAGGAAGTGGTGTGCATGGTCCGGGGAAAGGGTGCTTACAGCAGTTTTAAGTTTGAAAGCGGTATCCATCGGGTGCAGCGGGTGCCCGAGACCGAGGCCCAGGGCAGGGTGCACACCTCTGCTGTGACCGTGGCGGTGTTACCCGAAGCCCAGGATGTGGAGCTGGATCTCAACCCAAGTGAAGTAAAGGTGGATGTATTCAGGGCATCCGGGCCCGGGGGGCAATCGGTGAACACCACAGATTCTGCGGTGCGGCTGACCCATCTTCCCACGGGTATTATTGCCACATGTCAGGATGAAAAGTCCCAGATTAAAAATAAGGTCCAGGCCATGAAGGTGCTCAAGGCCCGTATTCTGGATGCCATGGTGCGGGAGCAGGAAGCAAAAAGAGCTGCCGAGCGTAAAGGGCAGGTGGGAACCGGGGATCGAAGTGGACGGATTCGCACCTATAACTACCCCCAGGGTCGCATGACCGATCATCGTATTGGCCTGACGTTGTACCGACTGGACCAGATCATGGCCGGAGACATCCAGGAGATCATTGACGAACTCACCACCCATCACCAGGCCGAGTTGATGAAGGAGTCCCAGTAATTTTAATGTCCGGTGATCACCAGCGGGTGTGGGCCCTCCTTGATACGGTGGCATGGACGGCATCTTATTTCAAGGATAAGGGGGTGGACAGTCCCAGACTCACGGCGGAGATACTCATGTGTCATTGCCTGGGCATGGATCGTGTATCCCTCTATATGGAGTTTGATCGCCCCTTGAACCCTGGGGAGCTGGCACGATATAAAACTCTGATTCAGCGACGGGTGCAGCGGGAACCCGTGGCGTATATCACCGGGAAAAAAGGATTCTGGGACATTGAGGTGGAGGTTTCGTCCCATGTGCTCATTCCCCGGCCGGACACGGAAACCTTGGTGGAAACAGCCCTGTCTGAGTTAACGCAATTTCGGCAACGCACAGCAGAAGTTCCTTTAAACGTTCTGGAACTGGGGGTGGGCTCCGGTGCGGTCATTATCTCCCTTGCCCGGGCCATGCCAGGACACCATTATTTTGCCGTTGATGTATCGCTGGCTGCGGCTGAAATTACCCTGAAAAATGCCCGTTCCCTTGAATGTGTCCCCGGTCTTTCTGTGGTGACAGGTTCCTGGTTTGACCCCTTTGGCCCCCAGGCTGCCTTTGATCTCATTGTGTCAAATCCCCCCTATATTCCCACCCGGGACATTGAAACCCTTGCCCCTGAAATACAAAATTATGAACCCCGGCTGGCCCTTGACGGGGGGATTGACGGGCTGGATTGCGTTATGGAAATTTTATCCCAGGCCGTGGCGTTTCTCAACCCCGGCGGCGTCCTTTTGATGGAGACCGGTTTTGATCAGAAAAATGCCATTGAGGCACTGGTGAGAACCATGCCTGCCTACGAAGATTTCCAGTCCATTCGAGATGAAGCAGGGCATCACCGTGTGGTTAAATTAAAAAAAAGAATTGATAAAAAAACTTGATTTTGATATAGCATTTTGGATTTATGTCCGGGCTCAATTTCTGTGCTTTGGACAACAACTCACACCCTTGGACCCGGTATGGGGTGCTGCCCCCTTGTGGGGCGGTCTGTTCCGGGAATGACAGGGGTGGTGGAAAAAACCATAAAGATGAATGGAGAGACAACATGGTAGATATTTCAATGCGTGAACTGCTGGAAGCAGGCGTTCATTTTGGACACCAGACACGACGCTGGAATCCAAAGATGAAAAAATATATTTTTGGTGCCAGAAACGGTATTTACATCATTGATCTGCAGCAGACGGTGAAGATGTTCAAGACCGCCGTTGATTTTATCAGTGACATCACCGCCGAAGGAAAACAGGTGCTGTTTGTGGGAACAAAAAAACAAGCCCGTGAATCCATCTACGAAGAGGCCAACCGGGCAGAAACATATTATGTCCAGAACCGCTGGTTGGGTGGCATGCTCACCAATTTCCAGACCATTAAAAAGAACATCAGCCGCCTGGAGTTCCTCAATACCATTGAAATGGATGGCCGCATCGAAGAATATCCCAAAAAAGAGCGGGTTAAAATGGGGAAAGAGCGGATCAAGCTGGAAAATGATATAGGTGGTATCAGCAACATGAAGGGGGTTCCCGGGGCCATTTTTATCATTGATCCCAAGAATGAAGCCATTGCCGTGCGTGAAGGAAAACGTCTTGGGATTCCCATTGTGGCCGTGGTGGATACCAATTGTGATCCCGATGACATTGATTATGTCATCCCGGGCAATGATGATGCCATTCGTTCCATTCGGTTGTTTGCCACCCGCATGGCCGATGCCTGCATTGAAGGACAGGCCCGCTATGAAGAAAAACAGCAGGCCGGTCGTGACAAGGCAGCCGACGATGGGGAAATGGATGCTGCCATGATGGAGACTGCTGAACGTACCGTTGTTTCCGATGGCACCGACGGTCCTGTGGTGGAAAAAATTAAAAGACAAACAGCCGCTCAGGCAGAATAAGGAGTTTGATGATGGTTAAGATTACAGCAGCAATGGTCAAGGAGCTTCGTGACCAAACCGGATCCGGGATGATGGATTGCAAAAAGGCCCTTGCCGAAAACGATGGTGATGTGGCCAAATCTCTGGATTTTTTGAGAAAAAAAGGGCTTGCCAAGGCCCAGAAACGGGCGGGTCGTGCCACTTCCGAGGGGGTTATCTACTCTTATATCCATGCCGGTGCCAAACTTGGTGTATTGGTTGAGATCAACTGTGAATCAGACTTTGTGGCAAAGACCGATGATTTTCTGGAGTTTGCCAAAAATGTTGCCATGCACATTGCAGCAAGTAACCCTGGCGGTCTCAATCCCGAGGATATTCCCCAGGAACTTGTGGAGCGGGAGCGTGGAATCTATCGGGCATTGGCCCTGGAACAGGGTAAGCCTGAAAACATCGTGGACAAAATTGTGGAAGGTCAGATTCAGAAATTTTATAAAGATTCCTGCCTGTTAAGCCAGCCATACATTAAAGATCCCAAAATGAGTGTGGCGGAAATGACCACCGAAGCCATTGGCAAAATCGGTGAAAACATTCAGATCAAACGATTTGTCCGGTTTCAATTAGGAGAATAATTCCATGGAAAGAAGACCTGAATTTCAAAGAATTCTCATCAAACTCAGTGGTGAAGCCCTCATGGGCGACCAGGGGTTTGGCATCAAGCCTGAGATGATTAATTTTGTGGCAGGTGAGGTGGCCAAGGTGCATAATCTTGGGGTACAGGTCTCCATGGTGGTGGGGGGCGGTAATATATTCCGGGGAGTTGCTGGCAGTTCTGCTGGCATGGACCGGGCCGCCGCCGATAACATGGGTATGCTGGCCACGGTGATCAACAGCCTTGCTTTGGCAGATGCCCTGGAAAAACAAGGGGTGCCCACCCGGGTCCAATCGGCATTGTCCATGGATCAGGTGGCAGAACCCTTTATTCGTCTTAAGGCCGTACGCCATCTGGAAAAAGGCCGTGCCGTTATTTTTGCCGCAGGCACGGGTAATCCCTATTTCACCACAGACACTGCTGCGGTGCTCAGGGCCCAAGAGATCAATGCCCAGATTCTGTTCAAGGCCACCAAGGTGGACGGCGTATATGACAAAGACCCGGTGCTCCATGAAGATGCGGCCTTTATTCCTGAAATTTCCTACATGCATGTGCTGGAACGTCAGCTCCACGTCATGGATATGACGGCCATCTCCCTTGCCATGGACAATAATCTTCCCCTGCAGGTGTTTGACCTTCACCAGGAGGATAATATCCTGTCGGCGGTGTGTGGACAAGGTGTGGGAACCCGCATTTATGGTACGGAGGAATAGGTGCCGACGTTATCGTTGTTGGGGTTTTCGGGAATTGAAAATGGTATTATGCCGCCCCCCCGACGGGCAATGGGCCCGGCCCGGAACCGTAGACGGCCCAATTGGCCGGTTCCTATTGCCCATCG
>CAKZLA010000411.1 GCA_937124525.1 uncultured Desulfobacterium sp.
AACCGATACTAATAGGTCGTGAGGCTTAGCCACTTCTTAAACCCAAAGAAGTTTAAACGTTTTAATGCGAATATATTTTACTGTATGGTTGTCAAACAATCAGAAAAAAGCGTTGAGAATAGCTTTGACAACCCATAATTTACTGTGACAATAAAAATATACGGACTTGAATGACGGTGTATGAATTGCTGATAATATAAACGTGTGTATGGCACACGCCCGGGACATAACCCGCAGTGATTTATAAACGAGTAGAACTTTTACTCCCGGTTCATCCATGATCCGACCCAATTTAATCCGGTGGCGCTGGCAAGGTGGCCACACCCGTTCCCATCCCGAACACGGAAGTTAAGCACCTTAGCGCCGATGGTACTGCACGGGCAGCTGTGTGGGAGAGTAGGACGCCGCCGAATTAATTTTTTATAAAGGCCCTGATCATTATTTAATAATGGTCAGGGCCTTTTTTTTTGCCTTGCATTCCATAAAACCAGGCTCTGAGCCCTCATCAATATGAAAATAAACTTGAAACTCACCTGTTATTTCATTACGATAACAAATATTTGGGCATCCTTCATATCATCCCAAAAGTACTTTACCGTTTTTTGGGGAAAAGTCCTTAAAAATGGGGAATGCTCTTAGAAAGTGTAAAGTACTTTTGAAGGATTCCAATATTTGAATTCATAATACCATCATCGGTTTCCGGCAACAGGCGATGTGCAGAGTGCTTGAAAATATTGTTATGACCAATTTTAATTTTGATAAATATGGCTGTATATGGATTATTCCAGATATCGTAAAAAACACCTCCAATGGATCAAAGCCCAGCTGATGGGGCCCGCCCTTGATCAGGATAAAAATCTAAACGGCATCTCTCCCATCCAGCGATACCCCACGGGTGTATTATTCCCCATTGTCAAGGGAGGAGACGGTATTGATCCGGCACCTGGAAATCAATCCATGCTTACCGAAGAGGAGCCCGGTTCCGGAGATGATCCGTCAGACAGCCAGCCCACGACTGATCCCCCCCGGAAAACCCATCGGTACATGCCCCCCTCTTCTGTGGGCTTTTCTTTTTTCATCCGCGGTGATCAGATAGAATTCCAGGTCCAGTATTTTGCCGTTAGATATGAACCCGGGGAAAAACGCAGTGATGATGGCCGATATCTTCGTCAAAACTGGAAACGTGTTCCACTTTCCAGCAGCCAGGATCATGTGGGGAATTATTCCATTCCAGCCCATGCCAAAGACCGTCAACATGGTGGGCCTTTGAAGTTTCGTGATTCCGTTCTCCAGGGCCATGCGGAACTGGATGTGCTGTGTCGACCATTTGCAGACGCTTGGATCATTACGGTCTCTTTGTGCAATTCCGGCTGTGTATTATTGGATGGCGATGCCGAGGCATGGAACAATGCCAAAAATGAATTGTCATTGTTTGAAGTGGGGCTGGTCTGCACCCTGGATAAGGGGGAGGTTGGTGTCTATCCCAAGGTTGATCCCCAGCTGTTAAGCGACGAAGAGCAGGAGCTTGAACTACAGTATAACCATCACCACATTTATGCCCTGGGACATGGCGCGGCAGTGGACTGGTCCCTGAAAGACATGCGGGTAAGTGAAATACGAAGTGAATTCATACCGGCGGTGGAGGTTCCCCAGGTCACGGCAGATACAGGCGGCACCGATGGGCATCGGTTGCGCCTTGAACGGTTGGCCCTGTTTCACAAAAATATCGGTAAAAATGCTGATGAAATGGACAAATTTGTCGATGATTATGAAGAATGGGTGAAAAATCAAAGAAAATGCGCAAAGGAATTATCTTCCCGGGAAAAAAATCCCGGCTCACGGATTATCCAGCGGATGGACCTGGCATTGGCGCGTATGAAAAGAGGGGTAACGCTTCTTAGAAAAGATAAATATGCGGCCCATGCCTTTGCCATTGCCAATGAAGCCATGCTTTTGCAGATGGCGCAAAGTGACAGCGCTGTAGACAAAAAACAGAAAAATAATAGTTACCAATGGCGTCCCTTTCAATTGGCTTTTTTATTGATGCTCATTGAGTCTGCCATGAATGAGGATTGCCCGGATCGGGATGTGGTTGATCTGATCTGGTTTCCCACAGGCGGCGGTAAAACAGAAGCTTACCTGGGTCTGGTGGCTTTTATTATCGCATGGCGGCGTTTTACCAATCCCACTTCCGGAGGCGGCACCACCGTCATCATGAGGTATACCCTTCGCCTTCTGACCTCCCAGCAATACATCAGGGCAACAAGAATCATCTGCGCACTGGAATTGATTCGTCAAAAAAATACAGATCTGGGAAAAGAACCCATCACCATCGGCATGTGGGTGGGGCAGGCATCCAGTCCCAATACATCCAAGGCGGCCATGGAGATGGTGGATAAAGCGTCCCGGGGAAATGGAAGTCCTCCGGGGCGGTTGATTCTTGATGCCTGCCCATGGTGCCACACCCCCTTTAAGGCCCCGGAAAATTACCATGCAACCCAATCAAAATTTTATTTTCGATGCACCCATCCCTGTTGTGATTTCGGCAAAA
>CAKZLA010000412.1 GCA_937124525.1 uncultured Desulfobacterium sp.
AGGGGGTGTCGCTGTCAAAGGCCTGGCTGTGGATATATTTTGCCAGCAGTCCCTTGCCGGTACCGGATTCTCCCAAGATGAGAATGGGGCTTACCTTCCGCCTTGCAAGTTTCATCACCGTTGCAATGACCTGTTGCATCTCTTTACTTTCTGCAATGATATTCTGGTCTTTCAACTCCTTAAGATTGAGGGTGGTCAGCTCCTCCTTGTAGCGACTGCTGGTGTTTTGGGCCTGTTCCAGTTCGTCCTTCATTTTATTTAAAAAGGTCAGATCCCGTTCGTTGACAATGACCATGTCAATGTCGCCGGTGTCACTGAACACCGGTGTCCCGGTGACCATGAGTTGTTTTTGTGGTTTTTTAATGTTCTGTAAAATGGTGACGGTCTTTCTTGTTTTGAGTACCTCCAAAGTGGCGGAATGGTCAAAAAAACCGCTTTTTTCCAAAGAACGGATATTTTTACCCACCACATCGGGGCTGGTGATGTGGAGCAGTTTTTCTGCTGCCCGATTGATGGAGATGACTTTTCCGGTGCCGTCACATACCCAGATGCTTTCGGAAGAGGCGTTGAGGATGGTTTCCAGCTGGCGATTGGTGGCCTTGATTTCTTTTGTCTGTTTTTCCACCTCCCGTTCCAGATTTTCTTTATATCGCAGCAAGGCTTCATCTTTTTTTCGGGCATCGGTGATGTCCAAGTGGGTTCCCACCAGGCGTAGGGGAATTTCCTTTTCATCCCAGCGCACCACAATGGCCCGGGAGAGTATCCAGCGATAGGAGCCGTCACTGGCCCGGAGACGGTAGGTGGAGTGGTAGGATTTGCGTTTTTTCCGGATGACATCAACAATTTCCTGTAGTGCCTTTGTTTTGTCATCCGGGTGTAGCATGCTGGCCCAGGCGTTCCCGGTGCCGATGAATTCGTCTGGTTGATATCCTAACATTTCATAATACCGGGGGCTTAAATAGCCGGTGTCGCTGGATAGATTCCAGTCCCATATGCCTTCTTCGGATGCGGTCAGGGCATAATGGAGCCGTTCTTCATTTTCAAGGGAGGTGGCGTCGTTGTCCTTGGGGAGGAGGCTATTGTCAAAGATGCTCTCTGGTTGCGTGGTGGTCATGGCTGTCTCCCCTTTTTTGATGAACTTGCAGGTTTGTTTTTCCAAAATAATCAAATCCATTTTACAGGGAAAATATACCGTCTGTAAAATGGATTTTTAATTATTTTGGCACTCTTGAAAAGAATTTTTACTTTTTTAGAACATCCCCCATCTATAGGGGCTTTTTCTCAAAAGACCGAAAAATACTTTTGAGGTCATATGAAGGACGCCATTATTTCCCCCTATTTTAATTCATCTTCATAGGCTGCAATCAGATCATTTATTTTTGCCATGGCACCCTCTGGCAGGGGCATGGGCTTGTGGGTTTCGATGATGCTTTTGGCGGTGTCATAGGCCTGTTCTGCAATGGGTTTTTCTTTCATCTTCTTTTCCCAGGCATCTCGGTTCAGGCGGTTGAACAATTTGCCCACGGACATTTTTCGCATGTGTTGAAAGGTGTGTTTGTGGGTCATGTATTCACCACCGGGGCCCACCTCGTGGATGAGATCAAGGGCCATGGTTTCATCATTGACGGTGATGCCGGAAACCACCTGTAGGATACGTTCCGCCTGCTCTGCCCCCAGGAGCATGGATGCATAATCAAAGGTCAATATGGAATCAATGGCACCCAGGCCGTAAATCACATTGGCTCCGGCCAGGGCAGCCGGCATGGCTGTTAGGGTGAAATCATACCCCTGCTGGGCATCGGGTTGCTTGCTGTCCGAGGCGCAGGCTCCCACCCAGCTGGGAAGTTTGTAAAATTGGGCCATTTTTGCAGTGGCTACGCTGAGCTGGGCCATTTCAGGCACACCCACCGGGGAACAGGCAAGGCGCAGATCCATGATGGTGCAGCAGCCGCAGTAGACACAAGGAGTGCCCTTGCGGGTGAGCTGGGCCAGGATTAAGGCACTTAATACTTCAACATTGTGCTGCACCACCACTGCTGCCAGGCTGGCCGGCGATGAGGCTCCGGACAGGGACATGGGAATGATGGAAATGCCGATGCCCCCCCGGGCACAGGCAATGATGGATTCGCAGGCCTCATTGACCAAGGTCAAGGGGCTTGTGGGACAGACAAAGCCGGTGACCGTGGGTCGGTCCAGGAATTTCTCTTCGCCACCGGCGGCAATTTTGGCAATTTCAATGATTTTCTCGGCATTTTTGCCACCACCGAATCCAAGGAAGCAGTGCTTGCTGGTGTTCTCCACCATGGCGGCATAGTTGTGCAGGGGCTGGGCTGCGGGAAGGCAATCACCGGAACAGACGGCTCTTTCAATGACAGTGGTGACGTCCAGGGCATCCTGGATGCGGGTGATGTTGGCAAGGTCCTGCTTCACCGTGGGTCTTACCTTGCGGGTTTCCGGATCAATGATCTTTACACTTTCGCCAAAACCGGCGGTGAATCCCACCCGGTTATCATCTGTAAAATAATCGTCTTCGGGCCGGCGTCCATAAAACATGCCGATTTTGGGAGTGGACTGGATGCTCTCTTCCACCATGTAACCGGGGATTTTGACAATGCCGAACTTTTCCTCTCTACGGACCGTTGCACCGGCCGCAGCAAAGATGTCCAGCGCTTCGGGGGTTTCCACCTTGATGCCGGTGTTCCAGAATACCTGGAGGGTGGCGGCATGGATGGCTTCAAGTTCCTGGGGTGTAAAGGCATTGATGCCATATCCGTTGATACTGTTGAATCCTGCTTTGGTATTTCTGACGGCCATCTGTTTCTCCTTGAAATTAAAGATGCATCACCTGTGCGCGTGGTGGGGCTGTTGTTACTTTATGAAAGGGTAGAGAATGCATCTATCATGCCATGATGGATAATTCGCAGCAATAGCTTGTTATTCCAAAGAGTTGATTGAATTTTGTTTGGGTTTGCTGTGTGGAGATAAATCAGGTAGGAATTTGCTTGATTGAGTTTTATTCTGATCAAAGTTCAAAAATAGGCTTTTATTTTAGAATCTTATAGTGATCAAAGTTTGGTTCAAAAAGGCCTTGTGTTAAAATATAATGTCATTTTAGCATGTTGTGCTTTGTTAGAGTTTTTTTTGAATCAAAAGAATACCCATGACCCTCTAAAATAACTGCCATCTCTTCATTAGATTCTCTTGCCCAAATAACACGAAAATCAGAGATGAGAATCTAAAGAGACAGAAGGGACTTTTCCAGGATTATTTTTGTAGCTTATAGATAGCTTTAAATTGTTTTCTTCCTCTATATAATCTTGTCTCTACGGTTCGAGGTGAAATATCAAGCATATTCGCTATTTCATCATAGGAGAAACTATTGAAATAATGAAGAATTAACAGCTCTTTGTACTTGGGTTTCATGAGATCCATGGCCTTTCTTACCTTGGCTTGGTCTTGGAAAAGTATTGTGATCTCTTCAGGGTTTGGCGGAGTGGTAATATTTGATTCTTCTGTGGAGATAAACTCTTTATTCAGGTAGACTCGCCTATTCCAGTTATAGCATCTGTTTTTGGCTATCACATAAAGCCATGTTGTGAATTTGGAGTGCTTTTTAAAATTATTAATATTTATATAACATTGGAGGAAAATTGCTTGGGTAATTCCACGGATATCTTCCCTATTTACCCCGAAGTTGATGGTAAATTTCCAAATCTTTGCTTGGTGTCTTGTAACAAGAACCGAAAAAGCTTCCTTGATACCATTTTTGCATAGATCCACCAACTCTTCATCTGTTAGATTTTCATAATTTGTTAAGTTGGAAGATGAGGTTTTCTCCTTAAGAAGACCAAGACTTTTTAATAATTCATTTTGATCCATTTTGATCCCATGGTAAATCCTCTTAATGGTTGTCAATATAGACCTAAGCAGTGTTAAACTATAAATTTTTTCATATGACTTGATACTTTCTTAACTCAAGGTCTCGCTATCTTCGTCAATTTCTTTGTATAATTTAGTGTCTTCTACCCAACAGGTTTCTATTTGCTGAAGTCAGGTGATATTGTATAGTTCGCAGAATGGAATGTCCAGCATCTTCGGTGATTTGATCAAGCTTGTATTCCGATCACAGGAGCAAGCCTCTTACATAATTATTATTCTTAACCTTTCAATTTTGTGAGGACATGGCCAAATTTTGCAAGCTCTTCACATGGGATATGGCATCTTATAAAATGCCCATCTGATGACTCCTGAAGTGGTGGTTTTTCAATTTCACAAACACTTCCAAGCTTTCTTGGACACCTTGTATTGAATCTACACCCCTTTGGAATATTGATAAGGCTTGGAACCCTTCCATGCAGGCGTAAATCATTTTGCTCAATATTTGGATCCGGTATGGGAATGGCAGATAAAAGAGCCTCGGTATATGGATGGTAGGGTGGCTTAAACACTTCATTTGCAGGCCCTTGCTCACATATCTGGCCAAGGTACATAACAGCAATGTGATCACTTAGATAGTGAACCACACTCAAATCATGTGTGATGATAAGGTAGCTGAGATTAAGCTCATTTTGAAGTTTTAAAAGAAGTGTCAAAATAGATGCTTGAACTGAAACATCAAGGGCAGATGTCGGCTCATCACAAACGATAAGGTCTGGATTTGAAGCAAGCGCCCGTGCAATAGCAGCTCTTTGTTTCTCTCCACCTGACAACTCCCTTGAATACCTTCCGAAATAATGTTTTCCAAGGTTGACCATTTCAAGGTACTCCAAGGCCTTATTAACCTTTTCATCATGTGAAAGATTATCTGTTCTTTGCTTCATAGCATTTAAAAGAGTGAAGCCAATGGTATGCTTGGGGTTAAGGGTGGAGTCAGGGTTCTGGAAGACAATGGATATTTTATTTAAATCCTCCTTTGATCTTCTCTCTGCCTTCTTCCCAATATCCTTACCCTCAAGTAAGAGATTTCCATTCTTTGGTGGAAGAAGTCCCACAATCAACCTTGCCAATGTACTTTTACCGCAACCGGACTCTCCAACGATTGAAACAGTCTGATTTTTATTCACATCAAGGCTGATATGGTCAACAGCCTTGACAGTCTGGGGGGTTGCCCACGGAGATTGGAATATGCCAGAGCTTACAACATAATGGTGTTGTAGATCATTTATCTCCAAAAGTTTTGCAGGAATCTCATTGGAGTGTTGTTCCACAAGGTTGGTATACCTGCCCTTTTCATTCTCATGCACCTCCGGAAACAGACAGGAGCAAAGGTGGTTACCACACACCGGTAGAAGTGTTGGATCTGTCTCTCTACAACTTTCTTGTACATTGTAACATCTCAGGGCAAATGGACAGCCAACCGGTATGCTTTCCGGTCTTCCGACAGAGCCTGGAATTGCCGTAAGTTCGGTGTCATACTTTGTTTGATCAAGCTTTGGGATACAATTTAAAAGGCCCCTTGTATACGGATGAACAGGGTTTCTAAAGAGGTCTTCAACTGTGGCCTCCTCAACTATTCTTCCAAGGTACATAACCCCCACCTTCTCACAAATTCTTGCCACAACACCAAGGTCATGGGTTATATATAGAATAGCAAGGTCATACTCTTTTTTAAGCTTTTTGATAAGGTCAAGCACAACGGCCTCGGTTGTAACATCAAGGGCGGTTGTCGGTTCATCCATGATAAGGAGGTCAGGTTTTTGGGCAAGGGCCATTGCAATGCAAACCTTTTGCCGCATTCCGCCAGACAGTTGATGGGGGTAGTTGTTTATAATTCTCACCGGATCCGGGAACTGTACGGACTCTAAAAGCTTGAAAATTTGATCATAGATCTTTTTGCTTTTATTTGGGGATGAAGCCCCATAAATTTCTGCAAGCTGTTCACCAATTGTAAGAGCTGGATTTAGATAGCTTGAAGGATCTTGATAGACCATGGCAATCTTCTTGCCCCACATCGTTCTCAACTTTTTCCGCGGTGTCTTTGTCAGATCAATCCCATCAAAGATGACGGAGCCGGTTGTCACTCTGCCATTGTCAGCAAGGTAGCCCATGGATGCAAAGGCCATGGTGCTTTTCCCACATCCTGACTCCCCGACAAGGCCATAGGTCTCTCCTTTCTTTAATGTAAAAGAAATATCTTTCACAGCCGGAACTATAGTTGTTCTTGTTTTGAACTCTATGGAAAGGTTCTTTATCTCAACAACGTTGTTATTATTTATACCATGCTCATTTTTAATTTTTACACCATTTTTCATTAGATATCCCCCGATGCCAGCTGGTGAACCGCATCACTCAACAGGTTAACACCAACAACAAGAGTTCCAATGGACATTGCAGGAAAGAATACAAGCCACGGAGCTATTGTTATAAATTGCCTTCCTTCATTAACAAGGAGTCCCCAGTCGGGTGTGGGTGGTTGAACGCCCAGCCCCAAAAAGCCAAGGGAGGCATTCAGAAATATTGCATAGGCAAATCTAACTGTAAATTCAACCCCAAGAGGGCCTAAAATATTAGGTGTGATCTCAATGAAAAGCATGTGGAAAAGGCTTGCACCCCTCGACTTTGCCGCCTCAACAAACTCCTTGGTGACAACCTCAAGGACAGCTCCTCGACACACCCTTGCAACCCTTGGGGAGAAGACTATGCCGATTACAAGGATTGTATTGTAGGTGCCGGGCCCCAGCATTCCCATAACAAGAATGGCGAGCAGGAGGCCGGGAAACGACATAAGAATATCCATACTTCTCATCATTATTTCATCTATCAAACCGCCAAAGTATCCAGCGATAAGCCCAACGGTTGCACCCACAATAAGCGCAAGCATGGAGGCTGTCAGGGCTATTGCTACCACCTGCTGGGAGCCTGCCATTACCCTTGACATAATATCCCTTCCAAATTTATCCGTTCCAAAGGGGTGGGTAATGGATGGGGGTTGAAGCCTTGCCATAATATTAAATTCTTCTATGTCATAGGGAGTTCCAAAGAGAGAGATAACCATAATTGCAAACCATACCCCAACGATGATCATACCAACAACAGCGGACTTTGACCCTAAGAGTCTTGAAAAAATATCCTTGGCCCCGTCTAATTTATTTAAAATCGAACTCATTATATAACAATCCTTATTGGTATCGAATACGAGGGTTTACAAACATATAAAGTATGTCTGCAAGGAGATTTAAGAACATGTAAACAGTGACAACTAAAAGGGAGGTATTCTGGATAAGAGTAACATCCCTTTGTACAATGGCGTATAAAAGAAGACTTCCAAGACCTGGAAAGGCAAATACCGTTTCAACGACAACAAGACCTCCGATCATCCATCCAACATTCATTGCAATAACGGTGATGGAAGGAATAAGAGCATTTGGAAGAATATGTCTTACTATTATTTGATTATCACTCAGGCCTTTAAAGAGGGCCGTTTTCACGTAGTTCGAACTTGCAGAATCAATGACACTTGCCCTTGTCATACGGACAATATAGCCAAGCAGAACAAGGGATAATGTCATTATGGGAAGAACCACTGCGTCAAGTTGCATCCAAAGTGGAAGGTTAGGATCAATACTGCTTGCGGAGGGAAGAACCCCAAGCCAAAGACTGAACACCAGTATAAATAAAATGCCGGAGACAAATTCCGGAATAGAGATTGCCACCATTGATGAGAGGGAGATCAGCTTATCAATGAATTTTCCCTTGTTTATTCCAGCCCAGGCACCAAACGCCAGGGAGATGGGAATAACGATGACAGATGCTATGAATGCAAGGAAGAATGAGTTTTCAGATCTATCTATCAAAAGATCGGAAATTCTAACTCCGGAGATACTTAGTGATTCCCCCAGGTCTCCTCTGAAGACTCCTGCAAGCCACATAAAAAACCTTTGGTATGCGGGATCGTTGAGTCCTAATTTAACACGCAGTGCAGCAAGGGTTTCAGGTGTTGCATGCTGCCCAAGGATCATCTGAGCGACATCTCCTGGTAGAAGCTGTGTTATGGAGAATATCAACACAGATGCGATAAAAAGGGTTATGACTATGGAGAATAGTCTTTTCAGCAGGTAAAAAAACACAATAAAAAGTCCTTTTTTTCAACGCAGGGTATTTACCCTGGTATATATTATCTATAAAACATACCAGAGCAACTGGGAGAGGTTAAAAACTGACTAAGCCATCTCAATGTACCTGTAATCATTTGACATATTTCTCATGGGGTAATAATTTTTAACATTTTTACCAGTGGCTGTGAATACAGGGTAGAAGAACGGAACAACCGATGGACCCTGCTCCATAAGAAGTTTTTCGATCTTTGCTATAATTTTCTTTGCTTTCTTTTCATCAGCTTCCACAGATGCCTGGTCAAGGAGTGCATTAAGCTCAGGGCTGTCAAACTTGCTCTCATTCCAGGCCGCGCCTGTTCTAAGGCTAAGGTTCATAAGGTCAATGGGATTTTCTCTATGTGCCCAGTTTGTGATGCCACAATTTACTTTTAGCCAGTAGCGTGCGTAATAAATATCCCTTGTTACACCCTGAATTTGAAGGTTGATCCCGGCAGGTTTAAGCATCTGTTGCATTGTCAGGGCAACATCAAGTAGGGGAGGATGATTTGAAGGGACATAGCAGTCTACATCAAACCCTTTCTCATACCCTGCCTCAGCAAGAAGTTTCTTTGCCTTTTCAATGCTATATTCTGGAAAGCCAATATCGGTGTAAAGGTCGCTTTCAGGCCATACAGGAGAATCATTTCCAATATTACCGTATCCATAGGCGGCTGCACCTAACATGTTTTTTCTATTGACACAATGCTTAACTGCCTGCCTGACTCTTACGTCATTGAACGGAGGCTTATCACACCCCATGTAAAAGTTGGGATGGTTGGAACAATTAACCGTATAAAGGTTTATTTTAGGATGGTTTTTATATCTAAGTGCGGAGTCAAAGCCCACCCATCTGACAATATCAACCTGTCCCGCCTCCAGGGCCAGTAGCTGAGTCTGGCTTTCAGATACAAAGATAACCTCCATATTGTCGACTTTTGGAAGCCCTGGAATAAAGTAATCAGAGTTTTTAACCATTACTATTCTCTGGCCGGGAACAAGGGTTGTTACCTTGAAGGCTCCTGTCCCGGAAGGCTTTGTGTTGCCATTTTTTTCGTAATCATAATCATGGGCAAGTATTGCAGCATTATACTCAAGCAGTTTGTAAAGAAAATTCGGGTCCGGCTGTTTTAGGTTAAAGATGACCTTGAACTTTCCATCACTCACCACCTTTTCAATTCCAGCGGAGGCTGCACACATGGGACCGCCAAGCGCTGGATTCTGCCATCTTTCAACAGTGAAGATGATATCCTCGGCAGTCATGGCTGTACCATGGTGAAATTTTACGTTCTCTTTAAGTTTGAATGTCCACTGTGATTTGTCAGCATTGGTTTCATATGATTCTGCAAGGCAGAGTGTCAGCTTTTGATCCGCCCCTTCAAGCCTTACGATTGTATCGTAAATCATGCTAAACACATTTTGAACGGATCCACCTGATGAGTAAGGAGGTGTAATCTTAAGGGTGGGGGACATCATCACACGGCATTTTGACTCTGCAGCAAAGACATTCTTAACACAAAGCATATTTAAAAATGGTGTTGAGGCAGCTGCCAGGCCGAGGGCAGTGGCTGACTTTATAAACCCACGTCGATCCAAATCAGCTTTTGTTTCTTCATTGCTATTTGACATAAAAGTCTCCATTAGATTGTGCCTTATCCTGAATTTAAGAAAGGCCGTTTAAAGTGATATCTCGGAGTTGGTTCTAAGGTCGGCCAGTGGGTATTCACCAAACAGCCTTCAATCAAATATAATGTTAAATTTCAATCATTTAACTGTTGCAGATCTGATCTGCGCTGTCAAAAGTGGTCGAGCTTAGAACCAATCCCGATATCTCTATTGCTTCATACGATATAAAGACTAATGAGCCTTGCATAATACTTCATTTTTTTTTTTGAAGTATTTATTCTCAAAAAAGGCTCTTATCCCATGGAGATACAATAATAAATTGTGTCACCATACAATCTGAACAATAGCAGATACAAAACAACGTAAATTTAAAAAGGTTCGAATAATGTTAAAAGCTTGTACCAGAATGTATAGTATCTCAAATGAGGCTTCTACCCTTTGGGAAAAATTATACCAACAGGTTGCATTACACGCTGGCATGGAAATTGAGATTCTTGATTTTCCACAGACTTTTCCCATGTTGCCAATATGGGAAAGGGATGATCTTGGGATGGTTATGATATGTGGCTGGCCATTCCATCTGGCAGGTGCCAAACATCAAATTATAGGGGCCTTTAAACCGCTGTCATCCCAAGGTAGAATATTGTATCGAAGCCATTTTCTCGTGAGGAATGATTCGGGCTTTGAACGGATTGAAGATTCTTTCGGCTCTAACATGACCTATCTCGCAGAGTACTCTCATAGTGGTT
Source organism: uncultured Desulfobacterium sp. (assembly GCA_937124525.1). The sequence continues at coordinate 10,466 of CAKZLA010000412.1, forward strand.
ACAACGCGCCACGGTACCATCTTTTGCCCCACTTCATTGAAAGAGGAAAAAAACTTTTCAATGAGGTAAGCGGCCTAAATAATGGCGGATACACAGCACTCCTTGAAACGCTTGTGGAGAGAAGAGCAGATATTATTTCAATGGATAGCTACTCCTATGATCTTATGGTTTTTTTCCATCCAGAGCTTGTAAAGGATGTAAAAATATTAGCACCAAATCATAAAGAAAGATTAAGTATTTTTTC
>CAKZLA010000413.1 GCA_937124525.1 uncultured Desulfobacterium sp.
TTCATTGCCATTGGCCGACCATTGAGTGGCAATAATTTGGACGAGATGTTAAGAAATATCCAAAAGCAATCACCTAACTTCATTTTTAAAGGAGAACTGGACAATGCCCATGTCCGCCAGATCATTGCATCGGCAAAACTCTTGGTTTGCACAAGCCTTTATGAAGGATTTTCAAACACCTTTATCGAAGCCTGGGCCAGAGGCGTACCTGTCGTATCTTTGAATGTTGATCCAGACAATTTGATACAGAAACAGAATCTTGGCACATTATCAAATAATTTCAAAAACTTATGCGCAGACATAGATCTATTGATGCGAGATAATAACAAATGGAGCGAGCTATCGACAAATTGCGAGCAATTTTTCAGAGATCACCTTACAATAACAAAAGCCGTGGACAAGTTGGAAATGGTACTAAAAAATCATGCAAACCTGTTAAAGAAACCATGAATCCCCCCAAAAGGATTCTCATTACCATGCCTTCCCTGCAAGACCCAGGAGGAGTTGCTGGTTACTACAAATCCGTTCTACCCCATTTACGAAAAGAACGATTATTAATTTCAACCCTTGAGATCGGTAGTAGTAAAGGACATCATAACAGGTTACATCTGATTTCAGACCAAATTTTATTTCGACAATTAATTACCAAGTCAAGACCGGATTTGGTACATCTGAACCCATCTCTTGTTGTTAAAAGTTTTTTTAGAGACGGACTCTTTGCCCTTCAAGCCAGCAGGAAAAAAATACCCATCATCATTTTTTTTCGAGGCTGGGATAAAAATTTTGAGCGATTTGCCCAAAAAATTTTACTCCCCTTTTTTCGATTTACCTATGGCAAAGCAGACCGATTCATTGTTCTAGCAAACGAATTTAAAAATGTTCTCCACAAATGGGGTATAACACAACCCATTCACATAGGGACAACAGCAGTAAATGATTCTTTAATCGCAAACCTTCCCACTTTTAACAACCCAACCCCAATAAATTGTACGGGGGAAATAAAAATACTCTTCGTTTCACGTCTCAAAAAAGAAAAAGGTGCATTGGAAACAATAGAGGCCGTCTCAGAACTTATAAAAAAGGGGATAAGGATTACTCTTTCCATTGCTGGTGACGGCCCCATCCTGGAGGAACTTAAACAACTTGTAAAAAACAAGCAACTACCAGAAAACACCATCCATTTTCTGGGATATATCAAAAATTCAGAAAAAATAAAGGCCCTGACCGAACATCACATTTTTTGCTTTCCAACATATTTTGCAGAGGGCCTTCCCAATGCCCTTCTTGAAGCAATGGCTTTTGGATTACCAGTCGTGACAAGACCAGTGGGGGGGATTGCAGATTTTTTTATAGAGGGGAAGATGGGATTGCTTTGCAGAAGTAAATCAGCAGATGAAGTGGCTGCCTGCCTTGAAAAATTGTTATCCAATAAAGTTTGGCTCACAGAAATCAGTCAGTTCAATTTTAACTACGCCAGAAAACACTTTATGGGATCCCTTGTCGCCCAAAAGATTGCTAACATTTATCAATTAACCGTGGTATAAAAAATTATGTGTGGACTTGCTGGATTAATCATAAACAACCCCGATGTCGACAGTTTTGCCATTCTCAAACGAATGGCAAACGCACTGGCCCACCGTGGTCCAGATGGCCAAGGATTTTTTAAATCCATTACTCGTAACAACAAATACCGAATCAGTCTCGCCCACAAACGCCTTTCCATCATTGATCTTGAGGGGGGCCATCAACCCATGGAAAATGAAGATGGCTCCATTCAAGTAGTTTTTAATGGCGAAATTTATAATTTCAAAAATTTGAGATCTGATTTAATAAACCTGGGCCATAGATTTAAGACCAATTCAGATACAGAAACCATCGTACATGCCTATGAAGAATACGGTTTACACTTTGTAAACCATTTGCGTGGAATGTTTGCCATTGCCATCTGGGACAGCAAAACAGAGAACTTAATCTTGGCACGGGACCGATTTGGACAAAAGCCACTCTTTTTCTGTGAAACCAATGGAAATTTGTTTTTTGCTTCGGAAATAAAATCCATTCTCACTTGTCCGGGTGTAGAAGTGTCCGTTGATAAAAATTCAGTATACCAATACCTATCCTATCGATATGTTCCCGGTCCCAAGACTCTTTTTTCAAAAATACATAAATTGCCACCTGCATCCGTCGCGGTCTGGGAAAAAGGGAATCTATCCCAAAAGTCATATTTCTCTCCCCCAGACAAGTTTACAATGTCAAGGAATATGACTATACCCTCTGAAAATCCCGTAAGGACTTTCTTAGCCAGCTTAGATAAATCTGTCGATTTACGGATGATCAGCGACGTACCCTTTGGTGCATTTCTTTCTGGCGGCATTGATTCTTCTGCCATTGTTGCCTTGATGTCACGCCACAGCGACTTACCAATAAAAACCTTTTCCGTAGGATTCAGGGAAAAACAATACAACGAACTTCGACATGCCCGAAGCGTTGCTGAAAAATTCAAAACAGATCACCATGAATTAATCATTTCCCAGAAAAACATCATTGATGAAATTGAAAAGCTCACCTGGTACAGGGATGCCCCCATCACAGAACCGTCTGATATCCCGATTTATCTTCTTGCAAAAGAAGCAAGTAAGAGCGTTAAAATGGTCTTAACCGGAGAGGGCAGTGATGAAATTCTGGGAGGATATCCCAAGCATGTTTTTGAACGTTACACATGCCTCTATCAATGTATACCCAGGATCGTTCATGACCGTCTTATCGAGCCTTTAATTATTTCACTTCCCTATGGATTCAGGCGGGCAAAGACAGCCATAGTTAATTTAGGTATACAAAGTAAGCAAGAACGATTTCCCAGTTGGTTTGGTGCATTAAACACAAAGGAACGCAGCCGATTGACACGTCTGGAGTCTCCATTTCATGGTAAAACAAAAGAATTTCAATTTAAAACAGACCCTTCAAATAGTTCACTGAGACAGATTCTCTATTTTGATCAAACAAGCTGGTTACCGGACAACCTTCTTGAAAGGGGTGACCGGATGACCATGGCCGCATCTATTGAGGCAAGAATGCCGTTTATGGATCATGAACTGGCAAATTATGTGTCTGGCTTGCCTGACCATTATCGTGTCAAAGGACATCAAACCAAATGGATTTTACGTAAGGCCCTAAAAAATATTTTACCGCACAACATTATAACCAGGCCCAAAATCGGTTTCCGCGTTCCGGTTAATCAATGGTTCCAATTGCAGATGAAAGACTACTTGTTGGACCATTTATCCAGCAAAAATGCTGTGACAAGCGAATATTATCATCAACCGGTCCTGACAAAAATTATTAATGATCATATTCAAGGAAGGCAGAATCATGAGAAACTGCTTTGGACATTATTAAGCCTTGAAATATGGCATCGTCAGTTTAACATCAGCTTATGAGCAATATTGCATGGAAGATAAACAGGCTAAGGGCTATGGGGAGCAGGGAAATAAGCCACCGGATTTACCGACTTTTTTTGTTGCAGGTTGAATATTTAAAGCTGTCGACCGGATGGCAACCATTACCATCCGGGAAAATTGAACCCAAACATTCACTGCTCTCCCCTGATCAAAACATTGAGACTATCTGGAAAGATAATTTTATTCTGGATAAAAAAGAACTATCGGAAATTGGCTCTGGGCAGATTGAATTTTTCGGCCAGGCACCGATTACAATAGGTAACCCCACAAACTGGCATACTGACCCTGCAACCCAAACGAATACACCGGCAAATGAGTTCGGCAAAAAAATAAACTACCGGGACGGAGCCCAGGTGGGCGATATTAAAACTCTTTGGGAGTTAGGTCGACATCAGCATTTGCAGCCACTTGCTGCGGCCTATGCAATAACAGGCGACCCTTTTTACAGGGACATCGTAACCCATCAAATAGAAGACTGGATAAAAAACAATCGGTTTGGGTGGGGAATTCATTGGTGTTCGGCACTTGAAGTGTCGTTGCGTCTTATCTCTTGGTCAGTTATTCACAGCCTTTTTTACCACAAACATGGCTCCGGGGGGATATTCGATCTTGTCAAAGATCCCAAGGCCTTCGGCATCAGTGTATACCAGCACGCCTGGTTTGTGGCCAACTATCTTTCAAGACATTCTTCTGCCAATAACCATTTAATCGGAGAACTGACGGGGCTTTGGACAGCTTGTCAGGTGTTCGACCTTGGAAAAATAGGTGCAAAATGGGCACAGCAGGCACAAGAAGAGCTGGAGAATGAAGTTAAAAAACAAGTATTCGAAGATGGAGTCAACAAAGAACAGGCCACATATTATCATTTGTGGGTTTTGGAATATTTGCTTTTTGCAAATATGGTTGCTTTCAGATCAGAAACTCCTTTCTCTCATTCCTTCGAACAAGCGATCCATAAAATGGCCAACTTTCTTCGTGCCATCAGCCCTCACAATGATGTCCCCCCAAATATCGGTGATTCGGATGACGGATTTGTAACCCGTTTTAATGCCAGATGGCCCCAAACTCCTTACACGGATATTCTGACATCTGAAGCGCTTATCCGATCCCAGTCTTTGCCAGGAGAACTCTCCCAAAAAGCTTTCTGGTACGCTGCTATTTCGGATGTGGATTTAACGCAGATCACTAAAACATCAAAAAAAACATCCCAAACCTATCCGGTGGCATTTCCCCATGGAGGATATGGGGTAATGGGGAACGCTGACATTCATTTGCTGTTTAACGCTGGTTCGTTAGGCTATCCTTCCATCGCAGCACACGGTCATGCAGATGCATTGAGTGTGTGTGTTGCAATCAATGGGGATTGGTGGTTGGTGGATCCAGGAACCTATGCATATCACAGTCAACCTGAGTGGCGTAATTATTTTCGAAGCACCTCTGCCCATAATACAGTTGAGATTGCTGGTCAGAACCAATCACAAATTGGCGGACCTTTCCTATGGTTAAATCATGCCAATGTATTTTTCTTGGGCTCCCAAATTGCAAACAACGGCTTACAGGAGACACAGGGCTACCATGACGGATATAAACACATGGGAATCATACATAAACGAAAAATATTCTTTGATCCTATAAAAAATAAAATTGAAATTATCGACATAATAAGTGGAAAAGGGGAGTGTGCGCTATCGCTTAACTATCATTTCGCAGCAGACATTAACATTACCACCAAAAAGTTCTCCAACACATGGAATATAAGTAAGCCTGGAACTAGCTGGCAAATGAAATTTGCTGGTGAAAGTGATTGCCAATGGGAATATTTTTCCGGGGCCACGTCTCCCATTTCAGGCTGGTATTCGCCAGCTTTGAATAAAAAAAAACCGGCACCCACCTTAAATGGAAAATGGAAAGGAGCCCTGCCCGTTGAATTAATTTCCACCATTGACATTAGCTCAGGCCATGGACCTGAACTTTTACAAAATAAAATGTAATATAAAGAGTTCGCATTTCTTAACATATCGTTTTTGTCGTTCAAATAATACATTTATATATTGTGCGACAATTACCTTGGCCGATGACGACAATTATCTTGTCCGGTTAAAGATGTGATAAAACCCCCGACATT
>CAKZLA010000414.1 GCA_937124525.1 uncultured Desulfobacterium sp.
AAGTGTGCTGCGGCGTGCGTCAAACCCATTCTCAACTCGGCATTAAGTGCGCCGCAGGCGCACTTAACAAAAAATTAATGTTTCTTTTTGGCTGTGTTGGGAATGATTCGTGGCATTTTGATGAGAAATTTAGTGCCGGTGTCCGGTGAAGACCGCACCTTGATTTCCCCGCTGTGCTGTTCAATTACCTTGTTGGTGATGTAAAGGCCCAGGCCGGTGCCCTGTTGCCCCTTGGAAGAAAAAAAGATGGTGAAAATGTTTTTCAGGGTCATGGCATCCATGCCCTTCCCATCATCTTTAATGAGAAAAATAATTTTATTGTGCTTGATGCGACAATGAAACAAGACGGATCTGGGAGTCGATTTGTCAGAAACTTTGCAGGCATCAATGCTATTTTCAAGGATATTGATAAAAGCTGATTGCAGGCTTTTTTCATCAATTTCAAAATAATCATCATGGGTTTCGCACTGCACATTAAGCTTAAGCTGAATATTGCTTTTTCCCGCAGCAGGGATGATGGGCATCAATACCTCGTCAATGAACCCCCTGGCAGAGATCTTCTGCCACACCGGTCGTCGCGTCTTTGTGTAATACAGGATATCCAATACCAGCTTTTTGATTCTTTCGGTGATCTGGTTGGAGATTTCAAGCCCTTCGCTGATGCGGGTCATATCCTTTTTTTTGTATCCTGAATTTAATAGGTACATGCCGCTGTCCAGGCTGGTCAAAAGGCCTTTGATGCCATGGGATATGGAGCCGATCATAACCCCCAGGGAAGAAAGGTGGTCTTCCAGTCGCCTGACTTCGGTGATATCTGTGAGCATGACAAGCACCTTATTAATATTCCCCCTGGCATCACGAATGGGGGCCGTCCATGCAAGAACGATGTGTTTGACACCGTCCGATGAGATGATTTCCGATTCCAGCGCATGGTTTTTGCCATCTTCGTAGCTTTGCTGCACCGGGCATCTTCGACAGGGGTCATCCCGGTTTTTACAGATACCAAAACAATATTCCCCGATGTTATTGCCAAAATAGTCATTGAATTTCTTATTGGAATCGGTGATCAGATAGTCCTTGTTCAGGGTGAAAATAAAACAGGGCACCTCATCAAAGAGTTGCTGGTATTTTTTTTCCGACAGGCTATAACGGTTTTTATAATACTCGTTTTTAAACAGCAGATCTTTTTGAATACAGACCCTGTCCATGGCCCGTTTAACATATATATCAAAGGTCGTGCCGTCTGCTGGCAGCACCATGAAGTCAGCGGCATCAAGGCTGAGTGCGGTGATGCCCATGGCTATTTGTGTGGAAGAGACCATGGCAATAACGATGGTGGGTCTCATGCCGGTGCTGAGTCTTTTTATGGTATCAAGGTCGATTAAATGCTTTCCGTTGAGATAAACAAAAAGGATTGCCGGTTTTTGTGTTTGTGACAGGCCCTCCAGCAGTTCCACCTGGCTCATGTCTACAAATTTCGTGTCTTTGTAAAAATCTGAATTTTCAATGTTAATGGCATTTTCAGGGCAGTTTACGATGCATATGGTTTTATTCATTGCGGATCTTTTCGGCGGGTGTTGTCATGGGAAAGGGCCGTGAGACAATTGATGGTGGCGGCCATGTGGCCTCCACCAAACCCATTGTCTATGTTCACCACTGCAATATTTGAACTACAGGCGTTGAGCATGGACAAAAGGGCTGTCATGCCCCCGAAACTGGTGCCATAGCCAATACTGGTGGGCACCGCAATCACAGGGGATTTCACCATGCCCGCCACCACACTGGGAAGGGCACCTTCCATGCCGGCAACCACCACAATCACCGATGCCTGTTCAATGGTTTTTTTATGGGCAAAAAGTCGATGAATCCCAGCCACCCCCACGTCAAAGATGGTGGTGACCCGGTTTCCCATGGCCCGGGCCGTGATGGCTGCCTCCCTGGCAACGGGGATATCAGATGTGCCTGCGGAGATCACAAGGATTTCACCTTTATTAATTATTTCTGGTGGCTTTTTTTGTAGCTGTAGAATCCGGGCCTCCTCATCATAGGTGGCTTCAGGAAAGGTTTGCATTACCTGATCTGCCTTGTCTTTGCTGATACGGGTGACCAGTACCACCTCTTCGGAGGGTGCCATGGCCTGTAGTATCCGGGTAACCTGGATAGCTGTTTTTCCCTGGCCGAAAATGACCTCTGGAAATCCCTTTCGCATGGATCTGTGGTGATCAATGTGCGCAATTTCAATATCTTCAAAGGCAAGGTGTTCCAATTTTCCCCGGGCATTGTTCACCGAGAGTGCGCCTTGCGACACCTGGGTTAAAATAGTTTCGAGCATTTTACCATTCATATCATTTAAGTCCTTGGGCAGTGATATTCCAGCCCTTTTGTGGGGGCTTTTATATGAAAGTCCAGGCAAACCAAGAGGGACTTTCAATCTTAGTTGTGGGCAGGCCGGGTCCAGAACACGGTCTGCCCGTGGCAGTTATATTAAAATCAAATCCGTTATTCATACATCAAAGTTATTTAAAAACCAAGAAAGATCAAGTCTTCAGGTTCTGGGATAAAAAAAATGGGATGGCTGTGTTTTTTTAAATTTTCATATTTCTTTGAAAAAAGAATAAAATAGTGTAATTTTATCTCCACTGGATCTGCAACTTAGATGATCAAAGTTATTCAAAATAATTGAGTGTCCAAGGAGAAAAAGATGTCCGTTGATAAAGAGTTGTTGAGCGCCATTTTATCCATTGATCACCTGGAAGATCTTGATTCCCTGTTTCAGGATATCTTTACACCGGGAGAACTGGCGGATCTTTCCCTTCGCTGGAAGTTGCTTAAAGACCTTAATCAAGGAATGACCCAGCGTAAAATTGCTGAAAAATATGGCATAAGTCTGTGCAAAATCACCCGGGGATCCAAAATTTTAAAAAATAAAAAATCCATGGTTCTTAGATTGCTTGAAGAGGATAAAAATGGGTGATGCCCTCATCTCCCATCAAGGTGGTCATGCCAAAGAAGAGGTCAGCTGGATTTTGTACGATGTTGGAAATTCCGCCTTTGTTCTGGTGATGATAACCGCTGTCATGCCTATTTTTTTCAAGGATGTGGCAGCGGCAGGTCTTCCGGATGTGGTGTCCACGGCGTATTGGGGATTTGCCAACGCCGGGGCCTCTGTTATTCTGGCACTGTTGTCCCCCATTCTGGGGGCCATGGCCGATTACCAGGATAAAAAAAGAACTTTATTCCTTTGGTTTCTTGGCGCGGGTCTTTTTTTTACCATTGCCCTTATGGGTATTCATCAGGGCATGTGGCTTTTATGTCTTCTCTTCTTTGTTCTATCCCGGGTGGGCTGGGCCGGGGCCAATCTATTTTATGATGCGTTTCTGGTGGATGTGACAACCCGGGAACGTATGGATTTGGTCTCTTCCCGGGGGTATGCATGGGGGTATATTGGCAGTGTAGCCCCTTTTTTATTTATTTTGTGGCGTATCACCGCCGCCGGTGACATCGCCGGGGGGTTGCCATTGGCACCCACCCGTATGGGGTTTCTGGTGGTGGCTGTCTGGTGGCTTTTATTTTCCCTGCCCCTGGTGAAAACGGTCCAACAAAAACATGCCCTTCCACCCTCTGCCCGTCCCATCCGGGAGAGTTTTCACAGATTGTGGCAAACCTTTCAACGCATCCGGACCCATCAACCCGTGTTCATGTTCCTGGGAGCATATTTTTTTTACATTGACGGGGTGGGGACCATTATCAGTATGTCCACAGCCTATGGACGGGATCTTGGCTTCAGTGTCACCTTGTTGATCGTTGTTATTTTGTTTATTCAGGTCATTGCCTTTCCCTTTGCACTGCTCTATGGAAAATTGGCCCAGCGGTTTTCATCTAAAACCATGCTGATGTCTGGAATTGTCGTGTATTGCCTGATCACATTAATGGCATTTATGCTGCCAGAGATCCAGGATACTGAATTAAAAGTGGGGATGTTCTGGTGCATTGCCTTTTTGGTGGCCTCTTCCATGGGGGGCATCCAGGCGTTGAGCCGCAGCCTTTTTGCCCGTTTGATCCCCATGGAACAGAGCGGAGAATTTTTTGGATTTTTCAATGTTTTTGGAAAATTTGCAGCCATAGCCGGACCGCTTCTCATGGGGGGAATCGCAAAAATATCCGGCCATACCCGCTGGGGGGTTTTAAGTCTTTTGGTCTTGTTTCTGGCAGGTCTCTTTTTTTTAAATAAGGTCAAAGAGCCAGACATCCCTTGAAGGAGTTGGGGTTGCTCATAACCACCTGCACTGTCTTACACTGTCCTATTTTTTTTCCCTCATTTCCATGAGCACCACAGATACCGATTTTTCCTCGGGTCCAATAGTGTGTTTTTTCATGCGGATCTGGAAATGTTTTTCCATTTCCTGGATGAACTTCAGAGAGGTTTTCCTCATGCCTTCGGCAAGAATAATCCTCCCCCCTGGCTTTAGATATTTTTGAAATAAGAAGTAAAGGCCGGGGAAATCAGTCTCCTTGAACACCACCTCCGATCCAATGATATAATCAAATTTACCCTGGACAAGGGGCTGATTCCAGTCCAGTTTTACAACGATATCTGATTCTATATTGTTTAACAGGGCATTGGCCCGGGCAAAGTTGAGGGCATCTTCGTTGTATTCGGTGATGGTGATGGCATGTCCCATCCTGGCACAACACAGTCCCGCCACCCCCATGCCTGCACCGATCTCAAGAATTCGATGGGCTGGATTTACCTTTATGGTGGACATGTGGCTGGCCAGCACT
>CAKZLA010000415.1 GCA_937124525.1 uncultured Desulfobacterium sp.
CACCAGATATCTTCATTGGTCCAGGTGCCATTGTACATATCTTCAAGTATTTTGGCATACATACCACCCCAGTTCATGAGCTGACCGGAAACAACCGAGTCTTTACCATAGGCTTGCATGGGGCTGTAATGGCTGAATGTATAAATTTGCTGGCCTTTTTCGCAATGATCCTGCCCGACTTCAATGACGGCCGGGGTATCTTCGGTGAAAGCAATGGCATCACAACCGGATGCAATGAGGGATTCGGTGGCCTCCTTGGCCTTGTCCGGTCCATGCCAGGCGTATATCCACCGTACGTCCACTGTTACAGCAGGATTTGCCGCCTTGGCCCCCAAGGCAAAGGCGTTTATGTGACGCAGCACCTCGGGAATAGGGAAAGCCCCCACATAGCCTATTTTATGGGTCTTGGATAACGCTCCGGCCATGAGTCCGTTCAGATAAAACATTTGATATAAATCCGCAAAATAGGTCCCCACATTTTCACCCCGCTTAAAACCGGAGCAATGCATGAATTTTTTTTCAGGATATTTTTTACCTGCGGCCACGGTATCGTCCATGTAACCAAAACTGGTGGTGAATACCACATCACATTTTTGTTCCTGGATGAACCGATCTATGATTCTTGCGGAGTCAGATTCCGGAACAGATTCAATAAAAACGGTTTCAAGCCATGGATATTTATTTTGCACAAATTGTCGTCCCTGGTCGTGACCATAGGAGAATCCATAATCTCCCACCGGCCCCACATAGATAAAACCGGCTTTAATCTTCTTATCAGCGGCAAAGGCACTTCCCGCCGCAAAAATCAGACAAAGGCAAAATAACAGTATCCGTCGGGTCAAATTCATGTCATGCTCCTGTTGTTTAAATGTTATTCACATGGGATGCCTCCAGACCGGATGTCCCATGACATTCCATGCGCTGTTTTGACAATGCCGCTTTGCCATGGCCAACCCACATGCAAAACCTCCCAGAGATAATAATTTTTTGGGGGGTGCTTCAAGCATCAGTATGGCAAGCCCATGTGCCTTTTTAATTTTTTAAAATAAATTTGGGTATTTTACGATAGTTTCCCCAATGCCGTCAACCATTATGATCCCTGAAAAGCCCCTTCAGAGGCTTCCCTATCACAACATTCCCTTCGAGGGGGCTTCCTCATACTACCCGCTATGCGGGTATAGTAGGTGATTAATCAGGCTTACGGTTTATATGAAAGAGTAGGCACGCCTAATATCCTTTCATGCTTCGTTGTGGGCAGGCCCAGGTCCTCCATGCGGTCTGCCCGTGGCAGTTATATAATTTTAAAAATTTCGGTCTGTGAGTGTAATCACGAAAATTCATGGATAATCTTTTATGATAAATTGTTGGAATTGAACAAACTTTTTAATTTTTTTGGTAAATATTCGGGTTGCAATGTAAATGTTTGGCCAGTGCCCCATATTCGCATATTTGGGACTGCGTAGCATACTAAGCTATGTGAGCAGGCCAAACTTAGGTGAAGATGGGGGGCTGGCCGAATATTTACTTTTTTTGATTTTCAAAAATTATTTATCATGACTTAGAGCCTGATAATTTTCAAACAGGCTCTAAAGGTGGTATCAGGACTTCACCATGGCTACCCCGGACCAGTTTTTTTCCTCTGCCTGCCACACCGTGTGAAATCCCCTGGAACCATACAGGCTAATCAGAGGGGGTAATTCTTCGGGTCTGATGCCGGAAAAAATCAGCAATGCATTATTGCCGGTGATGTGGGTGAAAAGGGTTGCCAGTGATTTCAGGGTGGGGTACCGCAGATTGGCACATACCATGGCAAGTGGGGTGGCGGATGCGTTGTTGAGCTCCCGGTGGGACACCGTTATGCGATGATTTAACTCGTTCAGTGCAACATTTTTTTCAGCTTCGGCGGCGGCAACGGGATCATTGTCCAGGGCAAGGCAGTGGGAAACACCTGCCTTAACGGCGGCAATGGCCAGCACCCCGGAGCCAGTGCCCACATCCACGGCATTGTGCGGTGTTTCACAGGCTTGAAGCAACGGCCTGTCAATGAGGGCATATTCCATGGCTCGGAGACACAATCGTGTGGTGGGATGACGGCCCGATCCAAAGGATATCCCCGGCTGGATGCAGATTTCAATGGTATCTTTATCCTGGTCAGGGCTGATTCCTGGGGGAAACAGGGTGAAATGATCTGTTATTTTAACCGGTTTTGCAAAGGAAGGTTCAATGCAGGTGGCACCGAATACGTAGGTGTAACTTAAGCTGCCATTGTCCAGGAGGCTTCGAATGGCAGATTTTACACACCTGGCTGAAACACCCCGGGCCTGGGTGGTTTGTTTGATGAGAGACTGGGGGGTGAGTCGGGTTTCAGCGTCTGTGACAATGGTATGGATATATTCAAGAAGGGAGTTCAAAAAAACCTCTTTTCCCCGGATAATCCAGCCCGAAGAATTAAACGAATTCCTCCCGACTGGATGCTTCTCTTTATTTGGGTTTGATCATAAGATGGGCCAACCATACGTGAGATAGGATTTTATCCACACAACTATCTGTAATGATAAATTTTATTTT
>CAKZLA010000416.1 GCA_937124525.1 uncultured Desulfobacterium sp.
AGCTGAACCAACACACATCATATAAACAATACTGGTACCGGAAATATGAAAATCGCGACTTAATCAACAGACTCATTAATTCCTGGGAGGTTTTTTCCGCCACAGACGCGGGCTTTCATAAGCATTTCCCAGGGACCAGATACCCCTGCGGTGTTGTTTGGCCTCTTTCTGGGCATCCAGGTACGCCTTTTTATTAAGCCCGGCCTGCATCTTTCCCTGGTACACCTCGGCAAGTCCCTGGCGCAGCAGCTCAAGATTGATGTTTTGCCCCCCCACAAACAGCTCTGCCAAGACCCGGTTATATCCCCCGGTGCCATAGCTTTTCAGGGTAAAAGGCGTGTGGGCGATCACCCGGGAAAAGGCATCTTTGGCCTTATGGCTGAAAGGCTGGGGCGAATGTTTCCCCCCTCCGGTTTCCGGGGCGTCAATGCCCACCAGACGTACCATGAGAGTCAACCCGGCACCGGAAACTTTCAGAGAATCTCCATCATAAATTTTCACGGCGGTAAATGGAATGCCATCCCGGGTTCCGCTGGGAAGCTCTTGATATCTGGCACCATCTTCCTGAAGCTGCTCCACCGTAACTCCAGAGGTGGAAGGGGCCACATTGCTATAATGTTTGACACCTTGTTTGTCGGTCCAGGAATAAATTCCCCCGGCCCCCAGGCAGATGTTAACTCCCCATGCCCAGAGAATAACAATGAACAGGCCCAACAGATATTTTATTATTTTGCCCCCAGGGCCGGTCATGCATTTCTCCAAAATCCCAGGAATCAACTCTTCCAGAGAAGTTCCCCGGTCTTTTCCGTGCCATAGCCCCCAAGGGCCGCCACCCGCTGTTTAAATTGAGGGGTGCCAATGGTATCCAGCAGTACCTGTACCTTATCCGTGGCAACAAACCGATCCGGGATGACTAAATCATAGGATTCGGTGATCACCGGGATGAAGTCGAGATCCAGGGCCTTTGCCGCCGCATAAATACCAAGACCGGCATCGGCCCGACCGGATAGAACCGCCACGGCCACGGACATGTGGGTGTACTCTTCGTTGGTATATCCTTTGATGTGGTCCCGGGTTAGACCCAGCTTTTCAAGCTGGTAATCAAACAGTATCCGAGTGCCGGAACCGGGCTGACGATTGATGAAAAAAAGCGATTTCTCTGCCACATCCAAAAGCCCTTTAATTCCCTTGGGATTGCCCTTGGGCACAATCAAACCCTGCTCTCTCATCACAAGATTGATGAGATGCACCTTTATACCGGAAAGATATTTCTGGATATAAGAAATATTGTAAGAGCCATCCTCCGGGGAAAGCAGGTGGGCACCGCCCATGTGACAGGCCCCCTTTTTAATGGCCATGAGCCCCCCCATGCTGCCCACATGACTTGAGGAAATGCTCACCCCGGGGCTGGTGCGCCGGATATGATCGGCCAGAACATCCAGGGTGTTGTCATGGGAACCGGTTATCACCACCGTATTTTTAATGGATGCCAGGGGTCGCAACAGCTCAGCTGTCACCGTTTCTCCTTCGGCAATGCCCTCCACATGGGTGGGAATGCGGATAATACCGTCGGCTTCGGTGATGGTGGTGATGCTGCCAGCCCCCCGGGGAAGCTGGGAGGCAATCAATCGATCATCCACAGAACCGATTTTCACCCGCAAAAATTCCTCCATTCCAAGTTTAGATGCCATCTTCCGGGCGGGCTGCACCTCCACAAGATCCCGGTCCATGGAACCTCTCCCCTGCATTTTCAACAGCAAAGGTCCTGCCAATTGTTCAAAGGCCACAATGGCCGACACAGGATACCCGGGAATACCAAACACCGGCTTGTTGTTCACCCGGCCAAAGAGCACGGGTTTTCCCGGCATCATGGTGACCCCATGGACAAACACCTCGCCCAGGGTGGATATCACCGGCCGGGCAAAATCCATGGAACCGGCAGAAGACCCGCCAATGATCATGATCATATCATAATCGGATTTGGTGGCCTCATCCACCGCCGTGGTGATCCACTCAAGCTTATCCTCCACCATTGGGCGGCTTTCGGGGTGACAGCCATACTCCCGGCACAGGGAAAGCAGCACAGAAGAGTTGGATTCAATGACATCCCCCGGGGTAAGGCCCTTGTCCCGGGCTGTCTCCCATGTCACCAGCTCGTTGCCCGTGGGAATGATCATTACCTTGGGTTGCTTGCGAACCTTAACAGAAAACACCCCTCCTGCAATCAGCGCACCCACAGAATAAGGGGTAATTCGATGTCCCCGGGGAAAGAGCAGTTCCGTGGCCACAATATCCTCCCCCATTTTTCTGACGTTCTGCCAGGGAAATGCCGGGGCTTCAATCTCCACCAGATTCTCATCCAGGATCTGGACATTCTCAATCATGATCACCGCATTACTGCCTTCTGGCATCACATGACCGGTGTTGACCCAGAACATATCCTTACCAGGCACCAGGGATCGGGGGGACTCTTCACTGGCACCAAAGGTGTTAATTGCATCAACGGCAATGCCATCCATGGCAGCGGCATGGAAATTGGGGGAAGAGAGCCCGGCCACGGCAGGCTCAGCCAGGACCCGTCCCAGGGCATCGCAGGAGTTAATATCCTCCCACTGCACCTCCCCGGTGAGGGGAAAGGCATCAAAGAGAATGTTTTTTGCCGTTTCAACCGGCTTCATGTCCAGGTATACATTTCGTTTTACAGTCATTTTTTCTCTCTGTATTTATTTTTGGGCATCCCTCATTCACTGGTTGACAATTGTTCAAACCGTTCCCTTATTTTCTGGGAATCTTCTCAAAAAAAGTGTCAACTACTTTTGAGGGGATATGAAGGAGACCTATTTTTGACCCCTGCTGTGTCTCAAGGTCTTTTATCAAACGCATTGTGAGCTCCTCACAAATGCCAGGAATCGTAAAACAGGTCCCCAAAATCACATGGGCAAAACCTTTACCACAGTGTCTTTTTCCAGCCCTTCCACATTTTCACCAATTTCAAGGAGCCCCCGGGCCATGACCATGGTGCGGATAAGACCGGATTTTCCCAGCACCGGGGCTGCATATAACGTCCCCTCTTTTTCCTGGAGGCCCACCCGGACAAAATCGGTGCGACCCTGGGCCGAGGCCACATTACGGGTGAGGGTGGCGGGAATGGCAACGCCCTTTTCTGCCCACTCTTTTTCCCCCATGAGTTTGCGCAAAAAAGGCAGCACCACCACCTTGAACACCACCATGGCCGACACCACATGCCCGGGCAGTCCCCACACGAGTTTGTTCCCGGAACGGGCCAGAATGGTGGGTTTTCCCGGACTGATGGAGATGCCGTGGACCAAAAGCTCGGTGTGTTCAAGACCCGACAATACATCCACCGTAAAATCCCTCATCCCCACGGAGCTGCCACCGGAGATGAGCACCATGTCCGCCTCTGCCACAGCCCGACCACAGGCCTCAAAAAGATCATCCCTGCTATCTTTAACAATACCCAATTGAAGGGGAATGGCCCCGGCATCTGAGACAAGGCCTGCCAGGGTATGGGAGTTCATGTCCCGAATTTTACCGGAAGCCGGGGTCTCTTCCACAGGCACAATTTCGTCCCCTGTGGAGATAATGGCCACGGTGGGGCGCTGAAACACCTGTATATCTGTCATGCCAAGGGCCGCCAGCACACCGCTCTCCTGGGGACGAATCCGGGTTCCAGCCGTTATAATTTCCTGACCCTGGCGATAATCTTCGGCCCGGTCCACCACATGCTGCAAGGGAGCCACGCTTTTATAAATCTCCACGGTGGCCTCGTCAACGGGCTCGGTGTGCTCCACCATGACCACACTGTCAGCCCCCTGGGGCAGCATGCCACCGGTGGAAATGGGGGCAGCTTCATCCGGGGACAGGGAGAAAGACGGAGTTTCACCCATGGCAATGGTACCTGCTATCCGCAGCCAGGCAGGATTGGCCTCCGAGGCCCCAAAGGTGGCGCCGGAATGTACGGCATAGCCATCCATGGTGGATCGACGAAAGCCTGGCAAATCCTGATCTGCAACGATATTCTGTCCCAATATCCGGGCAGATGCTCCATTCAGGGGTACCGTTTCCAGGGGCATTGCCGGAAAATGGGGGGCCAGGCCCATCAACTGGTCCAGCCCCATCACCTTAAAAAAATGGTTCATTTTAAGGCCTCGGCAATGCGAATCATTGCCTTTTCCACATTTTCACGGCTGTTAAAGGCACTGATTCGGATGTAGCCCTGCCCGCAACTGCCAAATCCGGCACCCGGGGTACACACCACACCCGCCTTGGAGAGCAGCAGGTCAAAGAACTCCCAGGAGTCCCGGCCCTGGCCATCAATCCAGATATAAGGAGAGTTATCGCCCCCCACAAATGTAAATCCAAGCTCCCCCATGGCCATGCGGATGAGCTCGGCATTTTTCAGATAATAGGAAACCAGGGCCTTGACCTGGATCTGTCCCTCCTGGGAATACACCGCTTCCACTGCCTTTTGCACGGGATAGGAGACCCCGTTGAACTTGGTGCAGTGACGTCGATTCCACAGGGCATGCAAGGAGATTTTTTCTCCGGCATCATCATAGACCATGCACGCCTTGGGCACCACGGTGTAGGCACATCGGGTACCGGTGAATCCAGCAGTTTTGGAAAAACTTCTGAACTCCACAGCCACCTCCTGTGCACCTTCAATCTCATAGATGGAGTGGGGCAGTTCCTCATCCCGGATAAAGGCTTCATAGGCCGCATCAAAGAGAATCAATGCCTTATTTTCCCGGGCATAATCCACCCACTTTTTAAGGCCTGCCTTGGTAATGGTGGTTCCGGTAGGGTTGTTGGGAAAGCACAGATAGATCAGATCCACGGGTTCTTTGGGAAGCTCCGGAAGAAAATTATTATCCCTGTTGCAATCAAGATAAACAATGCCCTGGTATCTGCCGTCTTCAAAGATGCCTGTGCGGCCTGCCATGACATTGGTATCCAGATATACGGGATACACCGGATCGGGAATGGCAATTTTAATGTCCTGGGCAAACAATTCCTGAAAGTTACCGCAGTCACACTTGGCACCGTCACTGACAAAAATCTCATCGGCGGCAATGTCTGCCCCACGGCTGTTGAAATCAAACTTGGCAATTTTTTCCCGGAGAAAATCATATCCCTGTTCCGGTCCATATCCTCGGAAGGTGGCATCATCTGCCATCTCATCCACGCCTTTGTGAAAGCCTTCGATGCAGGCATGGGGCAATGCCCGGGTCACATCTCCGATACCAAGACGGATCACCTCCTTATCGGGGTTTTCATTCTGGTAGGCTGCCACTCGTTTGGCAATGTCTGAGAAAAGGTAAGAGGCCTTTAATTTGTCGAAATGTTTGTTTGCTCGTATCATGTCATGTTCCTGAATTTTAATATTTTATAATGTTTTGGATTTTGGGTACTGGGTGCTGTGGGTGCTGGGAATCGATACTTTTTCATTATTTTGTCACAATATATATTTTTATATGAAAAGGTAGCCTCCAAATTTGCTTCAGCAGAGCCCCCCCGATGGGCAATAGGAACCGGCCAATTGGGCCGTCTACGGTTCCGGGCCGGGCCCAT
>CAKZLA010000417.1 GCA_937124525.1 uncultured Desulfobacterium sp.
CGGAAGAGTTTCGGTCTATCCTGTCCCATAAAGGAAATTGGCCAGATCAACGTGCACTGTTGTCCCGAAGAGCCGCAGCCACCCCGCCTGATCAAAAAGCGGGCCGGCATTCCAGGGGTTTAACCTGCCTTCTGGATAAATCAACGGGTGGGCGGACTCCAGTCCTTGAACGGTTTTGGCCAGCCAATACACCGCCCGAAAGTCCAATGGATCACAGCTAACGGCATGGGAAAGGAATCTGTGGGCCAGCTTGAGCAACCGGTGAAAACCTGCCGCATCATCCATTTCCCTGCCCTGGCTGTACAAGGCTTTTCCCATGTCTATGTTCATGAAAAACAAATCAAGAGCTGCCATTGATCGGATAACAGGCAAATCCAGACCTTTCATGGCCTTGTCAAAACAGACAACAGCCGGGGCATAGTGCCCGGTCCTGTAAAGATGAATCCCTTTTTGCCAGGTGAATCTTGAAGAAAAAAGAAGGAGGAGCCAGGTGATCAATACAAAATAACCGACCAATGTCGATAACAATGTAATTTTTTTCATTGCATCGTCAGGCATAAGGGCTCCAGAAGAAATCATTTACCGTTAAAGGTTTGGAAAATTTTGAATATTGATGTTTTTAGCCATAATTTACACAAAAATAATTTCACAGATCAGGATATTTTGATGTTGCTAAACTATTAATTGCAAACTCCTTCACAGCTCTATCCCTAATTCACTGTATTGATGGAATACATCTTCTCCAATAATTTTACTCAAAACCCTGAATCCCTTGGACATAAAGGGCGTTCTCCTTTTAAAGGAATGGGCATCAGAACCAACAAAATGAACCATACCCATCCGGGCATAATGTACTGCACACTTCTTCACATCCCGACCAAACATCCCGGTAAAGCTACCAGCAGTTATCTGAAATAAAGCCCCGGAATATATCAGATCTTTTGCTATATCCATATGCGTCATAAGTACCGGGTTACGCTCTGGATGAGCAATAATCGGTACCAGATTCCGGAATCGTATACTCTGAATTATGTCGGTCAAGTAATTGGGCAGCACATGCATTGGCAATTCAATAAGAATATATTGACTGCTGTTAAGAGTCAGTACCCTGTCAGCATCAATACTTTCAAGAAGTTCAGGTGTAAGACGTACTTCTTGCCCTGGAAAAATTTTCACTGGTATTTCATTCAACTCTAAAAAGTCATTCAACCGATGACAACCGTCCAGTATATCTGCCCTACAAGAGTCATAGACTCCATCAAAGGCATGGGGCGTGGCGACCATTGCTGAAATACCATCCTTGGCTGCAATGCGGGCCATGGCAACTGACTCTTCCATTGTTGCTGCACCATCATCAATGGCAGGAAGGATATGGGAATGTATATCTATCACGATATTCGTTATCCAGGGCCTGACCCAAAATGCTTAAATACCCTTTTTTAGCATTAAAAAGTACGATTTAAGAACTTTCTTGACTATATTTAAGATAATATTCTTTTAAAATTTAGATAGTTATAAGAGTCAGCCCCCAGCCCAATAAAGCAGTTTGCACAAATATAATTTTCCAGCGCAGTTGTCTGCTCAACTGAAAGGTCCTCAAACTTTGCCCGAACACTTCTCATGTCAAGTAAACTAAAGGTTTGTTCCTCCTGGATGGAACACTCTTCAATCACATGAAACTTCAAGGCCTTGACAACAACACCATTACCTACCAGAGCCATGGTGCCGTCACATACATGCGCATCCAGTCTCGAGCCCAGGTTTGCATATTGAAGTAAAAGTCCTTTCCAGCTGATATCAACAATACGCCCCATCACCCTTTGGTCACTCACTGCGGCACAACTGCCTGGTTGCAAAGCCACGCGACGGACACTGCGCCTTTCTTCCAGATTATTCATGCGACTTCCCCTTTAGATTTCTGGCATCCTTATCATTTGTGGTAATTTCTTATCGTCATGTATGTTACATGGATTTATCGTTGGTTTGCTCCACTCTCCAACCGCCCGCAAGAACACCTAAAATCACAGTAAACAGAACCACATTGGCTGGGACATGGAGGTTGAAATCGGAAAAACTGTGTATAAGAATGGCTACAACAGCAGCCATGGCACCAAGTGAGATGCCCATGGTCTGGCGACTGCGGCTTTTTATTCTTTTAAAACCCATTCTGAAAAAAAAAAACAGTAACCAGAGTATCAGCAAAAAAAACAACACCCCTGTCTCGGCGGCAAACTGGAGATAATCGTTGTGGGCAAACAACGGCAGGGTGGACAATCCCGGCAGCAGGTAGGCAGGAAACATCCGGGTAAAGGTACCCGGGCCTGTGCCGGTGAAGGGTTTATCTTTAATGAGATTCCAAGTGCTATTCCAATAAATAAGCCGACCGGTGAGATTATCTGAAGCATCCTGTTGGGTCAAGGTCGTTACCCGGTCCACCACCGTCGTGCTTGCCAGAACGATACCCAGCACCAGCATTACACCTGCGACAATGGAAACAAGAAGAGGTTTATGGTAAAAATTCTTTTTAAAAAGCAGCACCACCGTCATGAACCCCAGTGCTCCTGTGGTGGCTGCCCATCCCCCCCGGGAGAGTGTCAGAATCTGGGTAAGCACCAGAAACAGTACCAGACCGATCATGGCCAAACGCTGTTCAATGGGTCGTGACCGGGTAAGAAACAACCCCAACAGCATGGGGATGGCCATCTCCAGAAATCCGGCCATATGATTGCGATTAACGTATACTCCGGATACGGAAAGTGCTCCGTGCTTCTTGCCCAGCTCCGGTGTATAATCCCACCAGGGTAATATTAACACTTCGAACCGTTTAAGTATGGCGATAATGGATAGAAATATGGCCGTGGTCACAATAACTCCTACCAGTATCCGCTGCTGCTGCCGTGTCCGCACGGATTCAACGGTAAGATAGAACAGGGCAAGGTAGGTGAGCAGCATGATCATGCCCTCCATGGCAAGGAGGTGATGCCGGGACCACACCGTGGCCCATGCACCCAGCACCATGCAGGGGAGAATAACGAAGCGAAACAAGGTTTTTGCAGGCATTATGGAATCTTCCTGGCCCTGAGCAATGCCGGGATTACGCTTTGATGAATTTGCAGTGCCAGCAACTCCTTTCCAAGCCCTGATTCTGTCCAATCGGACGAACAACAGGCCAGTCAGAACCAGCACCTGGATTAAGCTCTGGGCCCACGGATTTACCGATCCCCGGAACAATGGGGTCACCCCCACAAGAAGACAGACAATAAAAAAAACGAATTTTCCAAAATTTAATGTTTTATCCCCGGTTTTCATAAAAGCAAACCTGACTCCAACTCAAAAACCTTGCAAAATAAAAGGCGTGATAATCATCAGCAATTCTTAGGGCTCATTCCCATTTTCCCGGTCGGAGTTTTAAGCCTTTGATTTGTAAAAATATAATTTTTGAGCCAATTTATTACCGAATTAATAAAATCAATAACTTATAGAGGGTGCCGGAAAAATGGGAATGCACCCATTTTTTACCTTGGATACATATTCGCTTAAAATCAAGACAATTATAATTTTTATCAATGTGATTTCAGTTAGTTATACGCAAAAAAAATCGCACAAAAGACATAATTAGAATTGCTGGATAATCATATGGTCCATGAAATCAAAGATACTTTTCATAAATATGAAGTGACAGCTTTGACAATGGTTTGCTGATCCTGTTCAGAAAGCCGGG
>CAKZLA010000418.1 GCA_937124525.1 uncultured Desulfobacterium sp.
AAGAAATCAAGCCAAGCCTCCCAATCACCAGTCAAACGGACTTCATTGAGCAACTCATAGTAACGCTGACGGTGAGTCTTAAAGTATAGACTCAAGTACAGCATTGGCTCCTTAAGCACCTTCTCGGAACAGAGCAGCAGGGTAATGATCAGCCGTCCCAGACGACCATTCCCATCAAGGAATGGGTGAAATCAACTTTGATTTCAATATCATCCGTTTAATGGCTTCGGCTCTTTTTTAACCATTCTGTTTTGGTCTATGCCACATTGTGGCCATTTTGTTAAAAACGCTTCAAAAACAAAAGGCAACATCGTATACCATGTTGAAAACGCTGTTGAAAACGCTGTTGAAAACGCGTATAAAACACGGGTAAAACGTTGAAAGAAAGTTATAGAGTTGTTGAAAACGTTCCCTTTACCTTTAGGTAAAGGAACGGTTTTAAATAACTTATGCTTTTTCAACATAGACTCCGGAAATTTTAATCAAATTTTTGCTTTCCAACGATTGCCAAACTTTACAATATGCAGGTCTACTCATTCCTTGATTTTGACATGCGTCTTTCCAATCTTCAGTTTTAACTTTTGCCCCGTCTGGGTCATAACCACTTCTGAATAATGTTATTCTGTGTTTCTCGTATAAATCATCCAGTATGGTTAAAGCTAATACCTGATTCTTGCCTCTGCCCGCGTTTGATTTCTTTTTGGGTGGCTCATATGCGGTACTATCCAGAATTGCAGAGGTAACACTGTTCCCGTCATCGTCCACCATTCCCAGGTCTACGGAACGAATAACAAAGGCCAACGGCTCAGGTTTCTCAAAATCTTTTTTTGTGGATTTTTGTCTCATGTACCCCCGTTGGTTGAATTTATTGATAGAAATGATATCACCCTTCACCGGGTCTTGAATGGTGTATTGATCCCCCAGGGCCTTGACCGTTGCGTCAAAATTACCGCCATATTGATAATGTACGATCAAATCAAAGGCATCTCCCCAGGTCCCGCCCCCCTGTGCTGGCTGTCCTATCATGGAATCACTGTCGTTGAAAAGATTGCCCATGGCGCTTCTAACTTGGGAATGTCCACGGGTTTTTTAACCATGCGGCATATGTCCTGGAATGTAATCCAATTATAAGCCTTGGGATTTTTCGCCCCCGGCCTTGCCGTATGGAATGACCCATTCCCAGATACAATTTTTGTTTGAGTCAACATTGCCCACCCCGTTAAACGATTCTTTGCTTATCAAACCACTCCAAAACTTCAGTTTTTTTAAACTGGCTGGTCGGCATGTCTTCCTGATCGCGTCAAGCTCATCCTGTGCTGCTTTCTTGGTGGTTCCCTTCGGCATGGTCCGACGTTTACGACATCCTTCATGATCGTAATAATCCAATATGTACCGGTCGCGCCTCTTTGCCACTTTTGCCATGGCTCTACCTCCACTTTAAAACCCTTCCAAATGTTCATATATTTCCGGGTAATCAAAAAAAAAGTCGTGGGTTATTTCAATGTATTGGATGGCTTGTGCGTATTCGTTGGGGTGGCCATCTCTTAACACCTGCATAGTATCCATTACAGCTTGCAAGTTGCTTTTGCCCAGAACCTTTAAGTGGAGTGATCTGACCTTGGAAAGAATGTCTTCAGTTACACCGGGGGTTTGGTTGTCAATGTCTGACAGATGGCTCAAGGAAAGTATGGAGTCTTCTGCTTCATGATTACCAGAATTGTGAACAAGCTTTTTCATACCAGACTCAGAAATGATGGATAAAAGGAGTTCGCCGGGGTCGTTGATCTTCTGACCATCAATGACGTTCATTTCAGCCGGATAAAGATAGTCAAGGACTCCTCTTGAATCTGCGATGCCCAGGGCTTTGCAGATATCAGCATTGACGAACCAAGTGGAGTTTTCTCTTTTTACGGTTCGAATTTTGTGATTTTGGAATGTGATGGTGGTTATGGTAGGTTTTTTCATGGTGGGCTCCTCTGTTTAAACTTAGCCCTTTTCATTCGACCAAAAACAAAAAGGGCAGCAATGGGGGTTGGTCGACCGGCAGAGGCACCGGCAGGCTCGAAAGCCTCCCCCATGCTGCCCAAATATAACAGACGCATGGAATAAAAAAAGCGCTAACATTTAAAATGTAGACGCTTTCCGCGTCCTCTGCTCCGGCGACCAAACCGGCACCCTGTTTTTTTCAGAGAGAAATCAACCTAAAATCTATTTTTATTTTAGTCAACTCTTTTTTAAATTAGTTTAGTTCTTTTTATTCTGTGGTGGGATAGCTGTCACTCCACCCCCAAAGCCTTATACACCGCATCCACAGGATCCGAATAAAAACCGGTCTGAAACTTTGCAAACAACTCCCCGGGTATGGTCGGGATATCCCCCACACTGCTCATGGGGATAAGAATCCGCCGGGCTCCGGCATCAAATGCCACCTGCAGGGTTTCTGCAAGGTTGGACGCCTTTTCAATGGTGCCACCAAGGCTCATGTTTCCCAGGATGATCATCCGGCTTTGCACCGGTTTTCCCATGAGTCCCGAGCAAAAAGTAATAAAACTGCACAGGGTGATACCAGGTGCCGGGCCGGTGTTCTGCATTTCCACCATGTGCAGGTGGTAGTTGCCGTCACCCACCTTGGACATGGAGCTGACCCTGGACATGTTGGCCTTGAAATAGTCAAAGGCAATCTTGATGGCCTCCTTGCTCTTATTATCCGCACCGGACCCGGACATGGAAAGCTTCCCATTGCCAGCCGATACCTGAAGCTCCAGGCGGTAAAGGCCCAGATGTCCGGTGGATCCCAGCATGACGCTATGCATGGTGCCCGGAGGCATGGGGCCTTCCGGAATGAGGAACCCTCCGCCCTGCTCGGGCATGCTGATAAATTTTTCTTCCAGGGTGTCGTTATCGATGTAGCTGAAATGGACATCATAGAACTCCATCCCACCGATCTTTTTCAGCTGCTCCTTTACCCGTCTCCGGGACTCCAGGGCGTAGATAAGACAACGCTCCACCGCATCCTTATCAAAGCCTCCGCCTGGATAAAGAATTTTCAAGAGACCGGACACCGTCTTCCTGATGGCGATGATATCCCGTTGGTTGAGGTTGTTGCCCATTTTGAAGTATTGATCAATGGCATCGGAGAAGCTTCTTTTACGCATCTCCCGTAGAAATTCCGCAAGAAAATCAACAATAAGCCCATACTGATTGGTTAGAAATTCCGGTTTCATCTTAGGGATTTCCCAACCGGGTAGATAGGCGTGCATGCGATCAAAAAAAGCGGCATCCACCATTGCATCGGGAAAGGGGGCAAAAAGATGACTGGTCTTTACCAGGGTCTCCACACTCTGGTTGATATTGCCCACAAATACCATGGAGGCATTGGCATTAATCTGGTCCCGCCCCCTGGAAAAAGATCCCGATGCCATATAGTCCTTCATGATCTGGACACCGTCCTTGTCCTTGAAGGAGATCCCAGCCACTTCGTCAAAGGCAACAACATCCCACAGGCCGACCAAGCCTACCTGATGACGGGTTAAGTTGTAGAACAGGTTCGGGACCGACGTTTGTCCACCAGAAACCAAGATGCTGTTGGGGCTGATCTCTTTGTAGATGTGGCTCTTGCCGGTTCCTCGTGGCCCAAGTTCACAGACGTTGAAATTGTTCTCGACCAACGGCACCATTCGACACAGGAGGTGCATCTTGACTCGGTGTTCAAAGTGGGTTGGTTCGTAGCCACACGAACGCAGCAGGACATCGATCCATTGTTCTTCGGTGAAGTACCGTCGCCCTTTGAACAACTCCTCCATGTCCATGTTGGGCATCTGGATCGGCTTGAGTTCTTGAATGAGGAATGGCGATCCTTTTTGTCCTTCCTCAAAGAAGTATTGCATCGTGATAATGCACCAGATACCACCTGCCAGCAGCTTCTCGTATTTTTTGACTGTGCCGGTTGGAATCACGACGCCCTTGGTGCCGAGGTTCGACAATAAGGCTTCGTACACGTCACGCTTCTCGTTCAGAGTGACTGTCACCTTATCGATGATCTTTAGGCTGCCACGCTCTCGGATCGTGGACTTCACCTTCTCAGCTTCGTCTGGACGAACGTAGTTGTCGGCGAGAACTTTCTTGACGGTGTTAAGGCCGTCTTCGATCACTTCGGGATCGTTCGATGCGCAGTAGTTCCCCAGCAGATACTCCAGCACGTAGACCGGGACGTTGGCCCCTTCCTTGACGAGCTTGGTAAGGTCTTTGCGCACGACTCTGCCTGCGAAATGCTGATTCAGCAATTCGTCGAGGCCCGTGTCGATCTCGTTATTTTCAGAAGTCGAAGTCATCAGAAATTGCCCGGTCGATCGTTACGTCTTGGCTTACTAGCTCAAAGTCAGTGTTAGCGTCCTTTAATACTAATCGGTAGCGGATCTTTTTATCGAATGATTGATCCAGCAAAGTTAACTTCACTGATTGTTGCCGATCATCGAGGTTGGTTGCTTGAAGCCAGCTATCATGCCGACCCTGAAAATAATCGGTTTTTTATGCGTAATGAAATTCGCGCTGATTCTCTGTCTATCGGTATAGAAGAATTTAAAGAGTCTTTTGCTCCTATTGCTAAAGAATTTACCATGGATTGGTATATCC
>CAKZLA010000419.1 GCA_937124525.1 uncultured Desulfobacterium sp.
CAGCCACCAGGCACAGATACAATACCTTGGCATTGATATAACTGAACCAGCTCAAATGGAGAAAGCGTTCCCGGTTTAAAATTTTGCGGTCACGAATGATCTCTTCTGCACTCACGGACAAGCCCATGAAAAGGGCCACAATAACGCTCATGAAAAGATAGACCGGGATATTATGATTATCTCCAAAAAAATATCCCCCGGCCTTTTCATATCTTGAGATACCGGCAATAACCCAGGCCAGAAAAGGCGCCTCCAGTAAATTAATGGCCAGGTACTGATGATTGGCCAGGCGGGTCAAAAGGTTTCTTTTAAAAAAAACAGAAAGCTGGCCGGAAAGCCCAGGGCGTTGCAGGGCCTTGGCAGGTGGAGGAACCCGGGTTGAAAGAGCAGGTTCAACCTTGTCTCGTGCGTCACGATGCTTAGCATGCCAGTCCTCCGGTGAAAATCGACGTATTGGAGTGGTATAACCCCGCTCATCGAGTTTTTTCATTTCAATGATATCAAATATCTGTTCCGGGTTGATATTGCCGCATTGGGGGCATAAACACTCCTGGGTACCCGCCTGACGGACCGCATTGCGAAAATAGACCACGGCATCAATGGGATTTCCCGTGTAGATGGGACGTCCCCCTTTGTCCAGTATCCATAGCTGGTCAAACATTTTAAATATGTCCGACGAGGGTTGATGAATAATGACGATGATAAGTTTACCCTTATTGCTCTGTTTTTTGAGCAGGGAGATAACATTCATAGAATCAGCAGAGGATAGGCCGGAAGTGGGCTCATCCACAAAAAGAACGGAGGGTTCCCGGATCAGTTCCAGGGCGATATTCAGTCTTTTGCGCTGGCCACCGCTGATGGTTTTTTCCAGGGGAGACCCAACGGTGAGATCCCGTGTTTCCAGTTGATTGAGTTCATCCAGGATCTTCACAACCAGCTCTTTAAGAGCCTTTTCTTCCAAATCCGCAAGGCAGAGCCGACTGCTGTAAAAAAGATTTTCGTAAACGGTCAGCTCATCAAACAGGAGATCATCCTGGGGAACAAATCCGATTACCCCCTCAAGTTTGTTTCTGTCCGCATACAAATCCAGACCATTGATACAAAGTTGACCGGTATGGGGGGCCATTGCACCGTTGAGAATGCTGATAAGGGTGGACTTGCCAACACCGCTGCCCCCCATGACACCGATCATTTCGCCCCCAGCCGCAGTGAAACTAAAATCATGCAGACCGTTATCGCTGCCCGGGAACCGAAAATCTACATTTTGCGCATCAAAAACAATGGTTTCTTTATTTTTCAGGGGCTTAAAGGCTGCTGCCACATCTGCGTAATAAACGGGTACCGAATGAATATCCCTTAAAATAGCCCCGGTGGTAAAAAGATAAAAAGCCCCTGGCTGCATCGGCATGCCATCCAGGGTAAATTCACACCTCCTGTGGGGCAGCACAAAAAAGGTATCACTATCGTCAATGTGAAGAACTGTGACACCACCTGCAAGACGGGGGACCGCCAGAAATCTGCATTGAAATTCTCCCGGGGGCTTTGTCTGGTGCACAAAGAGCAGGTTGGACCCAAGCTTCTCAACGGTCTGGGTGTCATACAAAAAGGCCTGCATATCCGCAATGACAAAGGGCTCAATATCAAAGGTCTTTCCGGCCGAGGCAGCCACCCGGGGAAGCATGGGGTTCCGCTGGGATGTAAAAACCCGGGCCAGTTCAAAAAAACGAAGCAGAACGGCGTATTGCTCGGAGCGGGGAATATGTCCCTTGAGTTTACCGCAGATATCAACGGTTCTGGACATCACAAATTCCGGATCAGGGACCTCCTCATAGAAGAAGAGAAATCCGTCAAATAAGCCGATGTAGGGCTCGCAATTGACAATTCCAAGGTAATGGGACAGATAGGTTTCCACCATGTCCCGGGCTTTTTCTCGTCCGGCGGTGTCATGGCAGGAAGACAGCAGTGCAAAAAGATGAAGTATACCGTTTAGAATCAGCTCTGAAATAACCATCCGGGTACCTATTGTTGAGATTGGTTTGAACTTTTGCCACTTTGGGGTGGATCACCCGTTCATCGGGGTGGTAAAAATTGATGCCACCCCTGCTGTTACTCGGTGATCAATTTTTTTCTGGTCTGTTTTGCCAGAACGACGTCAGGCTTTTGTCATTGAATGCTGAATCTTTTATCAAGCTCCATGCTTAAATGTAAATTCAACAAAAGTGCCAATAACGCAAGCCTGACCTCATCTGACGGATATAGTTCTAAAAAACTTGATCATCAAGTGTTATCAATGGATAATTAACTTCCGACTACCCACTTAATGCGGGACAGCCTTTAAGACAAAGCCTCTTGGCAGCCTGAGATTTAGGGGTCAAAAGCTAATTATCCACATAAAAAGCCTTGGGAATATCCCGGCTTAAGTGGGTAGCCTAATTTCCAGAAAAGATTTAATTCAGAATGGACTGACGTTCCGGTACAATGAGTTGTCGAATATCGTCAATATCACGCCTGGTTAAGGTTTTTACGGTCATGAGATTGTGAATATCTCCGATGAGGTTAAAACGGGCATCAAAGTCCACGGCCTTTTCAAACGTATCGTTTCCACGAAATACATTGAGCATTCTGACCAGCAGCTGAATACGATCATACTGATTGTTCATCAGTGCAAGCATTTTCGGTGTGTAATCAGCCTGGGCGATGGATTCCGTCACCACATACAAACCTTCAACAATGGCACCATACAGATAATCCATCATAACAGCAATGCGCTTGTCGGTATTGAGACCATTGGCCAGAAAAATTGCAGAGACTTCATTCAGGGCAGTGGCCCAGGTATCATAATCCTGTACCATTTCCGGGTTCATAATCAGCTGTTTCATTTTTGGTGAAAGCGGTGTACTGAAACCAATTTTTTCAGACAGGGTTTTACGAGCCTTGAGCAGTGCAGCAAGGTCTTTTTTTTGAAGAAAAAGAGCGGCATATCCGGCATCAAAGGTTAAAACCCCTGCCATGATTGACTGGTGTTTAAAATCTGTGTACCTTGAGATCTCTGCGGGATCGGCAATCAGGGATTTCTGATAAGATGCCCCCGCCTCTTTGAGTTGTTTATTGGCCTGAATGATGCCCTTGTGCTCACTTGCGACTTTTCGAATCTCATTGCTGAACTCCATGCCTATGTCAGACAGACTTTCCTGGATGGCCGAATCATCACTTTGGGCAGAACTGTTTGTGGCGAATGCGCCATTGGCGTTAAAAATAACAATAAACACCGTCAGAACCATCAGAGAAAACACTTTCATTTGTTTTTTCCTTCCATGAAATCGTTGATAAATTATTCAAAAAAAAGACTTTTCACCCAACACCTTCGCCAATTTTGTTTTGCTCCAAACCCTATTTTATATATTGTGGAGCTAAATACCCACAAAATACATATATTGGGACTGGCAAATTTCAAATCAATTTTAAATTTGAATTTGACAAAGCTATTATTACTCAAAAAGAGTATTCCTATAGTGTATCAACCCTTTTGGCAAGCCGAATTTTGAAATAACAGCAATTCTAAGTTGACCGTCCGGGGAGTTATGAAAAAGACTGTGCCACCTAAAATGATAACCGAAGGTATTATTAAGCCCCTTGATTTCATGTCTCATTTCCTGATAAAAGAGTCCCCATGAACCAACGCAATAAAAAGGGAACACATGATTCAAATCTCACCCAGCCGACCATGTGATTCATTTTGACCGTGGGGAAATCCGGTGATAAAAAAACCAAACCACGGGCAGTTCCTTTCGTATCGGTCAAATCCAGAGAAGGATTATGTGTAAAAGGGATATCCTATGTCAGCAAACCAACGGAATCACCCATCCGTTGCAACAAGGAGAATTATCATGTCATTTTTTAAAAATATTCTTTCAAAGGTGGGCATTGGATCCGCAACCGTGGAAACAGAGCTGTTTAACAATCTCTTTGTTCCCGGACAGCCAGTGGAAGGGGTGGTTAACATCACCGGTGGAAGCGTGATTCAGGAAATCGATGCCGTCTATCTTAAAATCAAAAGTAGCTATGAAGACGAGGTGGAGATAGAAGATGAAAGTGAAAGTGAAGCTGATGTAACCCGCGCCGCAGAAATCATGCGTCTTCAGATATCCGATCTCTTTACCTTGAACCCAGAGGAAAAAGTTAAATTTGATCTGAATTTTGTGCTGCCATGGGACACCCCGGCCACTGTAGGCAAAACCGTCACCTGGGTGGAAACCGGTCTGGATATCAAAATGGCCATTGATCCCCGAGATAAAGATTATCTAAATGTGACCCTGCATCCCTTGGCAGAACTGGTACTGGATGCGGCAGTGGCATTGGGCTTTGGAATCGGTGAGGTGGTGTGCGAACCGGCCCCGGCTGCCATGGAGATGCGGGTTCCCTTTGTCCAGGAATTTGAACTGAAACCTGTCAAAGGTACGTTTAAAAACAGGCTTGATGAAATTGAATTGGTGTTTAAACCCTTTCCAGATTCCATCCAGGTATTCATGGAGGTGGACCGCAAGGCAAAGGGTATGTTTGGCCAGCTTTCAGAGATGATGGGCACCGATGAAACCATGGTGAAATTCCTGGTACAGGAACAGGATTTATCCCATTTGAAGGATAAGCTTAATGACATTATTGAGGAATATTGTGCCTGATAATTGATGAGGTTTGTTTTTGATGCGCATCACGGGCTTAGCTTTGATACTGAAGAAAGGAGATTCAATGGAGACTGAAATCAACCAGCACTATGGTTCTGATGATCTTTGCAGCAAAATATTCACAGCCCTTACCCAAGCTGGAAAAGATCTGAACAATTTACAATTAAAAGACCTTGCCGTCATTGATCAGTTACACACAGGGGGGCACATGGCCACCCTGGAACTGGCCCGGACAACAGAACTTTCCCCCGGATGCACCGTCCTTGACGCTGGATGCGGCATCGGGGGTTCCTGCCGGCTTTTGGCCCAGGAGTGCGCCTTTAAAGTCACCGGAATGGACCTGGTGCCGGAGTTCATTGATGTGGCAGAAAAGTTGACCCAATCAACGGGTCTGGAGAACACCATCACCTATTCCCAGGGCAATATCCTGGACACGGGTCTGGAATCCAATTCCTTTGATGCCGTATGGTGCCAGCATACACTCATGAATATTGATGATAAGGATGCTGCATTTGGGGAGTTTATACGAATTCTCAAACCCGGCGGCATGATGATACTCCATGAAATCGTCCAGGGGGCCAATGAGCCCATTCATCTGCCAGTGCCCTGGGCATCCCATGCGGCCATCTCCGTTCTGACACCATGGCCGGAAATGGAGGCGTTGATTCTCAAAAACGGATTTACCTGTCGATTTGCAAAGGATCGCACCGATCAGGCAAAAAAATGGTGGCAGCGGGTCAAGGCAGCTCTGGGAAAGAAAACGGCAGCCCCTTCACCTTTGGGACCTCACCTCATCTTTGGCGACAATGGCAAATCCTTTGGCAACACCATGAGTGCCAACCTTGACGAGGATAGAATTCGCCTCATGGAGGGGGTATTTATCAAATGATGACACAGAATCACCAACCAAATGGTAGGGCAGAAGAAAATGGGCAATCCATTGAGATCACCTTCAATGCATTCTCTTTTCTACAGAAAAAATTGAAAAAAAACGGATTTGACTATTACAACGTCACCAGAAAAATCCCCCGGGGAAGCACCATAGATAATCTGCTGGTAAGCCTGAAGCTGCTTCCAGAAGATGTGGAAGGCGTTTTTCTCAACGGCCTGATAAAACCCTTTGACACAGTAATCCAGGATGGAGACCGGCTGGGTCTGCTGCCCCCGGGAACCCCTGGCCCATACCGTGTAATGCTGGGTATTGTCCAAAAAGACAAACAAAAATAAACTCCCGGCACCCTTTGTTTTCCATAGGTGGCTTTAGCCCGCCTTTGGCGCTCGACCCGTGGTTAAAATCACCGTCTTTAAGACGCATTTTCTTCCAGTCGGCGGTTTAGCCCGCCGAGCTTTAAATCCACCAGCTTGTAGCTGGTGGTCGTTTAATTTTCAGTTTACAATTGTTAGAGCAATAACCCATTTTCAGGGAATCATTCCCCAAACTGTGTAAGATATTTTTGACAGGTATGAAAGGTGCTAAATTTTCGATCATTATATTTTTATATTGACATAAAAAATTATTAAGGCTAAATCTATTTATATAAAATTAAGTTCGAAGCACAATGACGTGCTGGAAACTTAAACATAGATAAACGACGACGGCGTCTTTTTTCGGTTTTATTCCGGAAAGACGCCGTTTTGTTTTTTTAGCTCATAAAAAAGGAAAAAACAAAAAACCAATCACAAACAATAAGGATACTCAAACATGGACATGCGTTTTTCAAAGGGTAATGATGTATTGGGCACAAGCAACCGTGGCAACGCCGCTGAATCAAGCCTGTGCACCTTGTGCCGAGCCGATTGCAAAGGAAAATGTGAAACATGGCTTTCAAGCATGGTGGGAAGAAAATTGCTTTATCCCAGAAGCTTCGGACTGGTCACTGCAGGCGGGAATAATACAACACATATGGGAGTTTCCTACAACTCTTTGAGAATACAGGGGTATGCCTATGGTGCCCATGGACTTCCCGGAAATCTCACCAATAATCCAGACGACAGCATTTTTCCTAATGTCAGCCTGGAAACTGAATTTGGCAAAACTAAAAAAACAAAAATACGTATGCCCATAATGACAGGGGCTCTGGGTTCAACCTTTATTGCTGAAAAATACTGGAACGGATTTGCCATAGGCGGTGCGTTGATCGGTATTCCCGTTGTTATTGGCGAAAATGTGGTGGGTGTTGACAGGAAATCAGAGATCAATTCAGGTGGTGAAAAAAAAGGAAAAATTAAAAGCGCACCGGAACTGGACCGCAGGATAGATACCTATCTCAAATATTATGATGGATATGGAGCCATTATCGTTCAATTGAATGTGGAAGACACCCGCAACGGTGTTGCAGAATATGTGGTAGATAAATATGGTGACAAATGTATTATTGAGCTGAAATGGGGCCAGGGAGCCAAGAATATTGGGGGTGAAATCCAGGTAAAAAGTCTGGATTATGCACTCTTTTTGAAAAAAAGAGGCTATGTGGTGGATCCAGACCCCTCATTGGCTGAAGTTCAAAAAGGGTTTGAGCAAGGTGCCATAAAATCATTTGCCCGGCACAGCAGGTTGGGTGGTACAGAGCTGGACAGTGTGGATAAGGTCCAGGAAGATTTCATGAACAGCGTGGAATATCTGCGCGGCCTTGGATTCGAGAGAATAACATTAAAAACAGGTTCCTATGGCATGGAAGAACTTGCCATGGCCATCAAATTTTCCACAGATGCCAACCTTGATCTTCTCACCATTGACGGTTCAGGTGGCGGAACAGGAATGAGCCCATGGAATATGATGCAAAGCTGGGGGGTTCCCTCCATTAATCTCCACGCAAAGGCCCATGAATATGCCAGCCTTCTTTCGGCCAAGGGGAAAAGCGTGGTGGACATGTCCTTTGCCGGTGGGTTTGCCCTGGAAGATCATATTTTTAAGGCCCTTGCACTGGGTGCGCCCTACACAAAACTGATCTGCATGGGCAGGGCCATTATGGTGCCGGGTTTCCTTGGTGCCAACATTGAAGGCGCCTTGAATCCCGAAAGAAGACCCGCTGTGAACGGCAACTGGAATGAGCTTCCCAAGACAGTACTCCAGGAAGGAAAAACCGTGGATGAAATTTTTGCAGGATACCACGACCTGGAGAAAAAAGTGGGTAAAGATGAAATGAAAAACATCCCCTACAGCGCCATTGCCTTTTACACCCTGGCCGATAAGCTTGGGTGCGGGCTGCAACAACTCATGGCCGGTGCCAGAAAATTTTCCATGAATCAGATTACCCGCCAGGAAATTTTTTCAGGAAACAGGGAAACAGCCCGGGAGACAGGTATCCCCCATTGTTCAGATGTGAACGATGAGAGTGCAAGAAAAATCCTTAATTCATAAAAGCACATTCAGGTGACAACACAGGTACCAGGTTCTGGCACCTGTGCTTTCATTATTTTTTTATAAGAAACTCCGTCCAAGGGATTGGAATAATTGGAGTTTTAATTTTAGTTGTGGGCAGGCCAGATCACTAATGCGGTCTGCCCGTGGCAGTTATAGAGAGGGCATTTAGCAGACTCTTTCCCCTGGTTTAATCTAAAAATGCACTCATTTTATTTTTAACCAGAGAATACATGCACTGTCCGGACCGAGATTAACCCATTGGGTGGGGGTCACGGTTTTAAAATAGACCGTGTCACCTGGGGTGATGGTCTCGGTCTCATTCTGGCTTATGACCGTGAGGCTACCGGATAACAGGTAACCTGCCTCTTCCCCCTTATGAACGAAAAAATGGGTGGGAAGTTTTTTACCCGGTAAAATATTTATGAGATAAAGCCCCACCTTTCCATCATGGTCCGGTGGGGTCAGACGCTCCATGATGATTCGATCTTTGGGAAGCTCCGTCTTGTTTATCCGGAAATTCTCCCCCCGGGGGAACACCGTTTTGACAGGCATATTTTTATCCAGAAAAAATGAACTCACCTCAACGCACAGGGTTTCAGCAATTTTATACAACGCCTGTAACGACGGATAGATCAGGTTGTTTTCGATCTGGGATATATTGCTTGGGGTGACGCCAATGCTATTGGACAACTCTTTTTGGGAAATCCCCTGATCTTTGCGGATATTTTTTATTCTGGAGCCCAGATCATGACGTGCATCTGCCCTTTTCTCCCCTTCTAAAACAATCTTGTCCCCTGTTCTCACATAGGAAAATGTTTTTCCTATGGTCTTGGAAGTACGTTTTTCTGCCTTTAAAATAGTTATGGATGTTTTGCCCTGTTTTATGGTGAGATCAATGGCAACCTGGGCGATCTGATTGATATGGGCTTTTAATTTTTTTGAATGGGCCTCTTTTTCAATGATCCAATAGGCAATGGTGTCCAGCTCATATAATTTGGGGCAGGTCCTGGAATAAAATTTTGCGATGGAGTCTTCCCCCTCCCATAGATCCTGCATTCCGGTTAAACTTTCAATTACAAAACGGACATCTCCTGTGAGGGTTTTATGAATGCCATAAATGGCATCAGAAACTGTTTCCGGCTCCCATGGACGGGTCACCTTTATCACCTGGTGGGGCCATTGGGCACCATCTTTCTCATAAAATTTATTGAACACATCGGCCTTATCCCCTTTGCCATTTGTGAAGCAGTCCAGGATGGTCAACTGCTGACTCTGTGCAAGGGGGCCAAGTTTTTCAATTAAGTTTTTTGGAGAACGGTCAAAAGTCACATACACAATGGGTTTGTTCTGATTCTGGGATTCGTTGATAAACTCTCTGCAAAATACCGATGCAAGACTTCCGGCATCATCATACCATATCACATTATCCCCAATAAAAAGGCCGTTCAGCAGCTTGTCCAGTCCGCTGATACCCGAAGAGACCCGTTTTTTTTTATTCACCATATTTATTCTTTATTCCTTCTCCTTTAATTCAGGCTTGATCACAAGACAAGTCTCTCATCACAATTGTTATAAACCGCCTTAATTCTGAGCTGCTGATTGTGATGTTTATCAAAAACCGTTAGACTTAGGCAAGTTTTGATTACAGAGGATTGGAACGGCGCGACTGAAATCAAAGATTTCAGGGATTTCATAAAAATAAAACTACCCACTTTCAAACTAAAGAACCTTTAATTACAGGTATGTTCAATTGTTCGATTAAATTGGGGGAGATTGTTTGTTATGAACTCCCTTACATAACAATATTCAGGACAGTCTCCGGTAAAATTTTATCTTCCAGCACCACCTGTCGGATGGTCTTTCCAGTTTTGTGGGCTTTTTTCGCAATATCAGAAGCCCTGTCATACCCGATGTGGGGAATCAGACCAGTGACCATGGCCAGACTCTGCTCAATAAAGGCGGCGCATCGCTGTTCATTGGCAGTGATGCCGTCAACACATTTCCCGGCAAACAAAATGGACACCGAAGAGAGCAGCTCAATGGACTGCAAAAGATTATGTGCAATCACCGGGAGCATCACATTCAACTCAAAGTTACCTCCCTGCCCTCCCACCATGATGGTGGTATCATTGCCCATTACCTGGGATGCCACCTGGATCACCGCCTCTGGAATCACAGGGTTCGCCTTTCCCGGCATAATGGAAGATCCCGGCTGCAGGGAGGGGATATTAATCTCCCCCACACCGCACCGGGGGCCTGATGCCAGCCACCTGATATCATTGGCAATTTTCACAAGGGCCACGGCAATAGATTTTAACACTCCACTGGTTTCAACGGCGGTGTCCTGGCAGGCTTGGGCCTGGAAATGATTTTCCGCCTCCCGGAACCCCATATGAGTGTGTTCGGCAATGGCCTGGATCACCCCCGGGGCAAAATCAGGATGGGCATTCAATCCACTGCCCACTGCGGTTCCCCCCAAGGCAAGTTCCATCAGTCTGGGCTTAACCCCTTCAAAGCGCTGGATGGCCAATGCTATCTGTCTTGCATAGCCGGAAAACTCCTGCCCCAGGGTCATGGGTACTGCATCCTGGAGATGGGTTCTTCCAATCTTTTGCACATCCTTAAATTCCAGTGATTTTTCTGACAGAGCCTGTTCAAGCGTCCCAAGGGCAGGCAACAGCCGGGTGGTGATCTGGATCATTGCCGACAGATGGATCACCGTGGGAATCACGTCATTACTGGATTGACCGGAATTGACGTGATCATTGGGGTGAATCGGTGATTTACCGCCCTTTTTTCCTGTTATGATTTCATTGGCCCTGGAGGCCAGCACCTCGTTCATGTTCATATTGGTGGAGGTGCCGGACCCTGTTTGAAAAACATCCACAACAAATTGATCATCAAACAGGCCGTCCATCACCTCCTGGGCTGCCTGGACAATGGCATGGCCCATCTGCTTGTCAATGACCTCAAGGCTTTCATTGACCCCTGCCGCACATTTTTTCACCAGGGCAAGGGAATGGATGAACGACATGGGCAGCGTCATGCCACTGATGGGAAAATTATCCACAGCCCGCTGGGTCT
This sequence comes from uncultured Desulfobacterium sp., assembly GCA_937124525.1. Next base: position 11,131 of record CAKZLA010000419.1, read on the forward strand.
GTGCACCATAATAGGCATTTTCAGGGACAAGAACCTTTCCCATTGTATCTTTTTCTTCTCTGTATTTCATATTATAATTCCTTTTTTATTTTTGGGCTTGATCAAAACAAAGACAAAGTAAAAAGTGACAGATTCCCCAGACAATGAATGGTTACAGGTGCAGCCAATTCACCCTTCTGCTCATAGGCCAGGGAGAACACAATGCTTCCAATAATTTGGGGAATGGGAATAAAAGCGCCATGAGGATGCATCAGTGTAAATAGAAACGTGGTGATAATCAAAGCTGGCAACATCCCCCACTGCCTCATGAACCCATATAGTATACCTCGAAAAAAAAGCTCCTCACCCACCGGTACGATGAGCCCACCTGTGATAAAAAAAAGAATTCGTGCGCCAGACGTACCGGGCAGAGGAACGTGCAGAAGTTGAAATGGATCAAGTCCCCCGGCCATTAAAAAAAAAAAGCCAGCAGAGGCAACGACACCAAACACCAGGGACCACCGCACCCCCCGTATGAATCCCCCGGGCAATTGAGAACCAGCCAATCCCACGGCAGAAAGAGCTTTTTCAAAACAGATAACAATCAATATAAGGGAGGTAATTTCCAGAAGTCGCATGACCGTCACCAAAACCAGCACAGGAAGATCCGGGTAAAAGTTCAGGATCTTTGCCCCCCCGGCCTCCATCATAATCACCGCCATGACAGACATGACGACTGTTTTTATTTCAATGCGATCTGTTTCCATCCCAGTTTCTTTAATGCCCGATAACCATACCATTGGACATACCAATGATCTGAAGTTGTTATTAAATGAATAATTTCCGGTATGACCCTTTTGTCCCTCCTCTTTCCCAATGCATATAAAGCCTGACAAACCACATTGGGGTGGGGATCATTCAAAAGGGACAAAAGGCGCTGCTGGACATCCCTGCCCCGTGCAGATGCAAGTGCCCGGACAGCCCAATATCGCTCAGCCACATGGGGGCTTTTCAGCAGCCCCTCGTACCCCTGAAAATCTACAATGTTTAATTTCTGTTTACCAATGTTTTTTAAACCAGCAAGGCGTACGCGCACATGGGGAGAAGAGAGGGACTGAACAAAATTTTGCCGGATACTGCCTGAAACAGTTGAATAATATGCCAATATGCCCAACAACACGATTCCACCCAGCATAACCAGGATGGGAGCTGCGATATTCCCTTTTTTTTCAGATATCCCCATCCTCCCAAGCAACATCAACGTCAACGAACAGCAAAGGGTATAAATAAAAATGGGCAATCCCACCAACAATGATACATATATCATTTTTCTAAACAACCCATGGCGATCGGTGTTCAATGAAAACCTTTGTAACCACACCAAGGGTTTTGCCAGAAAGTCATCTACGCTGCATTGAAGTATCCCATGCCCACAATAGCTCAACGAAAGCATACCATTGTCGGTTTTTACAGTCAGATCTCCCCTGGTGCCATAACTTAGAGGGAAGAAATCAGCCCGCACCAATACCTTTTCAAGTTTATTGTACAAAATCTCATCATCTCCAGCATCAATAACGCAGGTGTTAACAACTCTCTGATCCAGACTTTTAAACACCCTGGCAGCATGGAGGGTGTATTTATAATAAAAATCGTTGATGACCATTCCCGCCGGGTTTGACAATAAAAATGTGTCCCTGACATGGGTGAAGGTAGAACCGCCCGCAAGGAAGTTCCCGGCAATGGCCAAAATGAGTAACATCGTAAGGTGAAGATACAGGCAATGAAAAGATGCAAGGCTGGAAGATGAATGGCTGGAGCGGAGAGGAAGCACCCTAAGGGTGAACAAAAAAACTGCAAAGGGAAGAAGCAGCAAAATTCCACTGATTAGAAACAGGGGACCGTTGAAATTAAGCGTGATGACAAATCCCAGCCAGAAGAGGCTCACAATGCACAATATGGTTTTGTTCCGACTGAATATATAATGCCAGAGCCACGCACAGACAAAGCTAATGACACTCAGTCCGGCCCCCAAAGTAAATGTAAAAAAAAGCCCTCCATTAAAGGCTACGGATAAACTTCCAAGGGACGTCATGGCTTTGCCGCCGGGGATGACAATGTAGCCTGAACCCATTCCATGGATGTCTTTCAGCGCAGCCAAAAGCTGTTGATTTGATACATACATCAGAAGCATGAATCCAAGCTGGGCCAGGCAAACGCCTGACAATAAAACCAGGGGTATGGAAGGGTATTTTTTCATGGAAATAGCTATACTACAGATTCTGCAAATACGGGAATCTTTTTGGCTCCAAAAAAAATTATGAACATATAAAACAAATGAGATCATTGAAGGGTAGTGTTCATAATGTCTGATAAACGGTGTTATTTTAAAACGATAGGGTTTTATTGTTGACTTTCTTCCATGCGTAATGTACCACATTCTCAACATAATTCAGGTGCTCGTAGAGCTTAATAGGGAACTCCGTTAAAATCGGAGACGGGCCCGCCGCTGTACTCGGGGACGAAATCCGCAATTACTTAAGTAAAAGTAATATACCACTGGGGCCATAAAGAATAACGGTCATGGGAAGGTGCGGTAAATTAGGATGATCCGAAAGTCAGAAAACCTGCCTGAATGATTACCGAGGATGTTTGAAAGGCACCAGACATCTTCATAGTTTAGATCTAACGGATAAATCAGGGAATCCCCGGATCGGTATTTTATAATACCATCCGGGGTTTTTTTTTGTACAAACAGTATGCTCACACAACAGGGGATAGCCCATTGCATAAATATTATCTTTTTTTATTATTTATTATTTCTTTTATCCTGTCCAACCCATGGTTACTACCCGTGTGCAGCGCCCAGGATAATAACACCAGTCTTACAACCATGGACACCATAATCGTTCGAGCTGCCAGACAG
>CAKZLA010000420.1 GCA_937124525.1 uncultured Desulfobacterium sp.
GGCTCTTGCTCCAATTAAGTCTAAACTAAAAAATGAAAAACACTTGAATTTATTTAGGTTATTACCCGCACAGCTCGAAAATTTTTGTCGGAGAGCTTGTTGCTCTTGTCGGCGGGAATGGACATTCCGCAGGCAGAAAGCCAAAGAAAATCGGAAGAACCCTTCAGCCGAGAATCCTCAAGCCTGTTTCACTTCCGGCAGGAAATAACGGGAATAGGAACAGGAACAAAACCATAATAGCTCATAAAAAAAATGAGATTAGTCCGGATCAGATCATTCCTATGGATGATAAAGATTTCAGGGACTTTTAAAATATCAAAGAATTATTTTTCGAAAACTCAAGTATTCAATATTGAACACTTTGCCATACATGACGGGCCAGGTATAAGGTATGATAAAAAGCGCATCTGCGGCGAGGCGCTGTTTATATCAGCGAGGCAGATGTTGAAGGACTACAAAATAATGAACATAATCAGGAAGGGACAAATCAAGGGAATAAAAAAAGGGCACATCCCCATTTTCACGGTTTTAATAAAATTTATTTGGGGGGATTTGAGAGAGTGAAGCCGTAAGCTTCAATTCCAATCCCCCCGATATCGATTTTAAGTCTGTTTTAGTCTAAAATTCGACCCAGATCTTTAATTAAATCATCGGCATCTTCAAGTCCGACGGAAAAGCGAAACAAGCCTTCGCTGCCAGCAGTTGCTTCGTATTTTTCACGCTCTCTACCCTCAAGTCGGTAGGAGGACTCAATTAGATCTTCAGTTTCCATAAGGTAGATGAGACTGCGGTGATGCCCCAGGGAAACCGCGTAGTGAATCACCTCAAGTTCCTTCATCATTCGTGCGGCATGCTCGCGGGGCTGGTCCGTCACAAAGCTGATCATGCCGGAGAAATTTTTCATCTGTTTTTTGGCCAAATCGTGTTGAGGGTGGGAGGCCAATCCCGGATAGATCACCCGGACCACCCGCGGATGATTTTCAAGATATTGAGCCAGTTTCAGGGCATTTTCCTCATGGGCCTTCATTCTCAAGGGCAGTGTGGCCATGCCCCGCATGATCAACCATGCATTAAACGGGCTGATGATGCCGCCGTAGTGGATCAACCCTTCACCTCGCAGCGGCCCGATCAGCTCCCGACGTCCGGCCACAGAGCCTCCTACGGCATCTCCATGACCGCCGACGTATTTGGTCAAGGAATGGAGTACCAGATCTGCTCCAAGATCAAGGGGGGTTGTGGCAATGGGAGAGGCAAAGGTTGAATCAACCACCAAAATGGCATCTTGCCCATGGGCCATCTCTGCAACGGCGGCAATGTCGGTAATGCGCAGAAGTGGATTGGAAGGAGTTTCCGTCCAGATCATTTTGGTGTTGGGCTGAATGGCCGCCTCAATGTCCTCCAGGGAGCTGGTATCCACCGGCGTTGCTTCAATGCCGAACCGAGGCAGTGTATTCCGGATGATTTCAGCGGTGCCGGGATAGTTGGTGTTGGATGCCACCACATGGTCACCCTGACTCAAAAGGCTAAACAAAATAGCCGTGGAAGCTGCCATACCCGATGCAAAGGCCACGCATGATTCTGCATTTTCCAGGACAGCCAGTTTTTCTTCCAGCTGGGCAATGGTGGGGTTGCCCCAGCGGGTATAAATCATGGGCGCGTCTGGCTGTAGATTGTTGGCGGAAAAACTGGCCGGTTTGTCTACAACAAAGGTGGAGGACATACAGATGTGGGGTGATGAAGCACTATTTTGTTTTTCCGGGGATTCCCCGGCATGGATGGCTTTGGTCTGCTGCCCTTTGGTATTGATGTCGATGTTCATTTACTCTCCCTATTTTATTGCAATCAATTCAACCCTGAAAATCAATGTAGAATAGGGCTCAATGGCACCACTGCCGGTTGCACCGTAGGCAAGTTCAGCGGGAATATACAGCTCATATTCTGACCCCTCCGCCATAAGCTGAAGCGCTTCTGTCCAGCCTTTGATTACGCCATTCAACGAAAACGTTGCTGTTTTTCCACGTTTGTATGAGCTGTCAAAGGTTTTACCATCGAGGGTTTTGCCTTCATAATGGGTTTCAACGGTGTCTGTAACAGCGGGTTTCTTTCCGCTTCCTTCAGTGATTACTTTGTACTGAAGTCCGCTTTCAGTAACCTTAACACCCTCTTTTTTACTGTTCTCCGTAAGAAACTTTTCCCCGGTTTCAGTATTTTTATTTCCCGCGTTCATCTGCTCTGCCTGCTTTTTATCCTGCATAGCTCTTTGAAAATTCTGCATAATGTGTTGCATTTCACCGACAGGCATTTTAGGTTCTTCACCGTTAAACGCTGCAATAAATGAATCCGCAAAAATGTTAGAATCAATTTCAAGACCCTGCCTTTTAAAATCCCCACCTACGCTTTGTCCAAGGACATAACTTACTTTATCTAATTCAACTTTCATTTTAATTCCTTTTATGCATTGAATATTTTATGAAATTCGATATTATACACAAAAGATATCTACATTGCATCAATAAAAAACGGGATCAATCATGAGATCGGCCACAAGGTGCCCCAAAATGATTCAGTTACTCTCCATTCGAATTTTTTTCTAAAAGCATTTCATTAAATTTTTGCTCCAGAAAATTATAATACTGGATACCGAACTCCAAAGTTTTCATTTTCCAAGGCTCTATTTCGCGGGAAGAGAATCGTTCTTTGATGGCCTGCAGTGTTTGAACATGTTCACTGAGATCACCGACATATCCTCTCAATTGAGTCGTTATTTTTTCATCTTCAAGATGATCAAAAAAGAAAATCTTTAGCAGTGCCTCATCCCGGATGCGTCCTACGTCGGGCTTAATCTCCAGCCAATCCAGAAACCTCTTTTGCCCCTCATCCGTAAGGGTGTACAACTTGTTGAGCTTTCCTTTTTTGATTTCCTGGCTGACTCGAACACAGCCTTCCTTTTCTAATTTTTTGAATTTAGGATAAATGCTGCTGAATCCAGTGTTAAAAAAATAGTGGGTGCTGTTCTCCATATATTTTTTAATCTCATATCCTGTCTTCTCTCCATCCATGAGAAATCCCATCAGCATCATTTCAATCATATCAACCTCAAAATTTAAATTTTCCCATCACACATCTCTGGCAGGGGCAGTAGAAACCTTGGGGATACCTTATGCCGTCCCGGAAGGCAACTTACCGTTAGCTCCCATTCGGCCGGATGGACCTTCAGATTCCAGGCGGGTGGCAAAAGGCAGTTTTATTGTTGCATCTTGAGGGGAATTAAAGAGGTTCCCCTTCTCTCTGCGGTCATGGCCATGAGCTCTTGTCCAGTAGCCGGAGGCGGCACCTGGAGTTCTTTGGGCTTCTCTTCCAATTGAATTGCTTCCACAGGACAGGTGGTGACACAGAGGCCGCACCCAATGCACCTTGCAGCATGGATCTTTGCGATATCCTCGATCTCAATGGCGTTCATCTGGCATCGATCTAAACAGGTTTCACATCCGGTGCACTCTTCCGGGTCGATTACAGCCCAGTAGCGATTATGGACCAGTTCGCCAGGGTTGGGCAGAAGATTCAGGGATCTGAGTACGCCGCAGCAGTCTCCGCAGCAGTTGCACATGCCCCCAGGATTCACCATGTTGGCCGGTTGATTTACCAGTCCGGCTTCCTCGCATTGATCCAGGATCTGACAGGCCTCTCCACTGGTGATATACCGGCCCATTTTGTTTTCAACGTAATACTCTGCGTGGGATCCGAACATCAGACAAACTTCCTTTGGTTTATCACATCCCTTGTCGAGAAGCGTCTGCTGGGTCCGGCAAATGCAGTTTGCCACTGCGATCTTATCTTTTCCGTTGACAATGCTCTTGGCATCCTCGTAGGCAGCCACCCGATGGACAACATCCACGGATTTTCCCACTGGAATGGTTCTCAGTGGCGGTATATTATTACCCATCCCTGCGAGAAACCCTTCCTCCATGTAGGTGTTGGTCAACCCAGCCAGTTCTTTGTCCATGCGCCCGAGCTGAAACTCGTATGAGCCGATGACAAAAGGAATCGCAGAATACCGTTTCTTACCGTTCTTGACATGGCGAAAGAGCAGCCCCCTCTTTGCCATACTTTCCAGCTTTACAGCCATCTCTTCCGGTGATCGATCCGTCCTTGCAGAAAAATCGTCAGAGCCCTCCAGGAGCATGGAAAGATCCAGGTAGATTTCTGCATCTTCTTCGGTGAAGAGCTTTTCAAGAATTTTTAATTCCACCCCGGATTCGGTGTTCGGAAAACCTGTTGAATACTGATCCATCTGCTCACGAAGTTGATGATATATTCTATCTGCCATGTTTTCTCCTTAATCAATTTGATTCTTATGTGAATAAACAAAAACGGCATTTCGTTTTTTGTGCACAACCACTGATGATAAATTAGGCAATGGTAATTAACATTTTTTGTGCTATCAAAATCACATTGGTCATATATCAATATGATATATGTCTATCTGCCTATACCCACCCTTACCCCTTATGTCAATCTTTTTATACTCAATTCCCTGCTTCTTGCTGTTTCTACACTGAATTTTTAGGATATTGGTCTCCATGAAACTGACTTTTCTAAAAGTCGATTCATATACGCCGTTAACCATTATATCCCCTTAATTCCAATAAGGGACTTCTCCAAAAATAGACTACCACCATGTCCAGTTTAATATGTTGATATTGCATTATAAAAAACTCAATAAAATCAAACACTTAACATAGATTGATATAATAACCAATGCATTAGCACCTTGAAGGCGCTAAGTTAATAATATTCTGGGCTTGGTCCATCGGCCACTCTGGGCTGGTGTCAGGCTTGCGTTATTGACACTCAGGCATTTCCTTCAGCCTCATTGAAATATTTATACCGCAACCGGGCCACATGGGCATACCACTTATCGATAAATCGCCGCATCTGCCCCTCAGAGAAAGGGGCCAGCACGGCTTCGTACAGGCCGGGGATGCGCCACTCCTATTGTTGATAGGCATAATTTGAAGCTTCATCCTTTCACCCCCGGTACCTTGAGGCTACACGGTAACAGCACTTGGCATTTTCCGCAGACATCGGTGGTATCTTCAAGACCTTTAAATGCGTCAATTTCAATGTGATTGGACCTAAGCCTGTGCCAGCATCGTTGTCGGTCAATACCGGCTTCTGACACCGCTCCCACGGGACAGCGATCCACGCACACAAGGCATTTCTTACCATTTTTGTGAAGGCACAGTTCTTTTTCACTGACCAGGGGGCTGTCCCCCAGATCGGCGTCGGTGACAAAGCTGCCCAGACGTCCGGCACACCCCGATGGGGTGATAAACTGGGCATTGACCCCAAAGCGTCCCAGATTTGCAATGTATCCCAGATGTTTATGGGACCACCGGGAGAGCAGGGTGTTATGATCAAAATTGTGGGTTGCCGGGACCAATGCCGCCTGGTATCCCATTTTGTCCAGATATTGATGAAATTCTTGACACAGGGAGTTGATGAGGCGGTTGGTGGATTCATAGGCCAGGCCCCAATTCAGGCAGGGCCTTTCGCCTTTGTGATTTTCAATTACCAGATCTTTAACAAAAGGAATAAAGAAGACCACTACTGATTTTGCATGGGGCAGTAAATCTGTGGGTAACAGATGATTGTCTGCAGCAATGCGGGGTAAAATGTCAAACCGTTTATCTGTCCGGGCCGTCACCATAAGGGGGGTACGCCATATATTTTGTTCTCCCGTGGTTTCCGGGTAGTGGCTGACATAGGCTTCAAGCCGGTTTCTGAGGTGCTCCGGGGTCACTGGCTGGCTCATGTTTTTCTCCTTAACAAGTTTTTTTAAATGATTATCCCATGGGGGCATGATATCATTACTTTTATTGTTTCAAAAGAGAGAATGGACCTGTATATATAATTATGGGCTTGATTGCAAGACCGGCCAATTGGGGGATGGGTTGCCCCAAGACCAAAGTATCTGGAGGAAGTCATGTTCGGGTAATCTCTGACCCGTTCCGAAATATAGGCACTCCATAATAACTCCATACGTTGGCCCTGTGGTTCAGATAAAACCATGTTGCGGGGGGACATTTTTTCTGATAAAGTTCAGTTCAGTTCTGAAAATTGATTTTTTCGGGATAGATCTGATATCAATTATCAATTATCAATTATCAATTATCAATTCTAAGGTAACTATTTTTTTATGACAGTTCAAACCATAAGAATCGTTTCTCCACCACCTGCCCTTTAATCTTTTCTTTCAGGTGTTCATAAGGATATATACGGCCCCCGCAGACATTTAGGCTGCGCCACAGGACTGGTACGTCCTTAAATCAAGCTTACAATTTATTTTTTAATTGTGGAGAACTCTTATGGTTGGATATAAGTCCGCCGTTATGATTAACATATCGGCGTTTATAATGATGCTGGGGGTTGGCATGGCCATGGCCCTGCTTCCTCAGCAGGTGATGACCCTGTCTGAATCTGTATCAGATATCGGTTATCTGGCATCGGCCTTTGCCCTTACCTTTGTAGCTTTTCAACTTCCCATTGGCTATCTTTCAGATAAGCTGGGAATCAAGCCCTTTCTCATTGCCGGTTATTTTATCTCTGCCCTTTCAGGCATGGTTTATTATTATTCAAATTCATTGGAAACCCTTTTTTTGGGGCGTATGCTCCAGGGGCTGGGAGAAATACCGGTCTGGTCCCTGGCCCCAGCCTATCTCTCTCTTCAGCGGCCGGCCGCAAAGGGCAAGGCCATTGCGGTTTACAATGCAGCCATTCATTGCGGTCTCATTCTGGGATGTCTTTTCGGCATGGTGGGGCAGAAAATCTGTCAGGGGAATCAATTTTTTCTGTTTTTTTCAGGGTTAAGTTTTCTTGCCGGGGTACTGGTGAGCTGCCGTGTTACAAATCTGAGTACTGCCCCCATGCCCAAGGTCAAACCTGGCAATATTATTTCCCTTGCTGGTAATCTGAACACTATAGTTATTTTCCTGGGGGTGATTTTATATGGCGCAGGTTACGGGGTGTTTATCTCGGTCATCCCTGGTTTTCTCATCCAGGGAACCCATGGCGGTGCGGTGGGGGTATTGTTCATCCTCTTTTACATCGCCGTCAGCGGGGTTCAAGTGGTTGCCGGTCCTATTTCCGATAAAAAGGGGAGAAAACAGGTCATGGTATTTGGCCTTCTCTTTGCCGGCATGGGTATGATCTTGTTTTCTTTTATGGATATTGCCGGGCTCCTGGCCATGCTTTTTGTGACCGGAGCAGGGCTTGGAACGTTTTGCGTGGCTGCACTGGCATACCTGAATGATACCGTACCCGAAAATCTGAAAGGATGCATCTCCGGAGCCTTCTATTTTTTCTGGGGCACAGGGTATTTTACCGGCCCCATCCTTTTGGGGAAATTGGGGGCTGCCCATTACTGGCATTCAGGATTTGTGATCTTCGGAAGCCTTTTTCTGGCAGCAGGGGTTGGTTGCTTTATGAAGATTAAAAACGAACCGTTTATCCAGGTCAGATCCGAGGTAACAGCTCCGGTATTAAGCCGGTTTGACAATTAAGAGCTGATTTGATCCACTATCGAAGAATGTGATGTACTTTTAGATGAGAATCAGAACAATCAATTTGATTTTTTCAGTCGGTCTGACCTAATGTTTATATCCAACATGAGTCATAAACTTAAGCTGGTTCCGCAATCCATATATTGGAGTTAAATATCTTGAATTTATTAAAGCATCTCAAATTTTTAGAAATCTTGTCATTGAAAAGATACATTACAGTTATGGCGGTGGGCTTGATGCTTATTCTGCCCATGGGCGGATGCTCAGACAATAGTCCGACGAAAAACGCCAGCGAAAAACCGGTTCCGGATGTGGAGATTTGGGTCCACCAACATGCCCCTCTGGTGAACTGGCTCAAGGACAAGGCAGCCCGGTATAACCTTGAAAATACAGAGGCCCATGTTATCATAAGGGCCTTTCCATCCGGACAACTGCCAGAAAAGGTGTACACCGCCATTAAAGGCGACATGGGACCAGCTGCTTTTGATTTTCTTTGCCTCAATTATAAGAGTCTTGTCGACAAAGAAATCATTGCCCCGGTGGACTGGAAAATTATGGGATATGAGTCAGAAACACAATTTTCGTCCCAATGGTTTAAAACTGCCATTGAAGGGGTACGTGAAAAGGACGGTCAATTTTACGCCCTGCCGTATACCGGAAATACCTGGAGTCTTTTTATCAATCAGGAGCACTTCAGGAAAGCGGGCCTGGATCCAGCAACGGATGCACCAAAGACCTGGGAGGATCTGGCAAATATTGCCCGGAAATTAACTGTCCGTGATGAAGATGGCAAGCTGGTAAGAAAGGGGTTTGATCTTCCCTTCAGCAAGGCAGATCATTGGTGGTCTTTTGTCTGGGGTCCCGTACTTAGCCAGTGCGGAGGAAGCGTATTGAGCAGTGACGGCACTAAAGCCACCATCAATGAAAAGGCAGCAGTTGATTCTCTTCAGGTTTTCTATGACCTTGTGCATCGGTACAAGGTCACCGAAGCGGGCCTTGCGGTGGATGAGTCTGAAGATTTTAAAAATGGGTTAAGTTCCATGTGGGTGAGCGGGGTGTGGAGCAAGACCACCTTCAAGGGAAGAGACATTGAAAATAAGTATATGGCGGTGCCGCTGCCACAGATTGATGTTAATAACAGGCGGACCATCATCGGTGGATACTGGTGGCATGTTTCCAATAAAGTGGATAAGAAGATTCAGCAACAAGCCTGGAAATTCTTAAATTATATCACCTCGGAGCCGGGTGATCAGTTCGGAGCAACCGGGCTGCTCATGCCCAAACCAAGTATTATGGATTCCAAAGCATGGAAAGAGTGGCCGTACCATGAGGTGTTCAGCATTGATCTTGCCGCTGGACAATGGCCGGTAAGCTCTCCGGTATACCCCCAGATCGAAAAGGCCATTGCCGATGCCATGGAAAGAAGCCTTATCAGCGATGTTTCCCCCCAGATGTCCCTGGACATCGCGGCCAAAGCCATCGACAAGGCGTTAAAAGAGCATTGAACCTGATGAAGCAAACTCGTTACCATAATGTCAGGTAAATATTCGGACAGCACCCCATATTCACCTATTTTGGCCTGCTCACACAGCATTAGTATGCCACGCAGCCCCAAATACGCGAATATGGGGCACTGGCCAAACATTTACATTACCAACCCGAATATTTACAATGTCAGGCAATAATTTTCAAGGAAAGCAAAACCTTGCCGGTGCCCTGTTCCTGGTTCCGGCAGCGGCACTCCTTTTAATATTTATCGGTTACCCTGTATTGATGGCGTTTTTCAGGAGTCTGACCAAATTTGATATGCTTACGCCCGGCCAATGGGTGGGGCTGAATAATTATCTGAGCATTTTAACCAGCCCTGATTTTTTAAACTCCCTGGCAGTGACATCAAAATTTGTGCTCGGGTCCGGTATCCCCATTTTGCTGCTATCCCTTGGTCTTGCAGTTGTTTTAAATAAGACCTTCAAAGCTTCCCAGCTGTTCAAGCTGATTATTTTCGCTCCCGTGGTTTTATCCGAAGCCGTCACCGCCATTGTCTGGAAAATACTTCTCCATCCCTACGGCGCCATGAACCAATACCTGATCGACCTTAATATAATCGATTCTTATGTAAAATGGCTGAATGATCCAAAGTATGCCCTGGCTGGCATTATCCTCTTTATCATCTGGAAGGAGACCGGCTATTTCATGGTCATCTTTTTGACAGGATTGCAGAATATTCCCGGTATTTTCCATGAGGCCGCGGCCATTGACGGAGCATCTGAGCGACAGATTTTTTTCAGGATCACCCTCCCGCTTTTAAAACCCACCATTCTTTTTGCCGGTGTCATCATGCTGATCAATCTCCTGAATACCTTTACCCCTTTTTATGTGATGACCAAGGGCGGTCCTGTCAACAGCACCGAGGTGCTTTCTCTGCTGATATACGATACCGGGTTTGACTTCATGCTCATGGGCAAGGCATCGGCCATGTCGGTGGTCATGCTTTTGATCGTCGCCGTTTTGAGTATCATTTTGTTTCGTGTGGGAAGGTCATATCAGCCATGAACGGAAACAGAATTTCCATTTTAAGCTGTCTGGTGCTGGTCCTGGTATCGCTGTTCATGATGATGCCCATACTGGTCATGGTGGCTACCTCTCTGAAATACGAGGAGGCTGTTTTTATTAATCCGTTTCAATGGATTCCCCATCGTATCTGCTGGGAGAATTATCCGAATGTCATTCAAAAATATCCCTTTGCGGTCTATTTAAAAAACAGTCTCATTGTTTCCATCACAGCCACTACCCTGAATCTGTTTTTATCGTCCCTGGCGGGATACAGCCTGGCAAAATTTCATTATAAAGGGCGGGATATTATCTTTGCCGCCATTATTGTCATGCTGCTGCTGCCCCATCAGGCCATTGTCGTACCGCTTTTCATTGTGATGTCCTCCATCCGCTTGACGGATTCACTGTGGACGGTGATTCTACCCTGTGTGACCTCTCCTTTTGCCATATTTTTCATGCGCCAGTATTTTTTATCCATTCCGAGCAGCATCATGGAAGCGGCCCGGGTGGATGGAGCTTCTGAATGGCAGATCTATTGGAAAATTGTGCTGCCCCAGGCAAAGCCGGCACTTGCCACCCTGGGGATATTTGGCTTCATGTTTAACTGGAATAATTTCCTATGGCCCCTGATTGCTTTGAAAAGCGAATCCGAATTTACTATCCCCCTTGGCATCTCCATGATGCATGGAGAATATTCAACACCCTACAACGAGTTGATGGCCGCCGCCGTCATTGCATCCGTGCCCGTACTTCTGGCATATTTCATACTGCAAAATAAATTTATCCACAGCATGGTTATCACCACTTACCCTGCCGGGGGGAAAGCCAGGCATGAAAAAACTCATTGATTATATATTAGACCATGGCAGGCGCCTTGTCTGCCCTGTGGGAGGAGGCCCGGCCAAAGCGTTTTTTGCCGGGCCGGAGATTGCCCATTTGCCGGAACAGGAGAAAAAAGCACACTGGATGGCCTTTCAAGCCCGGGAATATGGACATGACTTTCTGTTTTCAACCATGCTGGATGTGGATATCTGTAAAAGCATGGGGCTGAAAACCTTTACCTTGGACGATGGCAGCGAACATGTCATTGAAAATCAGGTGAGAAACGAAGATGACCTGAAAAACCTGAATATTATCCATCCCCTGGACAGCCCGGTGGCCGGGAAATACATCCATTGTATCCGGTCCTTTAAAAGATTGAGCAACAAGCCTGTGGGCGGAGCCTGTTTCGGCCCGTTCACCACGGCAGGCGGCATTTTGGGCACCCAGAACCTGTGCCTTGCCTGTATTAAAAATCCGGAATTTCTACACCGGGTATTGGCGCTGACCTCCGGTTTTATTCTTGCCATGGCCCGGGCCTGTGAAGCGGCCGGGGCAGATTTTTTCTGGATTGCCGAGCCTTCCGGGGTGTTGATCTCCCCGGGGGCTTTTAGAGAATTTTCAGGCCAATATATCAAAAACATATTTCAAAGCATTGGCCAGCCCGGTTTTCTGCACGTTCCGGGCAACGTCGGTCATCTTATTGATGAATTTATCCAAACAGGCGCCCAATGCCTGAGCCTGGATTATCATATTGATCTGCGGGACATGGCCCACACCATACCCTCGGATGTTTCGATCCTTGGCAATATTAATTCCTTGTCCATGCTGTTTGACCCGGTGCATAAAATTGCCGAACAGGTAAATCAATTGAACCTGTCCATTAAAAATTTTCCCAACTTCATAGTCGGTTCCGGGGGAGGGCTCTCTTCTGACACCCCGGAAGAGAACATAAAAATCATGTTTGAAAGAACCAGACACTTTCCCACTCGGAGCCGGGAGGCGTTCGTCCAGGTGGATAGCATGTGGCATGCCATGGCCAACAATACCTTTGATGAAATTCGGGACATGCTTTGTACAGGCAAATTTTGTCGGGAAATCATGTGCACCAGCTTTGAAGAGGCGTGCTGTTTCCTGGGCAGAAATCATGTTAAGAAAAAGATTTGTTTTTCAGACTATGACAGGCACATGAAAAAATTAAAAAGATTGCTGGATACGAGGAACTTCATGGGGGCTTTTAATCCCGACCATGCCCTGTTTCTGGAGGGGAATACTTACATGCTCAAAAATTTGCGGGATAATTTTTTCCCCCTTATTCATTCCCTCTACAACCAGGAATAGCTTGATTTTGAGGGAAGACGATCCTTTTAAAAAAATTCGTATTGGGGCTTGATCATAACACCGGCCACCCTGGGGTGGGGTCAGATTTGCGTTGTTGACACTTTTGTTAAAATTTGCCTTTAAACACAGATTGTTGGCAAAAACATGGAACTTTGTTTATCAGCCTTCCATAACGCAAGCCTGACCCCGTTGGCCCGCCCGTTATAACAGGTGGCAAAAAAGTGAGGTCTATTAATCCATGCTGCAAGAAAAAATCAAATCAGAGGACATGCCCGTCCTGGCGGTCAGTGTCAAGCCTTTCCATTCTCCCGGGAGATTACAGGCCATAATCAATGAAAATCTGTCCGTGGAATACACGCCGGACCGCAAAGAGTTTGCTGAACTTGAAAAAAACCTGAAGTCCTGCCTCAACCAGGGGGTCAAGGTCCGGTTCCATGGGTTTTTCCCTGAATTTGAGATCGGTGATGCTGATTCATCCAAGGCGAACGAGGCTGTCAGGGTTCACCTGGAGTGCCTGGATGCCATCAAGGATCTTGGAGAGCCTTTTATAACCTTTCATTCCGGTCTGAATCAGAAGATTGAGCTCAACTACGACACCCTGGTTGAAAATCTCTCCCGGATTGTGGAACATGGGCAAAGCAGGGGTATACGGGTGGCTATTGAAAATCTGAAAAAGGGACTGACATCCGATCCTGAGGTTTTGCTGGATCTGTCAATGCAGACCAATGCCCGCATCACACTGGACCTGGGGCATGCCATCACATCCCATGCCGTGGTCACCGGGCAATTCAATGTCATTGAGATCATCGATATGTTCCAAGACAGACTGTCAGAAGTTCATTTTTATGAAAAGGAACTGGACCGCCATTATCCGCCAAAAGATCTGAGTATTCTGGGTCCGATCATGGATCGGCTGCTTTTAACCCATTGCCGCTGGTGGACCATTGAGCTGGATGATTTTAACGAGGTAAAGGACACGGTTGCATTAATCCACTCAACATAGGGTCCACTAAATGCTTTTTGGTACTCTTTGCTGTCATCCGCTTTAGGTTGCTTCTCTGATTGCATCTAATCATTTCCGGTCGTAATCAATTTTTCAGCAATAAATTCATCCGCATCTGTAAAGGCCTGGCTTTGGAGCCAGCCAAGTCTTTGCCGTGATTTAACAAAATATGTGGTCCTGCCATAAAATAATCTCAGATTTTTCTGAAAATAGATCCACTGCCCCTGCTCAAATTTCAGATTTGTTTCAAGATTTTTTAATTCTTCTTTTAACTCAGCATTAGTTATCTTTTTAACAATCACAGGCCCATCAAGCTTGTTTTCAGAGTGTTCAATGGTCAGAAAAACCATGGATTTTGAATAATTGGCGGTAATTTGATGCTGATTCCTAATATCAGCATCAAGAAATTGATCTAAGACTTTTTTCAGGGTTTTGTAATATGCCTTTATTTCATCCTTAGAGGCAATATCATTTATAATCGTAGGGATAGCACCATCATTAAATTTCATTCTTGTTGTAATAAAATCATGGACAAGGCATTTCTAATCTTCTGTAAGGCCTAATAAAGCATTAACTTTTTCATTGATTTTATCCATTCGCGGCTTTAATTCTAATGGTTTGTCAATTGATTTGAAAAATTGTTCTTCGGCAATGTGGTTTGCCGATTGTTGGTAAAGTGGACCCCATGTCAAGACCGATTCTCACTTTTTTTAAGCTACACTTTAATGAAATATTCCCAGCCTATCAT
>CAKZLA010000421.1 GCA_937124525.1 uncultured Desulfobacterium sp.
AATACCTCGCCCCCAAGCCCTCTCTAAAAATTGAGAGGGAGAGAATAATGCAAAAAGAGTACACTCATATTTAACAATCTCATTCCCATAAGGCAAGGTGAATTGCACCCCCTTAAAGGATGGTATGCGGACTGAAATCATTCCATGAATATTGGAACCATCACGATTTTTGTTTTCCACACGATGATCGGCATCCTTCAAAAGGACTTTACACTTTCTTTAATCACTCCCCAATTTATAGGAGGTTTTTCCAAAAGGCTGTAAAGTACTTTTAGGGCCATATGAAGGATGCCCGCTGATCAAATTTTTTTTATCTTTGAATTTAGCCAGGAAGGGTCAGGCATGCGTTATTGGCATTAATATTTGGCTACCCACTTAAGGCAGGACAGGCTTTAAAATCAAGAGTCCTATCAGCCTGAAATTTAGGGTTCGAAATCTAATTGTCCACATAAAAAACCTTGAGAATACCCCGCCTTAAGTGGGTAGCAGCATGCCCTTTTGATCATCTATTTTTCCACTCTGTTGTGGACTTCTCCAGAAAAGCGGTAATGCCGTTTTGGGCGTCTTCGGAGCAATTATTCATTACAATGGTGTGTTTGGCATAATGAAAAGCCTGGGCATCGGTCATATCGGCCTGGGCATAAAACCCCTGCTTACCCACGGACAGGGCAAATCCGCTGGCTTTGGCAATGTCATTGGCAAGTTCCGTGGTTTCAACGTCAAGGGAGTCAAGGGAAACCACCCAGTTAACAAGCCCCAGGGCCTTTGCTTCTTCTGCGGGGAATTCCCTGCCGGTCAACAGCATTTCCATGGCCGCTTTTCTACCAATTGCCCGGGTGACGGCCACCATGGGGGTGGTGCAAAAAAGGCCAATCTTCACTCCCGGGGTTGAAAATCGAGCATTATCTGCTGCCACCACCAGATCACACCAGGCCGCAAGCTGGCACCCGGCCGCCGTTGCAATGCCCTGGACCTGGGCAATCACTGGTTGGGGCAACTCGTGGAGCATCATCATCATGCGGGTGCACAGATCAAAAATGGCCTTATACTCTTTTACACCGGAATCCGCCATCTCGGCCAGGTAGTGACCGGCACAAAAATTACTGCCTGTGGCCTTTATCACCAGCACCTTGATGGATTCATCCGTGGATATTTCGGTCAACCGATGCGTGATCTCATTAATCATCTGTCTTGAAAGGGCATTGATCTTGGAAGGGTTGTTCAATGTCAGATAGCCCACTGCGGCTTCCTTGGAAAATAAAATTTCTTGGTAATCCATTGCGACTGCCTCCTGAATTTAATTCCAATTTTAATCGTCATTGGTGGATTATGGCATTTTTATTCCCCATTCTCAAGAGATCTGATATGCGGTGAATGAATTTATCAAATTAAGATTCTACGATACCCCTGTTGACACTTGTCACTATTATTTGATACAGCATCACCAAATTTTAACTTAGGAATCAGTCTTAAATAACTTGCCCATCTCAGAACACGCCACCGTTGAAGGATCGTGTTCACCAATTTTTAAATGGATATATTATTTCGGACTCATTACTTAATTTAATCAAGAGGTTTTAAGAATGCTAAAAACGGCTCCTGCTCCTTTTATTCAAATCCTTGTTTTCTCTTTGATCCTATGTCTCATGTCCAGTTGCGATTTCAACAACTCCAGCAGTTCCAGCAACTCTCCGACATCCACTGCTGAAAATCCAACCGCGGGAATTCCGACACCGGACTATACCCAAAAAGCATCCTGGCTTGCCTTTCCCGACAACCCAAACGAGCACACGGCTGATATTCTGTGGTTTTATCCAACGGTTCTGGAAGAGGGCAACATGCTCATGGATTACACTGATCCTGAACTTCAGCAGGCAGCCATGGAGACCATTGACCATCAAGCCAGCGTTTTTACGGACAGTGCCAATCTCTACGCCCCCTTCTACCGCCAACTCAACGTAACCGGTTTCAGCCTTGAATTGTCCAAGGTAAATGAACTGCTGACCTATGGCCAGGATGACATGTGGCGGGCAATTGAGTACTACCTGGAAAATTACAACAACGGCAAGCCGTTTATCATCGCAGGTCACAGCCAGGGATCAAGCAATTTACTGGAAATTTTAAAAGAGAACTGGGGGAGCACCGGCAAAGAAGACCTGCTGGTGGCAGCTTACCTCATCGGCTGGTCCATCACCCCCCTTGACATCGCCGACAATCCCATCATTCGCATGTGCGAAAGTCCAACGGACACAAATTGCTTTATTGCGTATAATTCCATGAAAGACGGGATGCAGGATCAATCCATCCAGATCACGGAAGGAACCTGGGTGACCAACCCCCTTTCCTGGAAAAGCAGTACTGAAAATGGAGAACTGATTCCCGCAGATGAAAACCTTGGGGCGCTATTTTTCCCGGAGGGGGAGGAACCTGTATATTACCCTTTTTTCACCTCCGCGCAAATCAAGGATTCCGGACTGGTGTGTGATGTTGCAGATCCTGGCTTGATAAGCCCCTCTGCCATGCCCGATGGGATCTATCACCGGGATGATTATTCGCTTTTCTATGAAAATCTGAAAGCCAATGCCCAAGAGAGAATCCAGGCCATTGGGCAGTAACACCTCTGTGGTCAACACAGATGCATTGCTTTATATTTGTTGGGGGAATTGTTTTCCCCAATAGGGGGATATGTCAATGGAATGGTACCGGGATGCGGATAAAATGGTACCCATGCTTTTGTTGACAAACTTTGAAATATATTGATAAGCTTGTATAAGTCGATGGCCCGTTGGCCCACAAAGCCGGGCAAAACCGAACCAATATAGATAACATTACACGTGCGGGAATATTAAGGAAGAAATGAAACTATATGTTTTTATCATAAACATTCTAATGGGTATTCTTTTGGTCCTGCCAGCGGTGGCACAGGCCAAACCGGTTTTTAAAATCGCAATGTTAATTGATGCTTCAAAGGACGCTTCCTATCAAAAGGTCGTGGTAAATGAAATAAACAGCCTTCTGGAAACCAGATATGACATCAAATACCTGACCCTGAAAATAGACATTGGGAAAACAAGGAATGAAAATGCGGTTATTTCAACCTTAATGGAAGATGCCTCCGTTGACTGCATCATCGGCCTGGAGCTGGATATGTCCCAGGCACTTGTGAAATATGGTATCTATCCCAAGCCGGTGATTGCGGGAGCCATTCTTGATGGAAAACTCCAGGGATTGCCCCTCACCCCGGAAGGTACCAGTGGTATCCAAAATTTTAATTATATCCAATCCCCCTTTGACATTGAAAAGGACCTGAGAACCTTTAAAAAACTCTACGATTACAAACACCTTGCCATCCTCTTCAATGAAAAAGAAACCAGCATGTTCCACACACTTTACAGCTATTTTGGCAAAGCGCTGAAAAAGGCATCTCCGGCGGCAAAGCTCTCCATTGTGGAAATCCCCACCGATGACATTGAAAAAAGCATCGCCGGAATTTCTGACAGAGTGGATGCAGTCTATGTACTGCCCCTTTTTCTGGAAGATCATAACCACAGACAAAAAACACTGATTCAAGCCATCAATCAGCGAAAATTGCCCTCCTTTGCGCTTTTGGGGGAAGAGCATGTACGCATGGGGGTCATGGCATCCATCGCACCAGACCGGAACATCCATGCCATGTCCCGTCGCATTGCCATCAATGTCCTTGACATAGCCGGGGGGCAGGATGCCGGGAAACTGCCGGTAACCATATCAAAACAAAGCGATAATTTTGTAATCAATGTGGGAACCTTTCGTCAAATTGACTACTACCCGGCTTGGACATCTTTTAACACGGCCCGGCTTTTAAATCTGCAAGGATCCCAACAGGGCCCCAGGCTCCATCTCCGGGGGGTGATTGGAGAAGCGCTGGAGCAAAATCTGAACCTTCAGATGGAAAAAATCAACACAGATATTCAAACCCGGGAGGTGGGTGTGGCCCGGGCATCCCGACTTCCCCGCATGGAGCTGTCAACTGCCGTTAACCGCATTGACAATAACCGGGTCAGCGGCAGTGTGACGGACCCGGCCCGGGCCACCTGGACCACATCGGGCACCCTGTCCCAGTCCCTTTTTTCCGATGATATTCTGGCAAACCATGCCATCCAGCAGATACTGCTTGAATCCCAAAGATATCAGGAAAAGGCAAGTGTTATGGACACCGTGGTTACGGCTGCTGGGGCATATATTAATCTTCTTTTTGCCCGAAGCAATCAGATCATCCAAAACGACAATCTTGAGGTCACCCGTAAAAACCTTGACATTGCCCGGAACAAGGCAGCCGTGGGCTCTGTGGGTGCCTCTGAAGTGTATCGCTGGGAAAGTGAGCAGGCAAGCAACCAGATCAGCCTCAATGATGCCTATCGAGACCTGCAACTGGCAAGGATGTCCTTAAATGAGATCCTGGACAGACCCATTGATCAGCTCATTACAGTGGAAGACATAGAGCCTGCCACCGCCATTGAACTGCTGATCACCGACCCCGGGGTGTATCAATATCTGGGAAATTTTAAACAACTCTCCCGTTTCAGTGATTTTCTCATCACCGAGGCAGACCGAAACCTGCCGGAGCTTAAGCAGATAAAAGAAACACGTCGTTCCCAAGAGCGTGAAGTTTTAAACAAAAAACGCTCGTTTTACCTGCCCGATGTAAAGCTTGAGGGAACCGTGGATAAAATCCTTGACGAATACGATGTGGGAACTAAAACCCCCTCTGATCTTGATCATCCATGGACCCTGACAGTGGCGGCCAGCTGGCCCCTTTTCACCGGGGGGGCCAGAAAAGAGGAACTTGCAAAGAGCCGTCTTCAATTGCAACAAGTCCGGGTGGAAGAAAAAAATCTGCAGAACCAGCAGCATCTTAAGGTACGCTCCAGCCTTGAAACAGCCGCTGTCTCTGCCAGAGAAATACGATTATCCAAACAGGGACTGACCGCTGCCCGTAAGAATTTCGACATCATCCAGGCCGGATATGCCGAAGGACGAAACACCATTGCAGATCTCATTGATGCCCAGAATGCCAGGCTGAACAGTGAATGGGGCGCCCAGGTGTCCAGATATCAATTTGTGCTTGATTTCCTGGAATTGGAGCGTGCCATGGGCCGATTTCATTTTCTGGATACTCCGGAAAAAAAGGATCTGTTCCTTGTCCGGTTGCGGGAGCATATGGAAACAATAAAATAGAACAGGATAACACCATGAAAAACAGTTTTATCGTCCTTATTACCTTTTTTAGCTTCTGCCTGGGTGGCTGCCCACAGGAACCAATTGTTGAAACCACCCCCAAAAGCCCCGTTCGACCGGTGCGTTACACCACCTTAAAGGCAGAACAGCAGGGTGCAAACAGCACCTTCAGCGGCACTGCCGTGGCAGACAGGGAGTCTTCCTTAAGTTTCAAGGTAAATGGCACTGTCCAGTCCATCAACGTAAAGGTGGGAGACAAGGTCCACACCGGCGATCTTCTTGCCCAGCTTGACAAAACCGATCTTAAGGTGGATCTGGAGTCCACCCGCTCAGGCCTTACCGAGGCAAAGGCAGATGCCCAATCGGCCCAAACCGCGGTCTATACCAGTCACTCCACCTATGACCGCATACAGAAGCTGTATGAAAACGACAACGTCTCCCTGAGCGAATTTGAGCAGGCAAGGGGCGACTATGAAACCGCAAAGGCCCGGTTGCAGGCGGCAAAATCGCGTATCACCACGGAAAATTCCAAACTCAAAGCCGCTGAAAACCAGCTTAAATACACCGGTCTCACTGCCCCCTTTGACGGCATCATCAACGATATTGTTGTGGAAGAGAATGAAGAGATCGCCCCGGGTGCACCCATTTTCATCTTGAGTGGACTGGGAAATCTTGAGGTCAATGTAAATGTTTCGGACAATTACATCTCCCGCATTAAAAAAGACATGGGATGCCGGGTTACCTTTCCGGGCCTCCCGGAAACACCCTTTGAGGGTCGGGTCACCGAAGTACCCTATGCCGCCATTGATGCCCCCACCTATCCAGTGACCATTGCTATCCAGACTAAAGACGAACGCCTGCGTCCGGGCATGGCGGCGGAGGTTAACTTTCATTTTGATACCCCCTTTAAAGGGGAGAACCTTTATGCCCCCGTTGATGCTGTGGGGGAAGAAGGCGGGGCCAACTTTGTTTTTGTCATTGAAAGTACAGAGGATACAAAGGGCATGGCCAAGAAAAGAAAGGTTTCCCTGGGGGACCTCACCGAAAAAGGTTTTGTTGTCAAAGAAGGACTGAGGTCCGGGGATCGGGTTGCCACCTCCGGCCTGCAGATTTTACTTGACGGCATGGCCGTGACACTCTTGAAAGACCCCATAAAAGAATGGTAATGAACCCAATCATGGAATCAATATGAATCTCACACAATTTGCCATCAACAAAAATCGTATCTCGCTGAGCCTTCTTTTTATTGTGGTTATACTGGGCCTATCCATGTACAAAAACCTTCCCCGGGACAGTATGCCCCCATACACGGTTCGGGTGGCCACCATTGTTTCCAGTTTTCCCGGGGCCAACCCCCAGAGAGTTGAGCTTTTGGTCAGTAAAAACATTGAAGAGGTGGTCCAGGAAATCCCCGAGGTTAAAGACATCACCAGTCAGTCCCGCACCGGACTTTCAGTGGTCACCGTTACCCTGAAGGATGAGGTGAAACCAGACAAGCTGCAGGGTGTCTGGGACAGACTAAGGCGCAAAATTGAGGACATGGAGACCCTTCCCAAAGAAGTTACCCCGGATTTCCAGGACGATGATATCGGTGTGGTCTATGGTATCATGCTGGGGCTTGTTTCGGATGAATTTTCCTATGAAGATATGGAAGATGTGGCCAAACAGATCAAGGACGAACTCATCAGCCTTCCGGACTCGGCCAAAGTGTCTTTGGGAGGAATTCAGGAACAGCAGGTGGTTGTGGAATTTGACACGGCACGCCTTAGTGAATATGGGTTAACCGTGGGCAAATTAAAGCAAATTATCCAGGAAACCAACATCCTTGATTCCGGTGGTGAAATCAATGTGGGCAACAAGCGGCTCATTCTTGAACCCACGGGCAACTATGAGAATATTGAGGCCCTTAAAAAAACCATCATCCCCGTGGGAGATGCAGGTGAGGTGGTTTATCTGGATGCCATCACCGATATTGTAAAAACCTATAAAAGCCCTGCAACGGGCCTTGTCCGGGTAAATGGAAAGCGGGCCATCTCCCTTTCCATATCCCTTAAGGAGGGTGCCAACATCATCCAGTTAGGTAAAATGGTGGATGAAAAAATGGCCGACTACAATGCCCGCCTGCCCCTGGGGCTAAATGTGGTCCGCCTGGCCTCCCTGGATGGATATGTGGAAAAATCCATTGAAAGTTTTATCAATAACCTTCTCCAGAGTATCGTCATTGTCATGGCGGTGATGCTGATATTTCTGGGGTTTCGCACGGGATTGGTGGTGGCAAGTCTTATCCCCCTTGTAACCATCATGACCCTCATGATCATGGGGGTTATTCATATGGGGCTTAATCAGGTGACCCTGGCAGCCCTTATCATGGCACTTGGCATGATGGTGGACAACGGCATTGTGGTGTCTGAATCCTTTATCGTCAAAATGGAGGGGGGAAGCACACCCATGGCAGCGGCGGTGGAGACCTGCCAGGAACTCATGGTTCCGCTGTTGATATCAACTTTGACCACCTCCGCCGCTTTTCTGTCTTTTTATCTGGCAGAATCCTCCATGGGTGACATCATGGGGCCTCTTTTTGTGGTGATCTCCATTGCCCTGATTTCTTCATGGCTGATGAGTCTCACCATTATCCCCCTGTTGGCTTACCTGTTTGTCAAAGGAAATAAAGGTGCTCAGGACTCCGGCAAAAAAAGTATTTTCGATATCCTGGAGCAAATTTATGTTGTTTTTCTCAATGGGGTGCTGCGGGTAAGACTTTTATTCATTGGGGCCATGGTAATTATCTTTGTGGTCTCATTAAAAGGATTCGGCATGGTGCCGTTTATTTTCTTTCCTGACAGTGACAGAAATATGATCACCGTGGATATCAATCTTCCCCTTGGCACCCGCATTGACAACACCCTTGCCGTGGTACAGAAAATTGAACAGCATATTGCCGATCATCTCAAGGTTGACAGTCAACGAACAAAGGGAATTGTGGACTGGTCCTGTTACATTGGTGAAGGCCCGGAATCCTATGATCAGGGATATTCCGCCGATGAAGCCAATTCCAGCTACGCCCACATCCTTTTAAACACCAGTAGTGGTGAAGACAATGCCGACATCATCAGGGATCTTGATGAATTTTGTTTTAACGGGTTTCCCGATGCCGACATCAAGGTGTCACTTCTCGGCCAGGGCGGCGGGGGAGACCCCATCGAAATCCGCATTTCCGGGCCGGACCAGGAAGAACTCTATCGCCTTGCCAATAAAACAAAAAACGCCCTCAGTCAAATCCCGGGCTCAAAGAACCTCATGGATGACTGGGGTCCCAAACTATTGAAATTCGTCATCGATATTGACGCGGCAAAAGCAGGTAAAGCAGGTGTGACCCACGAGGATATCGCCATCAGCCTAAAGACGGGACTCAGTGGCGTTAAAGCTGGCACCTTCCGGGAAGATCAGGACAGTTTGTCCATTATCATGCGCAGCCGCCATTTCACCGAACAGACCCTACAGGGGCTTGAAAACACAAATATATTTGTCCAGTCCACGGGGCAGGCCATTCCGCTCAGCCAGGTGGCCCGGATACTGCCCCAATGGGGCTATGCCAAAATCATGCACCGGGACCTTTTCCGGAACATTACCCTCACCGCCGGTCTCCAGGAGGGATACACCGCACGGCAGATCACCACCCAGATCCAGGCATGGCTGGACCAGGACGCAGCCAACTGGCCCCCCAATTATCGGTATGAACTGGGAGGAGACGAAGAAAACACCCAGGAAAACATGGCGGCGGTAATCCGTTATCTGCCCCTTTCCGGATGCATCATTCTGATGCTGCTTATCATACAGTTTAACTCCATACGAAAAACCATCATGGTGATTGCCACCATTCCCCTGGGAATCATCGGAGTGGTCGTTGGCCTGATCCTGTTTCGGTCCTATTTTGGTTTTATGGCCTTTCTGGGGGTTATTTCCCTGGCTGGAATTGTGATTAACAATGCCATTGTGCTCCTGGATCGCATTGAACTTGAACAGACCGAATTCAATCGTCCCCCGGCCGAGGCCATTGTGGTGGCATGCCGCCAGCGCTTCCGGCCCATTCTGCTAACCACCCTGACTACCACCCTGGGGCTGATTCCCCTTTATCTCGGGGGCGGTTCCATGTGGCAACCCATGGCCATCTCCATCATGGTGGGGCTGTTGTTTGGTACCTGCATTACCCTTTTATTTGTCCCGGCCATTTACAGTCTGTTCTACCGGGTTGGTGCCAGGGGCTAACAAATCAAGGAACAAAGGGAATCCCGCTAAGATTGATTTCCCTGGCCCCAGTGCCCGGGACCAGGGGGGGCAATCTCACTTTAATTTCGGATTGTTGATGTGGCGCTGGGAGTCCCTTTGGGTCTTTTTTTCCAAATTCTTTTTTACTGCCCGGGTCAGGTCTATGCCGGTCTGGTTGGCAATGCAGGAGATAACAAATAGAAGATCAGCAAGCTCATCTCCGAGATCATGGGATTCCTCTTTCTTAAAACTCTGATCCCCGTATACCCGTGTCATGATTCTTGCCACCTCTCCGGCTTCTTCCAGGAGGATGCCCAGATTTGTCAGCTCGGAAAAATACCGTACACCCAAGGTGTTTACCCATTGATCAACAGTATCCTGATATTGCTGTATCGTCAGCTCTTCCAAATATATGCTCCCTAAAATTAAACGACCACCAGCTACAAGCTGGTGGATTTAAAGCTCGGCGGGCTAAACCGCCGACTGAAAGAGAATGCGTCTTAAAGACGGTGGTTTTAACCACGGCTCGAGCGCCAAAGGCAGGCTAAAGCCACCTATGAAGAATAAACTTATCCGCAACACCTGAATCCATTCCTTGACCTCGTTCTGTCGAGGAACAAACTTTATCCAGCAACTTTATCAGACGTGATCAGGAACCCTTGAGTTGCAAGGTTTTTTTCTGGAATCTCATGTAAAACACCGCCCAGGTTCAGGCAAAGGATATCCCCTTTGTCTTCCAGAAATGCGGATATTTTTACCAGTGCCCTTTGGGCAAATTTGATGCAGTGCTCTGGAGTCTGGATATAAAGGTTGTCATTGCAGGTAAACAATTGCCCAGCCTCAAGGGTCAAGCTCTCTCTGGTGTTCAGGAGCAATGTCAGTTCAGATTCCCGTTTTTCTTTGATGTCGATGACAAAAAGGGCCGTATCTTCGTAAAAGAAGTACACTTTTTCAAGAAATCCCTCCCGGGGCTGGCAAAGATGGTACCCCATTTCATCCTTTTTAATGGATGCGTTGAAATGCCGAATAATTTTCGGGTGCTCAAATTTTCCATTTTGGGTTTGCCATATCCCGTTTTTGTCCAGCCAGAAGAGGGCATCCTCTTTGGAAATGATCATTTCTTTTAATTCTGGTTCCATTTTATTTTTCCATATCAAGACGTCAGAGCCTATTGATTTACCACTTACAAACCCCCAGACGATATTATTTTTTAAATTTGGGGTATCCTTCAAACGGACTTTACATTTTTTTATAACTGCCACGGGCAGACCGCATGGGGGACCTGGGCCTGCCCACAACGAAGCATGAAAGAATATTAGGTGTGCCTACTCTTTCATATAACACCCATGCCCTGGCGGACACAACGAATATTGAAAAGGCTATCATGCCGCCCCCCCGACGGGCAATGGGCCCGGCCCGGAACCGTAGACGGCCCAATTGGCCGGTTCCTATTGCCCATCGGGGGGGCTCTGCTGAGGCAAACTTGAAGGCTACCTTTTCATATAAAACCATTCCAATTTGCAGTTTTTTTCCAAAAAACTGTAAAGTACTTTTGGGGCAATATGAAGGATACCAAATTTTGCTTTGATCAAACGGTGGATTAAAAACGTCTGAGTCCCTTATTGCAACGACATTTTCAACTCTAAACAATTCTGGATGTAATCCAGACCAATGGATACCACCAGTCATGGATTGAGTTGACACAGAATACTCATAAAAAAACAACTGTCGCTACAGTGATATCAGCTCTTGTTTATATCTGCAATCCGAAAACTACCCCCGGACACCATTTACGTTTCAACCTTCACTGTGGGTAGGCCGGGTCCAGAATACAGTCTGCCCATGGCAGTTATAGAAATATTAATTCTTTACATCAATTTTCTATTTTGATACAAAAACAATTTAATAATAAGCATTTGATCATTATAAAGTAGCACCAGAATATCAGCACCTAAGGAGTCGGCATGTCCACCCCATCCTTAAATTTGGAGTGAACTTTTCATATTTTTAAACATTAATTTAATTGATTAAGGGAGATACCATGAAAAAAAAATTAATCTTGCTCATGCTCGTTCAGTGTCTGGCATTTATATTTATCATTTCATCCTTTGCAAATCCCACAGTCCCCCAAAAAAAACAGACAACACTGGGCAAATATATTACCGCTGAACAGGCCTATGCAAAATACTCAAACTCTCCGGATACCATTCACATTCTGGATGTCCGCACACCTGGTGAGTACGCCTTTGTGGGCCACGCCCCCATGGCAGTGAACATCCCCCTTTGTTTTCTGAAACCGGGTTTAACAGAAAACAACCGACTGATCATGCCCATGAACGAAAATTTTGTTGCCGAGGTGGAAGCCAAATTTAAAAAAACAGAGATGCTCTTTGTGATGTGCCGCTCCGGCGGCAGAAGTGCAGCATGTATCAATAAACTGGCCCTGGCAGGATTTACAAATGTCTATAATATCATTGACGGCTTTGAAGGAGACAAAGATGCCAAAGGCTACAGAACCGTCAATGGATGGAAAAATTCAGGGCTTCCCTGGACATACAACCTTGATCCAAAGCTGGTGTACAGCCTTTAATTCCATTGCTACTGTGGGCGAACATGCCGGCCTTTTAACGTCAATGGATTTAAGAAAAAACACTCTGTTCCCTGACAGAATTCACAGCCCGCCCTTTTTTTTATATTAAAATACTGATAAACCAGGAGTTCCTTTTCTATCTTTGTTATGGGCAAACCCAACTGAAAAAAAGGTCTGCCCATGGCCATTATAGAAAATTTTGATTGGGTTTATGGTGATTTATTACCCTACCAAATCAAAGATTTGGTGGGGGACTTCTTGGTTAAAGCTTAAATTTTAATCTATATGTTGGGATTTAGAAAGGCAAAAAGGCAATGAAGGTTATTAAAATAGGTGGGGGGTGTTTAAAGGGAGAGGCAATTGTCCGTAGTATTGTGGATTTAATTGCAAAGAGGGGCCGGGGTGATGTATTTGTATTGTCGGCACTTTCCGGTGTCACAGACCAGCTGATCAACGGTATTGAAACAGCATTAAAAGATGAATCGCTCATCGGATCCGTTGTTGAGGGCATTCTGGAAGAACATTTAAACCTTGCCCGTCACCTGATGAAAAGTGACGCGGATTGCAAGGCATTGGAACAGGATCTGGCCCCCCATTTTCTAAAAATAGAGCGCTACTTTTTCGGGATCAACTTCACCCGGGAAGCCACCCCCCGGATGCGGGATATCATCATCAGTTACGGGGAACGACTTTCAGTTATATTGATATCCCGGGTGCTGCACAGCCGGGGGGAAAATGCGTTTTGCATCATGCCCCGGGAGGCCGGGATCATCACCGACGGTAGATTTGCCGATGCCACAGCAAATATGATGAAAACCGCCGAAAATCTCCAGAAAAATGTATTGCCCTGCATCACCGAAGATACCATTGTTTTTATACCCGGATTTTTTGGCATCAGCGAATCTGATGAGGTCACCACCTTTGGCAGGGGGGGCAGCGACTATTCAGCCGCTGTTGTGGCAGCCGCCTTAAAGGCAGATATCCTTGAGATCTGGAAGGACACCGAAGGGTTCATGACAGCGGACCCCCGGGTGATTCCCGATGCCAAATTGATTTCGGTGCTGAGCTACGAAGAGGCCTCGGAACTGGCCTATTCCGGTGCGTCCATTCTCCACCCAAGAACCGTGGAACCGGTGCGCAAATCCGGCATTAATATTGCCATAAAAAACACCCTAAACCCCGATGGCCCCGGCAGTCTCATCACCGAACAGGCCGTGTCAGCAAAAAATGTGATCAAAAGCGTTTCCCACTCCACAGACATTGCCGTGTTAAAAGTGTATGCCTCGGGGGTGGGACTGCGCCAGGGGATTCTGGCTCACATTGCCGGAGCACTTTCCCAGGCTGGCATTAATATCAAATCCGTGGTTACCTCCCAGACCTGTATCAGCCTGCTCTTGTCCCGAAAGGATATTGACCGGGCACACACGGTCATAGGGGAGATGAAACCCCGACTTTTCCGGGAGTCCGAGCAGGTGACAGACACAGCACTCATCAGTGTGGTGGGAGATGGCCTGCACAACCACCGGGGCATTGCGGCTCGCTGTTTTACAGCGGTTTCCGAGGTAAATGTCAACATCGAGATGATCTCCTTTGGTCCCTCCAAGGCGGCGCTTTATTTCCTTATCCATGAAACGGATCTTGAAAAAACCATGACAGCACTGCATTCGCAGTTTGTTTGATACTCAACGTTGAAGCAACACCCCACGCAGGACCTCCACGGAGAAGGTTTTCTGGATAAAGTTGACGATTTTATCCAGAACGCCCTGATGGGAGATGACATTTTCAGTGTATCCCGACATATAAAGGACCTTAATATCTGGATAATGCTGAACAATTTTTCCATACAACGTAAATATTCGGTTTGCTTATGTAAATGTTTGGACAGTGCCCCATATTCGCCTGTTTGGGGCTGCGTAGCATACTA
>CAKZLA010000422.1 GCA_937124525.1 uncultured Desulfobacterium sp.
GCGATACTAGCCAGCGCCACCTAACGTCAAACGGGTAGCGTACTCAGCCGTTGGGTATATACGACAATAATGCTGTAGACTGTAGACTGTAAAGACATCGGCAAAACGAAATCGAATTGTAAATGTGAGTTTGCTGGTGCGTTTTCCAGAACACCAGATACAATAAAATTGTCTGTATCGTCCCTTCTGGGGACGTTCCCGGCGGAACATGGGCCCCACTGTGTAGAATTTCCGGACAGGGTCGGCCGCATACATTTTGTGCTGGATATAAGATCGTACAATGGATGCCGTGGCTTCGGGTCTCAGGGTGAGTTTATCCCCTTTGCGATCGGGAAATGTGTACATCTCCTTTTCAACAATGTCGGTGGCCTCGCCAATGCTCCTTGCAAAGAGCTCTGTCTTTTCCATGATGGGGATGCGAATTTCCTGGAACCCGAAGTTCCTGAAAATTTCAGCAGCTATGGTTTCAATTTTTTGCCACAGTGGCGTCTCTTCCGGCAATATATCCCTGAATCCTCTGATGGTCTGTATCATTTACCTCTTGCCTGCTTGTTTTTTAAAATCTCAATTGGGAGTAAAAAAACGCCTGATCCCGTCCAATGCCTGACCCCGTCTCCGGGTTTTTCTCCAAGCCATAAAGTTAAACCTTTTATATATCTGTTGTGGTGCTTAATAGTCAATAACTAAAATTGAGATCTGAATTCAATACCCACGGGATCAAGAAGGCTGGAAAATGGTTGAAGGGTTGTAAAATCAATGATACGTTACCCAACACAGGGTTTTTTAACCTGACTTTATCAACGGGGAAATTTTGTGCCGCCTTTTATAAGAAATTCCACCCAAAAGATTGGAATAATTGGAGTTTCACTTTTTGTTGTGGGCAGGTCAGATCTCCAATACGATCTACCCGTGACAGTTATATGGGCTTAAAATTCCCTGGCCATTTTTTGAGAAAATTCCTGGATCATAAAGGGCAGCTTTGAAAAAATGTCAATCAGTGAATAAAAGATGCCCGGATTTTGTTTTTAAATTCAGCTTATTTTAATTTTAAGGGGAATGATATGACATCAAAAATAACCACTACCACCTTGTTCCAGATGAAAAAAGAAGGAAAAAAAATAACCGCATTGACCGCCTATGATTATCCATTTGCAAGGATGGTGGATGCCTCGGGCATTGAGATGATCCTGGTGGGGGACTCCCTTGGCATGGTGGTCCAGGGAAAGGAAAACACCCTGCCTGTGACCATGGATGAAATGCTCTACCACACCTCCATGGTGACCCGGGCCTGCACAACATCCATGGTGGTGGGGGATATGCCTTTTATGTCCTATCAATCCTCTTTGGACCAGGCCGTGGACAATGCCGGTCGGTTTTTAAAGGAAGCCGGGGCCGGGGCTGTGAAGCTTGAGGGCGGAGCCGATGTGTGTGACGTGATCAAGGCCGTGGCAGCTGCCGGGATTCCTGTGCAGGCCCACATCGGGCTGACCCCCCAGAGTGTCCATCAGATGGGGGGATTCAAGGTGCAGCGGGATGAAGATCGGCTAATGGCAGATGCCATGAATGTGCAGGCAGCAGGGGCGTTTTCCGTTGTGCTGGAGGGTATTCCCTCCCCCATTGCGGCAAAAATCACAAAGTCCTTGACCATTCCCACCATTGGCATCGGTGCCGGTGCCCATTGTGATGGTCAGATCCTTGTGCTCCATGATATGCTGGGCATCAATGACAGGCACCTGCCTAAATTCGTCAAAAAATTCGCCGATGTCAATGCAGTTGCTGCAAAAGGGCTGGAAGATTATATGAATGCGGTGCGTAAGGGTGAATTCCCCTCGTCTGAATTTGAATATAAATAAAAATACTGGAAGCAACATTCAATCAGGAGGAAGATAAGGCATGACAAAAAAAGATACCTTTACGGCGCTTGTGGTGGAAAAAGAAGAGAAGAATTTGGTACCAACGTTAAAGCAGCTAAAAATTGAGGATCTGCCTGATGAAGATGTGCTGATACAGGTGGATTATTCCACCTTGAACTATAAAGAGGGGCTTGGATTTGCCAATCGAAATAAAATATTTCGTGTGTTCCCCATGGTACCGGGGGTTGACCTGGCAGGCACGGTGGTTGAATCAAGATCTGAGGACTTCAAGCCCGGCGAGCAGGTGATTTTAAATGGCTGGAGCGTGGGAGAAAGATACTGGGGGGGATATGCCCAGATGGCCAGGATTAAATCCGATTTTTTGATTCCCCTTCCCAAGGGTATGGATACAAAAAAAGCCATGGCCCTTGGTACAGCCGGTTATACAGCCATGCTCCAGGTCATGACCCTTCAAGAGGCAGGTATAACAACGGACAGTGGCCCCATTATTGTGACAGGAGCTTCAGGGGGCGTTGGCAGCAATGCTGTGGCCATTCTTGCCGGGCTTGGCTATGAGGTGACAGCCCTCACCCGATCCAGGGAAACATCCATACACTCTTATTTAAAAAAGATCGGGGCCCGGGACATAGCCTGCGGTGAAGAATGGGGGCAGAAGCCTGCACCACTTGAAACCCAGAAATGGGCAGGTGGCGTTGATACGGTGGGCAGTGTGGTGCTTTCCCGGATATTGTCCGAGATGAAATATGGTGGATGTGTGGCTGCCTGCGGACTGGCAGGAGGGTTTGAACTCAATGCAACTGTCATGCCTTTTATTTTGAGAGGGGTCAGCTTAAGGGGTGTGGATTCGGTGTGCTGTCCCACGCCAAGGCGAATTGCCGCCTGGGAACGGCTGGTCACCGATATCTCGGATGAGGCCCTGGAGCATATCAATAAAGTAATACCCCTTAAAGACGTCCCCCGGTACGCCGGAGAAATCCTGGAAGGTAATATTACCGGGCATATCGTTGTGGACGTTAATGCGTGATTTTTGTCCAG
Organism: uncultured Desulfobacterium sp.; assembly: GCA_937124525.1. The sequence goes on from CAKZLA010000422.1 coordinate 2,910, forward strand.
TTAATAATTGATTACAGGTGCCGGTGTTCCCGGAATGGATAAAATAACAGGTTTAACTAAGGAAGGAGTCTCAAATAACATATTCATTTAAAAACTGGGGAGACACTACCCTTTAGAGCCTTTTTAAAAATTCAAAATCCCCAAAAGCAAGAATACCGGGGATTGTAGATATTTTGAAAAAATGTATTATTGCAATTATCTGATATTATTGCTATTTAACGGGAAGGGCCTATTTAAAAATTCAGGTTCTAATAACCCAGAAATCCGGCAACATATTTTATCGCGGTAAAAACAAGAATCGTCGCTAACATACATTTAATGACCCGGGCCGGGATAAATTTTTGACAACGGGCACCAAGATACATTCCAGCCATTCCACCAAGGCCAAACAAAATCCCCAGCAGTCAATCGGGAGCCACCGACATCTCTGGATAGAAAGACGCAATCATCTGGTAAAAAGCGACACCCCCCACGGAGGTTACGAAAGTAGCCATCAAGGCAGCACCTGCCACGGTAAAAACCGGCAGCTTGTGCGCGGTGGTTTAAACGAAAGGTGCCCACGCACTTGAACTTAATATAGGCGACCCGGTCTGGGTGCTGTTTAGCTGTGGTTCTGAATGTGGATTGATAATTTTTCAACCCGACAAAACCGGATCATCAAGAATAAGTGTATACTCTTAAAATTGAGAAAACGGCCATTCACTATGAATAATGAAAGAAAGCAAACCATCAGGCAGGAAATCATAAGTCATCTCGAAAATGGCCCCCTTACGGTACGGGATTTATCCCAATTACTTGGTATCATGGAAAAGGATGTTTACCATCATCTGGCTTTCATAGAAAAAACAGTCCTACGTCAGAAAAAAAGAATACATGTGGAACCCTATTATTGCATGGATTGTGGATTTCAATTTAAAAATCGCAAGACATTCAAGAAACCAGGTAAGTGCCCTAAATGCAAAGATGGCAGAATCGCATCTGCTGTGTTCCGGATTATGCCTCAAAGTAATTAGCTGCCTTGACTTTGGCAAAATTTTTCCACATTCTAAGACCATGGTGGGGTAAATAGGCACGCCGATCAGCACCGCGATTATGTTTTAGAACTGTACTTGAGCGTTTGGAGGTGGAGAGTGGCAATAAAAAAATCCATTTTATTAGATATAAGTACCCACACATATGTTTTTCAGTATTCCATGGATATATGTCGTTGATATCTCTAAGTTTTATTTTGAGGAATATATGCTCGGGTACTTATTGGTTGAAAAATATGAAGCGTTTAATCCAGCTTCCTGCGGAATTTGATTATAATTTGTTGTTGCATCTCTTAAAAAGGAGGAGGCAAGCTCTCCCTTGGGCTTAATTAAGTATCCAGGAGATTTCCTTGCCGGTATTTGTATGAAATCAGATATTTCCATCATCGGTTGCGGTCGAGTGGGCACTGCCCTATCCGTATTTCTTTCCCGGGCAGGATATAGTGTTACTGGTCTTTTTAGCAGACATCTTGAATCCGCTGAAAAGGCGGCAAAGGCATCAGAAAGCGGCAAGGTCTATGACACCCTGCAAGGGGCCGTGGAGGTGGCAGACATTGTTTTTATCACCACTCCAGATCAACTCATTGAAGAGGTGTGTGGGGAACTTGCCGCCATTAAAGGCCTGGTGGACAAGCGCATACTTCTGCACTGCAGCGGAGCCCTCTCTTCTGAAATTTTATCTGCTGCCCGGGCATACGGTGCTGATGTGGGCTCGCTTCATCCTCTCCAGAGCTTTGCCCCCTATGTTCCGGAACAAAAATCCCCTTTCCAGGGAATTCATATCTCCGTTGAAGGCAGTGACCGGGCAGTGATGGCGGGAAAAGAGATGGTGGCCGATCTTGGGGGCTCCTGCTTTACCCTTCCCACCCATGCCAAAACCATGTACCACGCCTCTGCGGTGGTGGCATCCAACTATCTGGTGACCCTGGAGCATTTTGCCCTGGATCTTCTTAAGGCGGCCAATCTGTCGGAAAAAGAGGCCTATCCCATCCTGGAACCCTTGATCACAGGCACCCTCAATAATATTAAAAATCGGGGTACCCAGGGGGCCTTGACCGGTCCCGTGGCCCGGGGGGATGCCGCCGTGGTCGCAGATCATTTGGAAGATCTTGAAAAGAAAATGCCGGAATATGTGGCACTTTATAAGATGATGGGACAATATACCCTGGATTTGGCCCAAAAAGGGGGAACCCTTGATAAGGGTGCCATCCAGAGTTTGTCTGAACTTTTCAGACAATAAAAAAAAGGGGCAGACCCATATTTGGGGGCTGCCCCTGACGATTAAATTTTCATCAACTTAAGGGGCTTGCCTTCCGGGGTCAGGATTTTGTTGGCAGCCTCCAGCTTTTCCCGGCTGGAGATGACGGCGGTTCCTTTATTTTCATCATCCGTCTTAAAATATTTTTGGGCAACCATGGCCACCTTTTGCTTATCCACGGCCAGGAGCGCTTTTTTAAACTTTTGCCTTATCTCATCGGTGAGGCCGACCTTATCCCGGTAAAAGGCCTTTATGGAGGCCGGTCCCGGTGTTTCCGGTTTATCAATTTCCGAGCACACCTGCAAAATAGCCTCTTTGACATCTTCATCGGTTACCACATCGCCGGTGATGAACTCACAGGCATTGGCGTACACATCCAGGGTTCTTTCAATGTTGGGATCCCGATAGGAGCCAAAGGAAAAAGTTCCTTCCTCTGGGGTGTAAACGGCAAAGCCACCATAGGCCCCCCCTTTTTCCCTGATCTCCCGGTGAAGGTACATGGATCGCAAAAGTTTGGCAATGACACTAAGGACGGGGGCATCTTCATGGGCCATGCGAACTGTGGTAAATGCCTGGGCCACAAAGGACACCGAAGTGCTGGTACTCCATCCTTCCCGGGGCAATTCATTTTTTACGGAGATATTGATGGGTTGCGTCTTCTTTGTTTCTTCTTCCGGCACAAGGGTTAACAGCCGGGCAATGTTTTTATCTCCGCACTCCAAACCTTCTTTATCCCCCACAATGGCCGGGGAGAGATTTCCCCTCTTGAAAAGACATTTAACCATGGTGTCAAGATCACAGGAAAGTTGTTCCAGGTGAGTCTGTCCCTCTTTTGTATCCCCTATTTTTTCGGTAAGGGATTTGATGAACTGAAATTGTGAAACACCATGCCACATTTCCCCCAGGGCCGCAGCCGGGCTGAAATTCCGGGCAGCCAGGGACATGGCATATCGATGACCATTGCCCACAATGGAGGATTCCAATCCTGCCCTGTACTGAAAGAGCAGGCTCTTTAATCGGGTGAGATCCTTAAAACTTACACCGGACGTAAGCTCGGCAATGATGTCAAACATATTGTCAATGTTGTGGTTCAGGGCCTTACCCTGGAGGGAGATAAAGGTGACAAGTTTTCCGTCCCCCTTAAACCCACTGCCGGAAAAGGCGGAAAGGCCGATGCCGCCGGTGTAAAGATCCATGAGGGCTGCAAGGTCTGCGTAGTCCCGTTTCACCGTTCCTGTGCCGGTGAAGGCCATGCAGAAAAAGGGCACCAGGGGAAGGAGGGATTCCGGCAGATCCGTGGGCACCATGGGACAGGTAAAGTAGAGAATGTCCGATGTGGCCTTGTTGTAACAAGTGGCCGATGTGGTGGTGCTGATGCTGTCAGGGCGGATGATTTCAGTTTCCGGGGGGATGTCTGCAAGAGCCAGGGTGGGCAGAACAGACAGATCTTCATCTGTCTCTTGGAGTTTTTTGAGCATGGCCGCATCGGCGTTGATTTTATCCAGCGCTTCCGGGGTCAGGCGGGCCTGTATTTCGGCAAGTTCACCCTGGATTCTTTTCTCTTCGGCCTCCTCCATTACTGTGTCCGGGACCAGGGTGAAGAGCACCCTGTGGGGGTTATCAAGAAAGTATTCCTTGATTTTACCCTCCAGAAATCCCTTTTGTTTAACTTCTTGCTTGAGCCGGGCGAGATCCCCATTCAGGTTCAGGCAGGACAGGGGATTTCCATCATGTATCCATGGCCCTGCAAAGGCCAGAAGCAGCTTGATGCCAAAGGGGTAGGGGGTGTTGGTCATCTCTTTTTTATGGAATTCTATCTGGTGGATGCCCGATTCCACGGCTCTTGGATCAATGCCCTTGTGGACGATCTCTTTAAATGTTTCCAGTACAAGGGTTTCCACCTTTTTAACACCGGATTTTTCAATCTCCTTGAGTCCACAGGAAAACATGGTATCCCGCAGGTCCAGATCAAATCCACTGGCGTCACTCAAAGCCGTGCCAACCCCTGAGTCAATGAGCTTTTGTCTTAACGGGGAGGAGGCATTTCCCAGCAGGATTTCTTCCAAAACCGAAGCAATGAGAACCTCATAGGAATCCTGGATATCCTTGGTGAGCCACGCCACGCTGGCCTGGTATTTTTTATCCGGTTTTTCGTCCGCAGATAAGGGATATCGGGCGGCGAATTCCCGTGGGGTCTGCCACCGGGGCTGGGAGTTCACGGCAGAATCCGGATCAATGCGGGAGAAACGATTGAGCACCTTGTCCTGGATAAACTGAAGATGCGCCTCCAGGGGAAGATTGCCATAGGTATAAAAATAGGCATTGGAGGGATGATAGTACCTTGCATGGAAGGCCTTGAGATCTTCATGGGTCAAGGTGGGAATCACCGATGGTTCTCCGCCGGAGTTAAAACTGTAGGTGGTATCAGGATACAGGGCCTGCATCAATGCCCGGCCCATGACCTGGCCCGGGGATGACATGGCCCCCTTCATTTCATTGTACACCACCCCCTTGTATTCCAGGGTGGTTTCACCGGTTTCAGACACCACGGTTTCCAGACGATGTCCCTCCTGCTTGAAGCTTAGCTCATCAATGTGGGGAAAGAAGGCCGCATCTAAGTACACAGACATGAGATTATAATAATCTTTCTGGTTCTGGGTGGAAAAGGGGTACATGGTCCAGTCCGATGCCGTGAAGGCATTCATAAAGGTGGACAATCCCCGTTTGAGCATGGAAAAAAAAGGATCTCTGACATTGAACTGTTCCGATCCGCACAACACCGTGTGTTCAAGGATGTGGGCAACCCCGGTGGAGTCAGTGGGAACCGTTCGAAAGGCCACCCCAAAGGTGTTTTCTTTATCTTTATTACTGATGTGAATATGTCTGGCACCGGTGGAGGTGTGCTCCAACAGGTAAAAAACCCCGTCAATATCCTCCAGGGTTTCCATTTGAACAACGGTGTAGTTAAGCAGGGAATTCCCTGGTTTGATTCCTGGATTGTTTCCATCCCGGGGAATCTCTTTGACTGCTTTGTCTGTGCTGCTATGCTTTTTTGTAGATGCCACGTTTTATCCTTTTTATTTTGTCTGTCCTGTCCAGACGAAAGATGATATTTCGTAATTTTTTGTCATTGAATCCGGTTTTTTCTTTGATGGTTTTAAAATCGGTTCCGTTGGGATGTGCTGATATAATTTCCAGAACAACCGTGGAAGCGATCCTGCTTCTGGGGGGCACTTCATACCCTGCCCCATGGGTGAAATCATTTCCAGATTGTTTTTGATAAAGGACTTTCTCCAGTCTGTCAAGCTTTGCATTAAGGCGGTTTATTTCGTTGCGTGTGGGGATATCAAGGCGTTTCATGATGTTTTGAACGATGCTTTCCCAAACAAGGACTTGGGGTGTCTGTTCTTGTGCCATTGTGTCCTCCAAATAGGTTGTGGGGTTGGAAAATGGAACAGGGAAGCAAAACCCTTTGGTTGAAAATATGCCGGGGACATGGTAAGTTTCCTTTCCCTTGTTGATTCGGTTTGAGTCAACTTGATCATTGAGTGATATGTGGCATGGTGCTGGATGTGTATTTTATGGCATTTTCAGAACTGGAGGATGACGGGTACAGACTAATTTAAGGTGGGCAGGTTAAAGAGAACATCCACCACGATTTCGGGGGGTACCATAAATATCATTACTCTATAATTACTTGTAGTAAAAGTCAACAACCCCTGAGCTAAATACCCAGGAGTTTCCTTGCCGATTTTTTATGAAAATCAAGCGATGATCCGTAAAAATGTGGAGAAAAAGACATTATGACGACCTATCCAGGCGTACTTTTAAAATCATCCAGCCTGTTTGCCAAAAAAGAGTTGGGACAAAATTTTCTGGCAGATCCCCAGGCAGCGGCCATGATTGTCCAGCGTGCCGGTATCAAGAAAGAGGATACAGTGCTGGAGATCGGACCCGGGCTGGGGGCACTCACCGTGCACATTGCAAAACAGGCAGCAAAGGTATATGCCGTTGAAAAGGATACCCGCCTGATTCCTCTGATTACAGGGGAGCTGGAACAGGCCGGGGTGGATAATGTGACCCTTATAAATGAAGATATTTTTAAGGTGGATATCAGGGAATTGGCCGGAGACGGTAAACTTTTGGTCATTGGGAATTTGCCTTACAATATCTCCTCCCAGGTGCTTTTACAGCTGGTGGAAAATAGAGATGTTGTCCCCAGGGCCGTCCTGATGTTTCAAAAAGAGTTGGCCCAGCGAATTGTGGCACCCCCCGGGGGGCGGGATTATGGACGTCTTTCGGTGGTGATGCAGTACTGCTCCCAGGTGAGCACCGTGGCCGATGTGGGGGGGCAGCTCTTTTTTCCCAAGCCTGAAGTGGAATCCCGGGTGGTGGCCGTTGACTTTTTTGATACCATCCAGTTTCCACCGGATCAGGAAAGCTACCTGTTCCGGGTAATCAAGGCCGCCTTTTCCAAACGGCGGAAAACCCTTAGAAACTCCCTGGCCGGGGCGGAACTCGGTATTAATACCACCCAGGCAGCCCAGGCCCTGGAAGGGGCAGGCATTGATCCTGTCCGGAGGGCAGAAACCCTTACCGTTGAGGAGTTTATAGCCCTTTTTAAGGTGTGCCGGGACAATTTTGTATGAAAAAGCAGGTACTGGATACTGGGTGCTTGGTACTGGGTGTTAGCGCACCTTAACTTTTTAACTTCTGTTGTGGCAAGGGATCTTGCCATGTCTGTTATAAACTGCCACGGGCAGACCGCATGGGGGACCTGTGCCTGGCCACAACGAATATTGAAAAGGCTATCATGCCGCCCCCCCGACGGACAATGGGCCCGGCCCGGAACCGTAGACGGCCCAATTGGCCGGTTCCTATTGCCCATCGGGGGGGCTCTGCTGAAGCAAA
>CAKZLA010000423.1 GCA_937124525.1 uncultured Desulfobacterium sp.
CGGCGTTTGTGTATATCCTAAACCCTTCGCGTGTTCGAGCACTTTGTCAGAAATATTAACTTTTAGAATTTCGGGGTATATTGGTTGATCTGGCTCAAACGAGGATATCTCCTCGCATAAATAATAGGTGAACAGTCCTTGGCCAATTTTAACATCGCTTATTGAAACCTGATCCTCTTTACATCCGGCGAGTGTCACCCAACCTGAAGCATCATGGCTTATAGACCGAATAAAAGATTCTGAATCAAGTTTTTTTTCATTATCCCTTACGTCAATACCAGAATGACATGCATCAAAAATCCTAAAACATGCCCTCTCAGGCACTCTCAATTCCTTACTTAAATCTTCAAGTGCTATAGCTGTCGTTTCATATGCGCCTGGAACAGTAGTTGGTAAAATCAAGTAAGATTTGCCGTCTTGATAATGACCATGACCTGCGAAATAAAACAAAACACTATCTCCTGATGTCGAATTTCCCACTGTTTTCTTGATATCGGATAATATTTCGTTAGGCGATTTTGTGGTTTCGGGAGAAAGTTGGAAAACGATAGTGTGTTGTTCTGCGTAATCGCATTTTTCTGTTAGAGTATTAAAAATTAAATTACTATCAGCATGTGTAAATTTGGTTGGTGAAAAATGCACATAATTTTCCACACTCATAATGATTGCATAGCGAGTCATTTATGCTCCATATAGTTCAATTCACATTATCCCGTTCTGATCATAACGACAAGCTCACCAGCCGCGCCAGTGACTTACGGGAAAGCGCCTCCCGTTTTCGCGGTCTGGTGCAGCGCCATGTTAGCAGGGATTAGATTTTTTTTGATAATTTTGTTAGATGTTCGATAGCTTGAGAATACCTTTGTTTCGTTACTGTTACAATATCACCATTGGGCATTTCATATTTTTCTTTTGCTGGAAGTCTATGTAGAGGAATACCTAAGCTTGCTGAAACTTTACCAGAAGTATGGAAGTCTTTTACCAACGAAAGATAATAATCTTCCCATTCCTCACGAGAGGACAATTCGTAATCAGGAGTCGCAAATAGCTCAGGTGACTCTTCATATTGTTTATAGCAAAAGTCTGAAAGTTCTACTTTTAGTGATTCATATGCTTTGGCTACACCTTGATTTGATGTGAAATTATTGAAGATAAATTCCCATAGTTTTGGTAATTCTAATCCAAAAGATTCAACCTGGCTAGAAAATGTCATAAACTTATCGGCATATCTTTGACTCGCAGAAGTCGGATATTTACCATAAAGCAAAGTCATAATACCTTTTAGCCCTTCTAGCGAACTATAATCTGCCATCATTGGAATAAGAAGGTAATCGGAGGAGACAACAGCCATTTGCGTATAAATTGAAAAACTGGGGTTACAATCAATCAAAACTATCATATCGTCATATTTTTCGTTATCAAACTCAAGTTCACAAAGTCTTCGTATAGCAGTCATGTACTCTTTCCAAGCGTAACGATTAGCCGGATTGATTACAGCATAATTTAAAGCCAAGGATAAAGATTCTAAAAATGAATCGCCAGCAATTAGAAAAACATTGTCTGAAATGATTTCATTGTAGTCCTTAATTTTGAGTTTGAAAGAACGTTTGATGCTTTTAAAATTTGAATTACCATCCATTAACCAGTCTAGAAAACCCACAACATTTTTCCTGGTTTTTTGACTTTGTAAGGATTGGTTCATCTTGTAACCCTTGTCGCCACCGCCTAAGAGATATTGAGAAATGTTTGCTTGAGGGCACATATCAATAACCAAAACTTGAGTTTTTGGGTTTTCATCCGCTATCTTCGCAGCAAGATTAAACGTAAGTGTTGTTTTACCAACACCTCCCTTATTATTATACATACTAAAAATTCGAATTTTCATATATTTCCTTTTTATATTGAGATGCTACTGCTAATGCCGAGTTGAGGAGCGACCCACATGGGTTGGCTGCTCCAACTCGTTGTTAAGTGTGCTGCGGCGTGCGTCAACTTATTCTCAACTCGGCATTAAGTGCGCCGCAGGCGCACTTAACGCCGCTAATCAGCGGCGCGGCTTTTTGCGTCCGCTGAATTAGCATTGTTAGGGCTTTTATATTCTTCAGCTGATATACTCCGAGAAACATAGACTGCGAATGATACAACAATGAGTGAAAATCCGTTAATCACCTCATAAATAGCCATTAGTTGTGTGCTAAATGAGCTTGGGGTTATTTCACCATATCCGAGCGTTGTGACCGTTACACCGCTGTAATATATTGCTTGCCACATGCTTAGAGAGCATGAGGCAGAATCCGTTCCGCAACTCATTGCCTGAAAGAAGAAGTGAAGGCCAAACACAATAACCCCATATAAAACTATGAGTTCAATATAACTTTTCATGGCAAGCGGGATTCGCTCATGGTATTTAAGTGATGATGAATGTTCCTCTTTACGTAAATGTGATGAGGCATCTTTTACAAAGGCAATAAATATTTCATTAACTCTCGAAAAGGCATACATTCCTCCAATTGCCACTAACCATTTGGAAATATCAAAAATAGCGCTCACACTTACAGCAAATGCAAGAAGTGATGCTACGATGAAATATTGCCAATTCCTCGCAATTATGAAGTCTCGAACTTCGTCCTTTGTATCTTTCTTGGCTTTTAAATATGACGCAGCTAAATAGGATGGAGAGACCGTAAAGAACAGAGCAGATAGCTTGTCCTTTCTGCATTCTGCCTTGATATGATTAATAAGATCCATTGTTTAATTCTCTTGCCCTAACAAGTAATTATCCAATTTTTTTCTGTATAACTCCCAAAGTCATCAAATGAAAAGTTGAATATTGAATCATACTATTCGGGAATTGCCATCATTTGGAATTTATAAATAATTTTTCAAGAATCATAAATGACGGGCCTATAAAGAAAAAATCACAGACGTATAAATCCATATCAATAAATATTGTTTTTGACAAGTATAAATAAAATATGTATGTAACTATTTATATGTATAATCTTCAATAATAGGAGTTAGCCAATAGGAGTCGTTTGTCGATGATCCAAATTCCTCCAGACATTTTAAATAAATACAAACACACATTGTCTCAACAATCTATATCCATACAGAAACAGCCCTATTTTATTAAATGGTTTCGATATTATTGGGATTTTTGCATGAAATACAATTTCAACAAGGGTAACCCCAAAAGTTTACCCCATTTTATTAAAAAACTTGAGTCCAAGAAACAGAGTAAATTTAAACTGATACAAGCATCAGATGCAATCCGCATCTTTTATGAAATGAACGGAGACTCTTCTCTTGCTTTTGTGGATGGGGAGAATAATGGAAGAAACAACGCGATTCCATTAAATGAAACGTTAAAAACGTATAACAATACCCCCTCTCCAAATAAATTTGACACTCAATTATCCCAAACAGTTTCCATAAAAGAGAAATGGGAACTGGCATTGACTTCATTGAGCAATGAAATTAAAGTCCGTCACTATTCCCCAAGAACACTCAAGTCATACAGGGGCTGGACAATTAAATTCCAGAAGTATATCTTTTTTAAAAACCCTGATTTTCTTGATACTAAGGATGTAAAGCTATTTTTAACTCATCTGGCTGTGGAAAGAAAAGTGGCAGCATCTTCCCAGAATCTGGCGTTCAACTCACTACTGTTTTTCTACCGCCATGTACTTGGAAAAGAGTTTGGAAAAGTAGATGGTGTGGTTCGGGCAAAAAAACGCCCTTATATTCCAGTGGTGCTTTCCAGGGAGGAAGTGCATCGTATCCTCTTAAATTTACCTTACCCCTATGATTTGGTGGTGGGGTTATTGTATGGATGCGGGCTTCGTTTGTTTGAGTGTCTTAATCTCAGGGTTAATAATTTTAATTTCGATGCCGGTGTTCTCACTATCCATGATGGTAAAGGGAAAAAAGACCGAACGGTTCCCATTTCCGAAAAATTGGCTCCTCAGCTTAAATCTCACATGGATCGGGTTTACCATTTACATCAAATGGATCTTGGGAGTGGTTATGACGGGGCTTTCATGTTTGACAGCATTGAAAAGAAGTATAAAAATGCTGGGAAACAATTCATTTGGCAATGGTTTTTCCCTGGAAAAAATTTAACCAGAACCAAAGACGGTCAGGAGATAAGGCGATATCATTTGCATGAAACCCATATCCAGAAAGCCATACGAGATGCTGTGACAAGGGCCAGGTTGACAAAAAGAGCCACGGCTCATACTTTTCGTCACAGCTTTGCAAGTCATTTGCTGGAATCAGGATATGATATTCGGACCATCCAGGAACTTTTGGGGCACAGTGATGTGCGCACCACCATGATCTATACCCATACGGTGAAAAAAAAGCCCCTAAAAGAGGTTAAAAGTCCTCTGGATCTATAACGCTTAACATTCATAACATTTCGTTAAAGGGATAAAAAAACAGAGATACTCGGCATCCTCCATATAAGCAAAAAAGTAATTTACAGTCTTTTGGAAAAAAGCCCCTGCAAATGGGGAATGCTTTAAGAAAGTGTAAAGTACCTTTGAAGGATGCCAAATACTCTTGCAATGCCAACGCCCTAGTCTTTGGTCAGCAGTACCCTGGCACCGCAAGGCCTGACTTCCCGGGTAAGAATGGAGGGCTTTCCCAGGGGAGATTCATAGGTGTTCGGCTTCATATCGTCTCCTGGGAGCGGCGGTTTATGGATTTAAGTTTGGATTGTCAGCCTGACAACCTTGCGCGGTCATTGCTGTCAAGGCTGTTCAGATAGGTTGTCAATGCCTTAACACCGGTTAGCTGGTGTGTTGTCCCGGGCAGGCACAGATGGGAAGGTGTTTTAAAGGATAGAGGCAGGGTGACGGGGACGGTGGTATCACTGGTCTGGTTCCAGATGATGCCGGAAAGGTAAATGCCCGCTGTTTCAAGATTTTTGTATATTCGTTCCGTTTCAGACAGAGCCAGGGGGTTGGGGTTGAGGACCACCTTTATGGACACCTGATCCTGATCCTGGAATCGTTTTTCCAGGAGCTGGTAGTTTGCCTTTATCTCATTTATTTTTTTTAAAATTTTATCCCGTTCATAGGTTTTTCCCGCCAGTTTAACCCGGTTGACGATTTCTTTTTTCCGGTTGATCTCTTTCCTAAGCGCCTGGAGCTGGCTCATCCACCGATGGGAAAGGGCGGGCAGGTTGAAAAATTTCACGGACAGGGCCGTGGGAGGCATGTCAAAGATAATCAGATCCAGATGATTCCAGGTTTCTAATAATTGTTCAAAGGCCATGATCAGGGCATGCTCTTCAAGGCCCGGTGAGAATTTTAAAATGTCAAAGTGTTTTTCCAGATTAAAGGCTGTGAGATATGAGTAGTTTTTTTTCAGGGCTCGCTGGGTCTCTTTGAGATATATTTGAATCATGCGTTCCTGATCAACTTCCCCGGCAAACAGGTTCGGGATAATTTCTTTAGGGGTATGACCCAGCGGGGTTTCAAAAATGTCGGACAGGTTGTGGGCCGCATCCATGGATACCACCATAGTTTTTCTGCCCTTCATGGCGGCGGCAAGGCCTGCCAGTGCAGAGACCGTGGATTTTCCGGTGCCCCCTTTACCCATGTAAAAAACAATGTCTGGTTGTTTCATGTGTGATCCTTAGATTTTCGGTGTGGCTGGTGGTAAGCGAGCATGGAGTCAATTCAGGGGAGGGGTTACGAAACGTCAAAAATGGAAAAAAGATGGGACAGGGGTTCGTTGGCCGTGTCGATTTTGTCCATCATTAGCATCATCTCTTGTTCCATCAGAGGCAGCAATGCAAGGGAAATATGCATGGGAGGGGAGGGAATGCCTACAAATGCCCCCTGGACCAGCAGGGCAAACACGTGTTCCAGTTCTTCAAGCTCTGGCTCCAATGTCTCCACGGCCTTGTGTCTTGCCACAGTGTCTGCACTTTTCCACAGGCCCACCAGCCAGTCTTTGATTTTTCCAGAGATGGATCTTATGGGCTTTTCTGCGGTTTTTTTATCTGATTCTGAAAATTCGTTTGTCAAAATCAATTCTCCTTTGGGAGGGATAGTAATAATAAACGGCATAAAGGGCCATGAGAAGGGTGGCGGAAATATAAAATTTCTGAATTTCCAGAACCAGGGCCATGATGCCAAGATAGGGCGTTAGCATGGCACTGATGACAAGTTGTTTCTGGAATCGAAAAAAAGATGCTGGATTGACTTTGTTTTCCAGGGCTGCCTTTCTGGCAAACAGGGTTCGAAGCAACAGGGGAATGGCCAGGGCCGTCAGGGCCGCTGCCACAAAAATCATGGGAGAAAAATAAACCGGCACCCTTATCACAGGGATCAGGGAGATGGAAAATCCTTTTTCAAGGATGCCCATTATTACGATAATTAACACCACGGGCACCAGGGCTGTAATATATGTTTTTTTTAATGAAGCGGTCACAAGTTACTCTTTTATTCGGTTTTAAAAAAATGAATTTGATCAAAATACCAGGCAGGAGGCACCCTATTGATACAGCAGCATCTACAAAAAATGCTGAAACCCGGCATGAGCCAGAACTTGATCATCAAGCACTGCCATGAACGGATATGGGCCAGCTATAGTTACAACTGGCCCATATCCGTGGGTAGCGGAACCAGGTTCTCGACATGCTGTTTATATGAAAGCCTCATTAACATGCTGGAATTAAGGGCCTTTCGTTTCTCATTGTGGCGGGTGGTTACTTCCATGCATGTTATATCCGTTCTGCGCAGCAAGAAAAATGGCTGGACAGGATAAGGGAGACAAAATTTGCGAGTTCCTGGGCGGTCTGACTTATCAAGCAGGGGACTTGATAAATGGACTAAATCGCCGTTTCTTCAGGTCGTTCCACCTTGCCGTCAATGCTGAAAAATCGAATCGCCCCTTCAATGGCAATCCAGATGGCAATGGCCAGAACGATGAGATTAACCGTCTGTAGCAGCATGTTATGCTGGGTGCCGAAATTGGTCTGGTTGACGATGAGTGCCCAGATGGTCATGAATATCATGAACACAGCCGGAATGCCGGAAACCATCCATTTTATTCCGCCTTTTTCCTTGAGGTAAACGGTGATGATGATCAAGGCCAGGGCTGCCAGGGTCTGATTCACCGCACCGAAAAGGGGCCACAGTTTCAGAGCCCCTTTTCCGCCAGCACCCGATGCAAAGGCAAGTCCCAGGGCGGAGAGGACGGCAATGGAGGTGGCCACATATTTGCCGGTGAGAAAATCCATTTTAAAATTACTGAAAAGTTCGGCAACGATGTAGCGCTGGATGCGGGTGGCGGTGTCCAGGGTGGTACCGGCAAAGGAGGCCACAAACACACCCATGATGACGATGGCAAAACTCATGGGAATACCCGTGGCCGCAATCATGTTGGCGGCACCGTTCACAAAGGCGCCCACCTTGGAGCCAAGACCTGCAGCAGCGGCCCAGGAAGAATAATGGGTGGTCCATGCGGCAATCCCTACAAGGGTTTCTCCGGATTTTGTGGTGTATCCCATGCCGATGCCTGCGGACACGGCGATGATCACCAGGATGGCCAGGGCACCTTCCATGAGCATGGAGCCATATCCCACGAACAGAGAGTCTGTTTCTTTTCTCACCTGCTTGGCAGAGGTTCCCGAAGAGACCAGGGAGTGGAAGCCTGAAATAGCCCCGCAGGCAATGGTGATGAATAAAAATGGCCACATGGGCGGTGCCTGGGCAGGGCTGGCCTGGATGGCCGGGGCAACGATTTCAAGATGTCCCCCAAAGGCCGAGGCAAATACGCCTATAATCATCAGAAACATAGCAATAACCAGCTGATGGGAGTTGATGAAATCCCGGGGCTGGAGCAGGGTCGTCACCGGCAGGGTAGAGGCGATGAAGGCATATATCAAAAGAATGATGGTCCACACACCCGTGGCGGGGATACCAGCCACAACGGGCATTTTAATGGGCATGAAGGCACCGATGGCCACGGTGAGATACATGACAATCACCGCAATGATGGACCAGGTCATGATGCTTTTGCCTTTTTTGTAGATCAGGTGGCCCAGATATACGGCAATGATCACCTCGAACCACACGGGAAACACCGAGGCCGGGTAGATGGCAAACACCACGGCAATGACCAGACCGAAAATGGCAATGACGATCCACAGTTCCAGAAAGACCAGGAGAAAAAACAGGAAACGCGTGCGGTTGTTTACATATTTTGCGGTGTAATCGGCAATGGATTTCCCCTGGTTGCGCATGGAGATAATCAGAGATCCAAAATCATGCACAGCTCCCATGAAAATGCTGCCCACAAATACCCATATCAGGGCAGGAATCCATCCCCATATAATGGCCACAGCAGGCCCCACAATGGGACCAGTACCGGCGATGGATGTGAAGTGGTGACCAAAGATCACCTCTTTGTTGGTGGGGACATAGTCTACCCCGTCTTCCATTGACACAGATGGTGCAATGGCATCCCCTGAGAGTTTGAATATTTTATTACCGATGAACTTTCCATATAAGTTATACATGGCAATATAACCCACAAAGGACACCACCATAATCAATAATGCATTCATGAACGCACCTCCAAAAGGTTGTTATGTTTGATGATTAAATTTTTTTATGTTGACCTGGAAGAGATGTCAGTCTCTGCCAGATATCAGCGCCAAAAATGTGATCATCGGTTTATGAAAAATTGCTTTTTCCCGTCGGGTAGAGAGATATGCTTTTATTGAATTCATGTTCACAGTTCTCTCTGCCGTATAGATAGTGTATTTGATACCTTAATCTTTTCTTTGGTACCTTGTTTCTAACATGATCAGGGCTATTTTAGATTATTTTTTACATACTCCTCTGGTGTGAACACTGTCAAGGATTAATTGCCGGGGAGAGTTACACTTGAACTGGGTAAAAAAACCGATAAGACAGGCCAGTCCCACCCTTGCTAAGTTCCTGGAATCCAACATGAGCCAGATGCCTTTACAAACTGTAAAAAAAAATGACACGGGTTTGATGTTTTTAGGGTTTGCTCATAACATTGGCCAGTCATCATAATTGGTGGCCAATGGAGTCTGGCTTGTGTTATTGGAGACTGAGGCTTTTATCAGGCTCTATGCTTGTAAGCTCTCACTCCCAGAATTAGGCTGGAAAAAATTTGGATCATTGAGACATGGTCTCTCATAGAATGCATGGGTATCACAGGAATGTCAAGCCATGTGCTTACATGGCACAACATTTGCTTTTATGAAGAAACTAAGGGCAGTCATGATCGTTATGTTTCCTCGTCATTCTGCCTCAGTTGATGGTCGGTGGGGCTGTTTGTGATCATCGGTCACTATTGATTCAACCCTGAAATGGAAGGAGGAAATTATGAAAAAAAAATCGGACACCATGGAATACAACCCCGGGCAATATGGAAAAAAACGCTTGACGGCTGCCCAGTGGAGCAATGCCCACATCAGGAAATGGACGGATCGTCAGACCAGTGGTGCCGCTGGAAATTCACCTGTTTTGGATCATCCGGTGATCTGTTTTTCACGAAAGATCGGTGCAGGAGCCCTGGAAATCGCCGATATCCTGGCGGAGAAAATCAACTTCCGGGTCATTGATCGGGAGATTCTTGAGCACATGGCAGAGCAGAAAAACCTCACGGAAGAGACGGTGGCCTTTTTTGATGAGCGGTATCCAGGCAGAATGAGTGAACTGCTGGCCATGCTCATCGCGGAAAAATCATTTATCAAAAGCGATTATACCCGTCAGCTTGCAAAATCGGCCATTGCCCTTGCCGATCTTGAACCCACCATATTTGTGGGCAGGGGATTACATTTGGTTCTTCCCCGGGAACGGGTTCTGGCCGTGCGGTGTATCTGTAGCCAGGAATTCCGGGTAAAACGACTGGGCTATGAACTGGGTATTGGGCAGAAACATGCCCAAGATCGACTCAGTGAGATTGATAAAGAGCAGCGGGATTTCTTTAAACGCATTTACCATAAAAAAGATGCCAGCCCCTATGAGTTTGATCTGGTGATCAACAGAGATTATATCTCCAACGCCGAAGATGCAGCTGCCGTGGTGGCCTGCGCTTATGAACGTAAGTTTAAAAAATCTTGAGACTTGATCATCCCGTCCTGTTTCCATGCACCGGCTGTGTTTCATTCGGTGCATGGAGATTGTTTTTGGGGTTGCTCATTGAAATCATCAGCGCGGTTCAGGATGATGTCCAAACTTGAAAAATAATTTTACAGGAAAACCCGCAAGTCGGCAATGGAATTGAATCTGGTAAGGTATGGCGCTCCTATTTTATGCCCCATGAGCCGGTTTGAGGAATACCGCCCCCGACGATTGAACTGGAATGTCGCGTTATACATCGGCTACAGGTAAAAACGAAATTTTTGAGTAATAGAGAGCTTCAATTTTTCATTTGGATGTTCATCAAGATTATCAATTGGACCGGGGTAGTGATCCGTGCTAACTCAGTTGACTATGAAAATTATGGATCAAATATATACGTGGAGTCGATGGGGACTGGGCATTATTTTTGTCTATGCCGGGGCCACCAAGCTCATTGATCCCAGGCTCTTTGCCATTGTAAAGGGATATCGTCATACAGGCGAGGTTTTCGCCTGGAAGGATGTCGATTTTTTTTGAAAAAGGTAGAATGATACCCATGAAACCCTTGATGATCAACCCCATGGAAGATAAGAACAATCCCGCTGCCAGGCACCTTGCTGTTTCGCTTAAGGAATACGCCAGAAATTTGTATGAGACCCGGCAACTTTTATGCTCAGAAGCGGTACTTGTGGCATTGAACAAGGGGTTGAACGGTGGATTGACCGAACAGCAGGCAGTTGCCATGGCTGCGCCCTTTTGCGTGGCCATGGGAGACAGTGGGTGCCTGTGCGGTGCCTTGAGCGGGGCGGTGCTGGGGGCTGGTCTATTAATTGGAAACACCCATCCCTATTCCCATCGCAGGGAGATGCGAAAGAGCGGCCTTACCCTTCACAATGCTTTTAAGGACGCCAATGGTGCCACCTGTTGCCGGGTGCTGTCCAGAAAAGTCAAGCATGATAAAAAAGCACATTTCAAACAATGTGCCGGTTTGACAGCGGATGCTACGGAGATGGCAGCCCTGCTGATTTTGAAAAAACGGCCTGAATTACTGGCAGCTTTGGACGGATCGGCAACATTTAAAACGCGTGGTCGCCTGGGTGCCATGATGTCATATCTGCTTCGCTGGTTTTGATTTATCCCCATTGAATATCCAAAAAAATGTTGCTATCTTCTTGTGTTTTATTCGCCATTTCAGTATGTTTTATACCATTATGAACCGCAACCAAATAAAGGCTTGGCGCAAGTGTCGCTTGAGTATGATATCCCGGTTGCATTTGGCGTATTAACCACTGAAAGCATTGAGCAAGCGATTGAACGCGCTGGCACCAAGATGGGCAACAAAG
>CAKZLA010000424.1 GCA_937124525.1 uncultured Desulfobacterium sp.
CTGCGCGCCGGTTTGTACTTGCCCCACGCTTGTGGCCATGGTTTGTGTTCTACGTGCAAAGTAGATGTGTTGGAGGGGGAGGTTGATTATGGTGAGGCATCACCATTTGCATTGATGGACATGGAGCGTGCAGAGGGCAAGTGTTTGACCTGCTGCTCTGTTCCTCTTTCTGATCTTGTAATTGAGGCTGACGTTGACGAAGAACCCGATGCTGAATCTTATGCTGTTTTTTCAGCACTATTCTCTCCCATTATTGAAGAATATCATGGCGTCACTCCGGGGACTATCCATAGAACTGAGCGATCTGTGGTGCATCTGCCAGACCTTGACCCCCAGCATAAATACATTTTATCCACCCGCATCCGGGTGGCACGAAACCTCACAGGATACGCATTTACGCCCTTTATCCTGGAAAAACAACGCAAAGAAGTAACCCAAAAAATAATTAATGCTCTGGAATGCCTGCCGGAGACACTGACAGGGGTTTATATTTCCATGGAGCAGGGCCAGGAACATCCCCCCCCCATGGCAATACCTTCAAAGGTGCCACTTGTTTTCAGAAAACAATCATCCCCTGCTTCCACTCCCGATACACGCCAATGTTATGAACCAGGCACACAATTTACCCAAAGCGCAGAAGAAACTGACAAATTGAATATCGCCTCGTATAAAGGGCAATTACAGGCTTTTCCCATACAGTCTTTTTTATTTAAAAAGGGAGATCGTTTCCAGGATGCCGCGGGTATCAACAGGGACTGGCCCAAAGCAAGGGGCTGCTTTATATCCCATGACACCCGGTTCCGGGTGTGGATCAATGAAGAGGATCATTTGAGAATCATTTCCATGGACGACCACGGCGACATGTCAAGCACATTTAATCGCTTGGCCTTTGCTTTGGAAAGCCTGGAAGACAAACTGGAATTTACATGGGACGACACATTGGGATATCTTGCCGCCTGTCCTTCCAACATAGGCACTGGCATGCGGGCCGGGGTACATATCCGCCTGCCCCGGTTGTTTAATCGACAAGAATTGCTGCATGAAGAGGCCCGCAGGCTTAATCTCCAGGTCCGGGGAACCCAGGGAGAAAAGACCCAGGTGGAAAAAGCCGTGTTTGATATCAGCAATGAACAACGATTGGGAATTACTGAGAAAAAATGTCTTCAGACCCTTCATTGGGGAATAAATCGCTTAATTACAATGGAACAGGATTTGGAGAAAGAAAAAATCGGGCAGGCGGATTGATGGCGAGACACCCTTACTAAAACGCGAGGATTAGGTTCTTTGGGTCTTGATCATCGTTTGGTCCAAAAAAATTACATTTATTTTTTTTGTAAAAAATAAATATAACCAAATAGTTGGGGGCTGATATTGTAAGTTCTCAATAAGTCCGGACATTCAGAAAACCCTTTTGAATACCACCCGGCGTTTAAAGGGTAAGCAGACTTTATCACCCCGAATTATTGAGAACTTACCTGATATTAAATACAAACTTCCAAGGTGGACTAAACGATGAGCAAGGCCGTTCTTTATGTTAAAATGGGGAGGGATCAGGCTTGGTTGCTGGGCGTTATTTATGAGAATTTCCAATTTGCATAAATCTGAGTTAATAACGCCCATAAACCAAGCCTAACCCCGTTTTTCCCGTTTTAAAAACAAATTAAAAAATTACAGAGCCATGGTAAAGCCAGCCCGGAGATTTCGTCCCTCCCCGGGAAATCCCACTTCCTGTTCATAATCTTCATCAAATAAATTATCCACCTCGGCATAGACGCTGTAGCGACTGCCGAAGTTTCTGGAAATACGTGAATTCAAAATAAAATAATTGTCGGTTTTTACAGCCTCATCATCGGGATTGACAGTGGTGGGAAGCTCATCATACACTCCATCCACGTAAATACCCTGGAGATCCACATTAACCAGAACTTTGGGAATCAAAAGCTTGCACCCCACGCCGAATTTGTTCTCCGGTACCCCGGCCACCTTATCGGTGATCCGTGTTTTGCTTTCATTTTGGGCATCAATAAAGGTATAGTTAAAATTCATGCTGAAATAATCGCAAAAGACCACATCCATGGAGGCTTCAATTCCCCGCATGGAAATATCTTCTACATTGGTATAAATGTCGTTGCCAGTGTAGTCGTCTTCATAGTAATCCCGGGAAATCCAGTCTGAGATATCATGATAAAATCCGGAGATATCTGCCGTGACACGCGGGTTAAACTTCCGGGTGACACCAAGGGTATAGTTAATACTTTTTTCTGCGGTGAGTTCCGGGTTACCGCTGGTGGATGAGAAAAGTTGTGACAGGGTGGGAAACCGGGTCTTTTTTGCCACAGATCCATAAAAAGAGGTGGCATCCAGATCCCAGGTAAGGCCAATCATGGGATTGAGTTCATCCTGGGTATCGGCGGTGTCCAGATCCTCCTGCCCCATAAGTATGTCATCATCATCAAACACGTAATCCTCAGCTTCTTCCACCTTGAACCAATCATAGGAAGTACCGGCATAGACAGTCAAGCCAAAATTGGTGTAAAACTGATGCTCGGTGCCCAGGGATCCGGTGTGGGACACGTCTTTATTATAGGGCTGGAAATCGTCATCCCGGCCCTTGTGGGTGTCTTCTTTATAATGCAGGGAGACATGGCCACTGTGGGCATCCATTAAAGAAAAATCGGCAAACAGAGACCCGCCAAGGTAATTATCTTTATATTCACTTCTGGCAATCTCCTGGGTGCAATCCACATCATCATAGGAGACATACACATCTTTATGATCGTGGTAAAAAAGTTTACCTCTAAGGGTGAGCTGCTCTGAAATCAGTTGTTTTCCACTCACATCAACACCCCAGTCATCGTAATCTTCAAACCGCGACAGGGTGGAAAAAGCAGCGTCATCTCCGGAACGGGTGAAAATTTTGTACTCATTGATATCCAAAGGATGCCCCATTTCCGACTGCATGGAATAGGCACTGACAAAATATTCAGACCCCGGTGTTGGGGTAATGCCTGCCCGGGCCCACAAACGATCATTTTTATAATCGGAATTTTCCCTCAGCCCCCCATTTTCATGGACTCCGTCAAGGTTGGTCATCCATTTTTTAGCCCGGGTGGCCTCCACCGGGGTGTAATCGTCGGAAAGGAGCCATCCATCCGATTCTTCATGGAGATAGCTCACCCAATAATTAACGGCTCCCACCTGGTTACCATGGGAAACAGATCCTTTATAGGTATGGTGTTGTCCCACCTCTGCCTTTACGTTCATGGTGGGTTTGGATGTTCCCTTACGGGTGATAACATTCACAACAGCCACCTGGGCATTGGCACCATAGAGCACCGAAGGCGCATTTTTAGTAATCTCTATTTTGGAAACAATGTCCACTGGGATCTGATCCAGGTTAAGCTTACCATAATAGGTTTCATAGTAGGGAACCCCATCAATGAGAAACAGGGTTTTTTCCTGGCCAAATCCATGCACAGAAATTTCCGATTCGTTTTTGCGACCCCGGGTCATGGTAACACCTGGTATAAATTTCATGGCATCGGCAATGGTACTGCTGTTGGTGGCTTCAATTTCCTCAAAGGTGACGGTCTGGGCAATACCAACGTCGGACACATCACCCCTCTCCCCTTTAACCACAATTTCTCCCAATGTAAACACATCTGCGGGTTCTTCTGCGGCGAACAGGGTTCCTGCCACCACATGCACACAGATCAACAACACCAACAAAAAGCGTTTAAACATAATTTTTCTCCTTTTTACTTCATCTAAAATAATATGATTTCAGGAATTTCATACTAATAAAAACTACCAGTTCTTACATGCAGAACTCCGGAAAGTTGCTATGGAGTTATTCACGTTGGATATATTATTTTCTATGAACTCCCTTAGGCTATCTCCGTCAAAGAATATAACCAGCCTGATTGCCTTGTATCAGTCCTCTGGGTTGACTTTTTCCATACATAGAAACCTCCATGGAACGGAAAAACCCGCCTTAAATACCAATAAAAATACCGTGCATTCCGGTATATTCTTTTCCAACAATAGCCTTAATTCATCCTTACGACAAATCAACCCCATCCTCTTTGGGATGAGAGTTTCTTTATGTTTATCTTTTTTGTCAATGAAAAACATGGTTTTGACAAAACCAAGGATCATAACAAACCAAAGACAACCTATAAGAACATATTCTTCAAACCAAACTAATTGACATATGATTTCGTGGCACCAGACACAGGCACCGACTGTCATGGATAGCTCCCAGGATTCCTCAGCACAATGGTTTTATTATACGTCTACGTCTGTAGATGTTATTTTTTTGCTTTTTATGGTTAATATTTTCATAATCCCCATTAATAAAATCAAAGAGGAGAAGGGAGTTGACATTTTAAAGGCATAAAACTATAAATGGTGAGCCATGGCACACCCCTTCATTCCAATAACCAAATGTCGGGGTATTTTTTAGGGAAATGAGCTTTCTACTTAAAAATTAAGAACGCCGATTTCCGTTTTCCCAAAGTCGGCATTGAAAATATGGATCATCGAATCCCAATGGCTTAAGACAGGAAAAGACAACAACGATGCAAGATCACAGAGAAACCCTCCTTCCACATACAAACAATCAACTCACAAGCATTATTTGTATGACAATGGTGATTCTTTTTTTCATTCTAATCAATTCCACCATGGCATGGTCCCAGAAAACCCGGATCATAACCGACATGGCTGGACGGAAAGTCACGCTACATGGCGAAGCCAGACGTATTATTCCCACATTTAAACCGGTTACCCTTTGCATCCTCTCCCTGGGACTCCAGGACAGGCTGGTGGGCATTGACACCCATTCCAAAAAAGACAAACTCACCCGGGCTGTCTTCCCCGGAGTGTCGCAGTTAACCGGGGTGGGGACAAAATCCACCGGAATCAACCTTGAAACCATGCTCTCCCTGAAACCTGATCTTGTCGTTCTGTATGCCCAGAAGGATGGGATGTCCCTGGCAGCACGCCTTGAAACCATGGGTATCCCTGCCATCATTATTCTTCCAGAAAGCATGGATAACATTAAACGATCCCTTGATATCATCTCCCAGGCAGTGGGGATTCCCCAAGGCTCGTCAAGGGCCATCAGCACCATGGACAAGGTGCTGGAGCTGGTTCAATCCAGGGTCCGGACCATCCCGCAAGAGAAGAGGAAAAGGGCTTATTTTGCCTCCTCCCGAAGCTTTTTCAACACCGCTGCAGGTAATATGCTCCAGGATAATATTTTATCCCGGGCTGGCATGATCAATGTTTCCCATGGCCTTAAAGGATATTTTCAAGATATCTCTCCAGAACAATTCCTGGCATGGAATCCAGACATTATTTTCATTTCCAGAAACCTTAATGCCCAGGGTCGAAAATCCATGAAAAATCTCGCATTGCAAAAGGTGACCGCCCTTGCCCAGCAGGAAATACACCGTTTTCCCAGCAATTTGGCACCCTGGGATTTTCCCTCCCCTTTGTCAGTGCTTGGCACCCTTTGGGCTGCCTGCCGGGCATACCCCGAATATTTCCAGGACATCGATTTCACCGCCTATGCCAACAATTTTCACCACATACTATTTCACAAAACCCTCATGGAGATGGGCGGAAGCCTGGACGATCGCCCCCTGGAAGCGATCCACCGTTGAGTAATCATTCACACCTTCCCAGGAAATCCACCTTTCAATATCCGCTTATTCTCATGGCTCTGCTGCTGATTTTTTTTTCCATTTCCATGCTGGCAGGCCGATATGAAATCACTTTGTGTGATATTTGGAAAATTTTCTCTGGCATGGCAAATGGCACTCCCCTTGCCCCGGAATTAACATCCTCAAAAATGGTTTTATTGTGGATTCGTCTTCCCCGGTGTCTCATGGCCATCCTGGTGGGCATGGGGCTGTCTGTGTCCGGAGCTGTTTACCAGGCCCTTTTTCGAAACCCCCTGGTATCTCCAGATATTTTGGGGGTCTCTGCCGGATGCACGCTGGGGGCGGCCCTGGGAATTATTCTGCCCGGAGAAAGCGTCTCCCTGGTGCAATTATTGTCTTTTATATGTGGTCTCATTGCAGTCTCCATGACACTTGGCATTGCCCGCCTCATTGCCATCCGTCCGGTGATTGTCATGATCCTGGCTGGCATGGTGGTTTTGTCCTTTTTCAATGCACTGCTCATGATTTTAAAATATTTTTCCGACCCCTATGACGAATTGCCAGGCATTGTTTTCTGGATCATGGGCAGTTTGACACGTGTGACCTGGACAAACCTTGCCACTGCCGGACCCGTGGTTCTGGTGGGCAGTTTTATCATCATGCTATTTCGCTTTCGCCTCAATATTCTCTCCATGGGGGATACCCGGGCAAGCTCCCTTGGCATGAATCCGTTACTATTTCGAATCATCTTGATTATTCTCACCTCGGTTATGGTGTCGGTTATGGTGGCTACCTGTGGACAGATCAGCTGGATTGCCCTGATTATTCCCCACATGGCCAGAACCCTTGTGGGGCCACGCCATGAGGAAATGCTGCCCGTGACAGCCCTGTTGGGCGCACTGTTCATGCTGGCCGCTGATGGTGCCGCCCGCGCCATGACCACGTCAGAACTACCCGTGGGTATCATAACAGCCCTCACCGGGGCTCCGATTTTTGGATTTTTACTTTACAAAAACAAGGGGAGCGGATGGCTATAGCCCTGGAATGCCGAAACCTGTTTTTTTCCCATGGCAATGTTCCCATTCTCAAAGGGATATCCCTTGCCATGAAAAGCGGTACCTTCACGGCCATATTGGGACGCAACGGTTCAGGCAAAACCACCCTGCTCCACACCCTGGCTGGCCTTCGGCCACCCCGAGGCGGGCAGGTGTTGCTGGATCAGAAACCCCAAACCTCTCTGCGTCGCAAACAGGTGTCCCGTAATGTTGGTTTAGTCTTTCAGGACCGGCAAGACGGCTTCCCCGCCACGGTCCTGGA
>CAKZLA010000425.1 GCA_937124525.1 uncultured Desulfobacterium sp.
TTTAGAAGATAAACCACGACTGCGCCTGCAATCATCCCACAGCAGGAAGCGACTATCGGGTTAAAATGGTGTTTAACCATGATCCAGAGCAGGACATAATGGCACAATGTCCCCAGCCCCCCGCCAGCTGCAAATTTTCCGATCTGGGTCAGCATTACAGATGCTCCCCCGCCATTTTAAAAGTAATAAACAAATTAGCCAGTTAGTTCCCCGTCCTCAACTTTCCTGCCTGAAGAACAGAGTGGTTGAAACTGAAGCGATCTGAATCTTTCATATTTACGTTCCTTATACTATTGTGATTCACAAAATCTCTGGTACATAGAATCATTCAACACATCGTGTGGATAATCTACCATCACAATTATGAAGAAGTTGTGAAGAATAGTTATCTGATTCAATTTTCACCATTTTTCGACACGGAAGAATTGAGGAGGTAGGGTATTTGTGGACACTTTCCTAAGAGTGGGTTAATACCCTATGGAGGCACAGCAATGAAGGCTGAGTTGAGCCACCCTCGAAAAGATAATAAACGCTTAGATCACATTCTGATGGAGGTTCCAAATCTTGAGCAAAGGAGAGGTGATGGCTTGGGCACCCCAGAACAGGATCATCATTTTTTTAACCCCAAAACATCACAACGGCAGGTGAACATGGAACCCATGTCAGTTAGAGCCTTTCAACGATACAGGACCCAAACCCATGAAAAGGCCTATCTTCTCATTGATGTGAGGCAGCCAGTGGAATACATGGATGCCCACATTCCCGGTGCTATTCTCATACCTTTAAAAGAATTTGAAGAACGGGTGGAGGAACTGCCTGGCAAGGATCTCATATTTTACTGCAGGAACGGAGCCAGATCAAAGGCTGCCGCGCTGACGGCAGAGTTCTTTGATGACACCGGCCGAAAAACCTATAATATTGATGGTGGAATGCTGGCGTGGGAAGGAAAAAAGATAAAAGAGGTCCCCCAACTAAAATATTTTAATCCAGGAAAAGGGGTAAGGGAGACCCTTTTATTTGCCATGAACCTTGAAAAAGGGGCTTTCCAGTTTTACAGCCACATCATTGACCACTATGCCCATTTAGGACTTAACCCGGTGATGGAAGAGGTCCGGGATGGCGAAACAGCCCATGCGGCATTGATTTATTCTCATTTGAAAACGGCCACGGAGGAAGTGGCTTCCTATGAAACGATCTATGCTGGATTATCAGGTGAACTTTTGGAAGGGGGAATTCGCCTAAAGGATCTGTTGGCCAACCTTGCCGTAGACAGTGATAGCATGGGCCTGGATATCCTTGAAAATGCCATTAATATGGAGTACCACGCCTTTGATCTTTATCGGTTTGTGGCATACAAAACCCATGATGAATCATTAAATTCGGCATTTCTTTCCCTTTCCCAGGCAGAAAAGGCCCATATACATATTCTCATAGATGCCATTGATCAATATGTTTAACTCAATGTTCAAATTTTTGATGATAAATTTACCAAAATATCTTTTCCCATAGCCTCACACACCCCAGGGTAACTCAAACCATTCACGCTGGCCCCAGGCAGTTAAAATCCGCCAAACCATAGGTTTCCCCGGACACCAGCTCTCCAACCCCAAGACCCCGAAGAAGGCAGGCAGCAACAATGTCCGGATCCATTAAGACTTGATTTTTATGAAGATCCACAAACCGCTGCCGGGCCGGGAATTGCTGCTCGGATGTCCCCCGGATGATGGCTTGCATGTCGGTATCCATGACCCCGGGATTAAAGTTAATGATCAACACACCGGAATCCAATCTTTCCTGCTCCTTTGCCACACACCGGGTAAACTGCTCAAGACCGGCTTTGGAAGCACAATAAAGACTCCAGCCCTCGTAGGGAGTCATGGCAGCCCCCGATGAAATGTTCACCACCCGTTTGGCACCAGGAAACTCCTGGAACTCCCGGATGAAAATGGATGTCAGTACAATGGGTGCCATGAAGTTTACACTGATGTTAAATATGATCTCTTCCTGTTCCAGACCTTGCACAGGCCCAATGGGGGGAAGGGTTCCAGCGTTGTTAATCAGGGTCACCGATGACACCCCGGAAAAATCGGTCTCTTTAAACAGGTTACCCATGACTTCGTCGAGGCTTTCAGGGTGGGACAAATCCACAGGTTTATGAATACACCGGCCCGGAGGTTTTGTTCGTGATAGAGAAACCACCACCGCATCAATGGACTCCAAATGCCTTAGAAAAGAGGCCCCAAGCCCCTTGGACCCGCCTGTAATGATATACATATCCATAATCTGCCTCCTTTGAGTAATTTCTCTATATTATATTATCCTATCATCTGATTTTAAGGCCCCCCTGTTATGGAGAATCCATTGAGATCTGTCCAAGGGGCTGACGCCCTTAATTTCTCTTATTTTTTCTTCGGTGACTTCACAAGGTTGATAGCCACCTATTTTTAATTTCAATCGGCCCTTCCCCGAACAGCAGGCATTGAATTTAATGCTGTAATCCATGGCTTCAGCCACCGAAACCGTTCCTTTCAAAGAAAACAGATGGCCATCAAACTGAGGATTCCCCAAATCCGCCTTCATATTGTTTAAATCGTTTGTTATTGACCCTAACAAATCCTGGGGCGCTTTTATATCAAAATCATAAAAAGGCTCCAGTAATCGGGTTTCGGCATTTTTCAGGGCATTCATGATTCCCATGGGGGTGGCCAGTAAAAAATCCCCGGGATTGGAGTGCACCGTGTGCTCTTCACCGCTAAGCATACGTATTTTAATATCCGTGACAGGCCATCCTTTTATGCCTTGCTGCAAAGCCCAAGGGATCGCCCTTGCCACTTCGTTCTGGTATTTTTGACTGATATCGTCAACGCTCACCAAAGATTCAAATACCACCCCGGAATTTAATTTTCCAGGGGATACACTGAACGTCATCACGGCCCAGCAGGGCTTTGGCATGGTGTAACGCACGGTGGCTTCGGACTCAGTCATAACCGTTTCTTTGTATAGCACCCTGGGTGGTTTGATATTCACTTCAATATCAAATCGCTCTTTTAACATATGATTTAATATTTCAATCTGCATGGGACCCAATAAAAATCCGGGCTGTGGGATCTACACGGTTCATGTCATTTTTTGATGTGATCCTACAAATGGAATTTGCCAGATTGTCGGTTATGGTGGAGCCTTTGTCCACGCTGCCTGGTTTTTTGATGGCTCCGGACTGGAAAAGCAGCTGCTCGGTCAACGTGATCTTGCCAGCATCCACATGGGCCACAATACCGATATTGAGTATTTTATTTTTCATTATGACTTTCTGTTACTCCCGGTGTCAGTATGATCAGAGCAAATCCTGATTAAAACCAGGTTTTCGGAGTTCAGACTGTCATCATTATCAAGGATCATTTGCGCTCCAGTCAAGCTTGCTGTATGGTTGAATGTCTAAAAAAAACCAACGATTTGCATGGAGAATGGAATGGCCCAGGCTTCAGCCATCGTTCCCCGCATGCATAGAACTATTTGTATGCATTTTTGTCAATTGTAATATGACAGCCATGGAAACAATATCATGGGCTTTTTGGGGGAACAAAAAACAATAAAGATAAGAGCATTAAACAATCATGAGTAATAGCAGCGGTAACAGCGATAGCGTGCAATTTCAAATGGACGGACTGTTGAAGTTAAACAAAGTGGGGGATTTTCTTAAGCTGAGGGAAAAAGAAGTTAAGCTTATACTCAAAAGAAAAGAGCCTGTATTAAAAAGCAAAAAAATTTCCAATGCTTATATTGTTGACTTGTCCGAAATGGGAACTCATTTGATATTGAAAAATGTACGGATAAAGAGATATTTTTTCTTTTCAAAATATATTGGAAAATACAATGTTCAGATTAACAATGTTTTGACAATACAGATACTAAGTGACCCAAATATCAGGAGCAACTGCCACAACGAAAAATAAAATTCTAACAATATCAGCATGTTATATGCGGGTTCATATAAAAACAGAACAAATCAGGGACAATCCTACCCTTAGAACTGTACCATTCGTTTGCAAATAAATACCCACACATATGTTTTCAGTATTCTATGAATATATATCGTTGATATATCTGGGTTTTATCTTGAGGGCTATCTGCTCGGGTACCTTAGTATTATGCTGCCAATCCCAATAGGATCAACAATGACCTACCCGCACAGGTCGAAAAATATTTGAGTAATATCTCAGTAAAGATTGCTTGTATATCTCTATTCCCCATGTTATATTTTTTAAAAATGGGATTGCTCATAGAAGCATGATGAGCCACTAATACCGGTATTATTTTTTTGTAGTTAAAATATTTTTTATTTCAAAAAAAGGCGATTCGAACTGGCCGAAGTTATGGTCACACCTCAAAACCATATTGCAAAAAAAATTAAACATAAGTTCCATATAACTGCCACGGCTATACCGTATTCTGGACCCGGCCTGCCCACAACGAAGCATGAAAGGATATTAGGCGCACCGACTCTTTCATATAACATACATGGCAATAACCACCTGGCACAACGAGAATTATAACTCTCATAAATTCAGCATCTTAGATAGAGTTTCTGATAAATTCTCAATAAGTCCGGGCATTCAGGAAATTTTTTTGAATAGCACCCGGCGTTTAAAGGTTAAGCAGGCTTTATCACCCTGGGTTATTGAGAACTTATGGTTTTTGGGCTCGCTCATAACGTCGGCCATTTTGTGATGGAATTTTAATGTTAAAAGTTAAACCCAGTCATTACAGTGATTTGCGGTGAGTAAAATTTTATCCCCCGTATAGTGGCCCAGCTTATGACCAACCCCTGATTTTCAAACCTCAATTCAACTTTTTTAGGAGAAGTCACGTGAAATATTATACGCGCACAACCTATTTATTGATCACCATATTTTTTATTATGGCCATTTCTTTATCTGCACAGGCCTCGGAAAAAAAGGAACTTATTTTTGGGGCCATTGCCGTGGGAAAAATCTCCAAAGTTAAGAAATCTTTAAATCCCTTTTTAAATTATCTAAGTGAAAAAAGCGGTTGTACGATAAGGTTTGAAACGGGCAAAGATTATCCAGATACCATCCAAAAATTTCAGTCTGGATATTTTGATTTTGGATACATTGGTCCCAGCCCCTATGTTATTGCCACATCCGGTCCCGAAGGAGCGGGTGTATTTAAATTAATGGCAGGCATTGAAACCAATCATAAACCCTATTTCTATGCTGTAGTCATTGCAGGGAAAAATGATGCATCTATCAACACGCTTGCCGACTTAAAGGGCAAAACATTTGCCTTTGGCGCAAGGCAATCTACCCTATCTTGCTACATGCCAGCCAAAATGCTAATGGATGCCGGTGTATTTGATTCCCTTTCCAGCTATGAATTTCTGGGAAAGCATGACAAAGTGGCTAATTATATTGCCATGGGAGAGTATCCGGCCGGTGGTATTAAAATTGCCGTCGCAGAAAAAAAATTAAATAAAATTAAAATTATCGCCAAATCAGAGCCGGTTTATGACTTTTTGATTGTTGCCCATCATACCATGGATGACAGCCAGTATAATTTGTTAAAAAAGGAAATTCTGGAACTCAAAGATCCCGCTATATTCGGTAGTATCAAAAAAGGATTGACAGGATTTGTTGCAGCGGAGGATAAAAACTACGATTCCTTGAGAAAAGTCATGGATATGGTTGACAAAAAAATACCAAAATAAACCCTGCCAAGCCCATATGCCTGTATCTCACAACGGCGCTGCAAGGCAACATCTGTTGAAGACAGGTATTAAAGCCCTCTATTCGCTTATTTTTTTATAACTTATTGAATTTATTAATACCAAAAAGTTGGCCATTAAAAAATCAAGTTAAGATCATGTAATAATTACATAATCATTATAAAAATGAGCGAAATGTGGGTTAAAGGACTCTGTATGAAAGTAAAAGGATTGACAGGCAAACTTGTTATTTCATTCACAGTTGTTGCCTTAGTGCTCGTTATCGTCGGTATGGTGGGTTTTTTTTCAGTAAGAGAGACTACAAGGTCCATTAATCAGGCATGCTACGTTCAACTACCATCCGTTGAAAGTCTTTTAATTATTAAGAACAACATCGCCAGTATTGAAAACGGCTTGATCACATTATTAATGGCCCACCAGGACACTGCGGGAATTGAGCAGCAGTATAAGGAAATACGCAGGGAAATCCTTCAATGTGAGGCCCAGTCAGCCATTTTTTCGGAGCTTGATCATGATGAAGTGGGAGCCGAACTTTGGAAAAACTTTTCCGACGCTTGGGAAAAATTGAGACAAGATACACTTAATTTTGTTGGGTTGTCGGAAAAAGTGGTGGCAAACGGGGTACTTAATCCCAATCTTCTGCGCAAAAATATTGAAACAATTAAAGGAGAATATTACTTTATCATCGGGCAGGTGGGTAATATGCTCCAGACAGAGCTTGAAATCCAGGGTTATGATGATATTTCCCAGAGTTATTTTCACAGGTGGAGTTCAACCTACACCACGAGTAATAGTGAAATCAAAGAGATCTTAAGCCAGATTGTTCCCCCCATGGAGCAGTTTTATGACGCTGTAAAGGAAATAAAAGAATTCATTCGGCAAGGGGATATTGATGGTGCATCGTTCACCTATGAAGTCAAATTGATGAAATCCGCAGCACATATTTCCGCATTATTCCATAAATTAAATAACCAGACCCTTATTGCGGAAAATTTATTTAAAAAAATGGAAGCCTTTTTCTCCGAAACCTATGCCGTATCCCGGACAAATATTTTTCAGGTACTGAATAACCTAAACCAAATTAACCGAAGAAAAACCACAGAAGAGGCGGAGATTGCCCTCAGCCGTTCGGATTCCACCCAGAAGATAACCATCGCGGGCATTTTCATCGGTTTTCTTTTTTCTCTCCTGTTCGGCACGGGCATCAGCCGTTCCATTACCCGAAAAATAAATATCATGACCGACGAGATGAAAAGCGTGTCCGCTGAGGTGGTATCGGCATCGGCCCAGGTCTCCCATGCCAGTGAAGCCATGGCACAGAACGCTTCAAATCAGGCGGCATCCATTGAAAGCTCTTCTGCTGCCATGGATGAAATGGCGGCCATGACGCGTAAGAATACCGATAGTGCAGACCAGGCAAATATCCTGGTTAAAGATGTAAAAACAATGATAAATTCCGCCAATGAATCCATGTCCCAGATGGTGGGCTCCATGAAAGAGATATCCACAGCCAGTGAGGAAACTTTCAATATTATTAAAACCATTGACGAAATCGCTTTCCAAACCAATCTTCTGGCCCTGAATGCGGCGGTGGAAGCAGCCCGGGCCGGCGAAGCCGGTGCAGGGTTTGCCGTGGTGGCAGATGAAGTAAGAAACCTGGCCATGCGGGCAGCCCAAGCGGCAAAAGACACCTCTAAGCTCATTGAGGGAACTGTTCATAAAATCAATGATGGCGCAACGCTTGTTTCCATCACCAATGATGCCTTTGCGAATGTATCGGAAAATACCGATAAGCTCAGGCATATTGTATCTGAAATACTGGTTGCCTCCCGTGAGCAATCCACCGGCATTGATCAGGTCAACGCTTCTATTTCAGAGGTGGAACAGGCCATACTGGATAATGTCGAGCATTCAAGGGACTCTGCAGACGCTTCCCACCGGATAAACACCCAGGTTGAAGAGTTAGAAGATAGCGTTAAGTCCCTCTCTTTGCTGATTACCGGGAAAAAGAAAAAGAATGAGGCATAATCCTCGGGGTTGGTCATAAGATGGGCCATTTATACGGATGCTGATTTTGTATTATCGTCAAGGTATTGTAATTAAGGCTACCCGCCTCGGGACAATTTTCAGCCTTGCTGCTGTGCATATCAAGGCTATCTAAACCATTGATTTTACAGTTTGTCCAGGTTTAGGTGGGTAGCCCTCAAAATTATGTGAAACTTTTTGTCATGGAATCACACTAATCCGCGATGAGCCAAATTATCTTATCCTGTCCTCGGGCTTTAAGGCCCCTTTGTTGTGAAGTATTCATTGAAATCTATCCAGGGGATTGCCCCCCTTAAGCGGTCTTGTTTTTTCTTCACTGACGTCACAGGGCTGGTATCCGCCGATTTTTAGTTTCAATCGGCCCCGGCCCGAACAGCAGGCATTAAATTTCATGCTGCCATGGCCTGGGCCACTACAACCCGGGCCAGAAGCAATCACAAAAATTTACGAAGATATTCATACCCAGGGGTTAAGTGGCCATTATAAACAATCACCGCTTTTTTGATCTCGGGGCAAAGCCCGGACTCATCCAGGGAACTTGCATAATCCGCTTCCAGAATATTGGCCACAAAAGGCTTTAACTGATTACTGAAAAATGTGGATGAGTCATTGGGGACTTCACAGGGCAGATTATCCACTGCCAGCACCACGATGCCATCCCCTTTGTGGCCGTCGGTGACAGCCTGGGTCAGCGGATTTACCAGGTAGGCAGGTAGACCGGAATCCGTTGATTTCACATTGCACTCAATGGAGCCATGGGTATCACAGGTGATGTCGGCAATGCCGCAAAACCGGGGAGATTCCTGTTTTTCATACAGACGTTTCAGATTCTCCCAGGTGACAAACCGGGGATATTGTTTGTCCCAGTACACAGCATTAACCAGCACGCTGATGGCTGGCATATATTGTTCAAATTTACTTTCAAACCGTTCGGGGTGGTCATAATACTCCTGGAGTTCAAAGGCCTTGCCCTCTTTATTTGCCACCAGATCTTCTTCTTTAAACACAGAGACGTAAACGGTTCTGGGATCAAAGTCACCCTTTTCCACAAATGCGTTGAGATCCCCTGGGGCAATGCGCTGGGTGGGAAGGCAATCAAAGATCTGCTGGGCGCCACCGGAGACATTGCCATATCCCAGCACACCAATAACCATGGGGCTCAACTTTGCTGGTAACCCCTGGGATTTAATGGTCTCCCCGATTTTTGAAATATGAACCTTGGCATCTGCAACGGAGGTGTATTGGTGGGCGGGCTTGCATGCCTTAAAAGGCGTATCAATGCCATGGTGCGCCCAATATTCTCCCATGAGACGGAGAATATCAATGGCCCCGGCATCCCCGGCATATCGTCCAAAATAAATAAGCCTGCGATTCTTATCGTCGGTGATCTTTTCGTAATCAATGAGGGTGGCGTTGCTGTCCATAATTTTTTTCAGAAGCGGCATTCCAGATGATTGCCCCTTGATGGTGTGGGAAAAGAAAATATAGGTTTTATCGTCCAGGATTTTTTCTTCGGGAATTTCCTTTACCCCAAAGATCACCTCCCCTTTTTCCATGCCCTCACAGGCCTGTGCTCCAGCAGCTTCATAGGCATCTTCGGTGAAAAAACGTTTTTCACTTTTTTCAATGTACCCCTTGGCTCCGGTCTCTTCCAGGATCAGTTTCAGATCCTCCGGTACAATGGATGCTCTTTTTTCCCAAATATTCTTATCTTCTGCCCGAATAAGTAACGATTTCATAACATCTCCCTGATATTTAAATGGGGGTCAGGTCTGGATTATGGGCCTTATTAAACCAGACAAAGACAACCCCAGAGCCATAAGTTCTCAGAACCTCTTTAAATAATCATACCCACCAAACATATTTTCAAGAGCCGGAATTAATGCCCATAAGCCAAGCCTGCCCCCTCCACAATTGGGAATTTACCACACTAAAGTATGGTTTTACGCTCAACAAATTTAATATTCAACGCTGCCAGTTCCGCCAGCACTGGTTTATATATCTGGTAATGAACCGGAATGCAAACGCCCTTTAAATCAATTTTTTCTTCGGCAATGAGCCGGGCAGAAATGGCTGCAGGCAACCCAACGGTTTTGGACATGGAGCTGTCTCCCCCGGGGGTGCCCGTGTCCATGAGTGTGGACATGGTCATCTCTTCTTTACCATCGGGATATCTCGCCACAAATTCATGGTGCTGGAGCAGCAGATCCACCTCTCCGTCATTATAGGTCAGTTTTTCTTTTAAAATATGGGCAAACATGTCAAACACGGACACCGTCCCCAGGGTCAGGTAATCATTGCTGAACATGCCCAGCCATTCCAATTTTTTCAGGGTCAGGGAGTGTCTGGGGATTTTAAGGTAGGCAGCCACATCGCCTTTAACATCATTTCCATTACTGTGAATCATGTTGGAAATAACTTGGCAGGGAGAGGTCTCGTGCATATCAAACTTCATTTTACGATTCATGAGTCCCAGTTTTTTTAAAAATCCCCATGTTTCACAATACCCAACATTCCTTAAGGTGCCACGATAAATATTCTGGGCCGTGGGAATATCATACAGCTTTAAATAGGGAAGCGAATCCCGATTCACATAGGCTTCAAACACCCCGGAACCGGGAATATCCGTGAGCCAGTAGTGTTCAAACAAGTCACAGCCTGGCACGTCCATAACCTTCCCATCCTCCAGGTATCTGCCATCATTACCCGCGGCAAGTAAGGCCCCTTCCGGACTCCAGGAAAATTTGTAACCAAGGGGGTTGTTATTATTTGCCATGGCTGGCAATCCACCGCAATAGGAGTGAAATGTGGTCACCTCACCACCGGCGGCCTTTATTTCATCAATGGTTTTCATGGCAGCCATGTGATCAATACCCGGATCCACCCCCACCTCATTAAGAAAAATCAATCCTTTCTCTTTGGCAGCAGCATCAAGGGCCTGCATCTCCTCTTTAACATAGGAAGCTGTTACCAGATGTTTTTTATGTTCAAGACACAGCCTTGCGATTTTGGGATGAAAAATCCAGGGAAGCAGACTGACGACAATGTCTGCCCTGGACACGGTCTCGTTGAGTTGGGCCGTATCCTGGACATCCATGGCAATGGCCCGGCCCGAAGGATGCCCCTCAATCAGTGCTTCTGCCCTGCTTTGCAATTGATCTGCAAGCACGACTTCAATATCTTCCTGGGCCAACAAATATCGTACAAGGGGACGTGCCACAAGGCCTGCGCCTAATACCAGAATCTGCTTCATTTTGCCTCCGAATTTTAATGTTGCTACTATTGAGGCAACACTAATACAGCCCTTCCCCATGTGTCAACTATTTTTTGGATTTGCTTCTAATTTCTTTGCCCCGATATTCAAAGTAGCAATTAAAAATAAAAAAAACCGCCCATACATGTGTATGTAACGGCCTTTTCATTAACTCTTCGGTCTAACACTACAGCGACACTTTCATGATCCATCCTGTTAGGATTTAGATAGATGAGTCTGTTGATTTAAAGGCGATTTCAGTCTGATTCGATTTTATTATCACAAGATATAGTGATTAACTGAACCAACATACATGATATAGACAGTACTGATACCTGAAATATGAAAATAGCGACTTAATCAACAGGCTCATAGATTATGAATAGATTTGCGTTATCACTTCCACAGCGGTCCTTAGCCATCATGCATGCATGAAAAAAAGTAAACTCAAATATCTTTCTGGATCAGGCGATAAAGAACCTTGTCAGCATCCGACAGAGGCTGCTTGAGCTCTTCAATCTTATGAAGAAAGTAATGGAAAAAATCGTGACGAAGGCTATCTCTCCCGGAAATAACAAACCAGTCATTTCTACCCCAGTTGAGCACAGAATTGACTTCATCTCCTGCCACAAACATGCCGCAAAGCATCTCTTTGCGGTCCACAACAATATCAAAATAGCGATGTTCCGGCCCCGGTTCATCAGTCTTCGTCTGGGGATGGATCACCTGAATTTCAAACATCTTCTCCACCGGTGCCATAGAAATGTATTTTACCTGGACCCCCCGAAGCTCGGCGGCCTTTAAAGGTTCATCAAGATGCATCCCCTCTTTGGGAGAGATCCGGACATAAATCTCATCCCGGGCCGCACCAATCATCTCCTTTGCTTTACCCATGGCCGCCACATGCCCTTTAATTCTCCAGATCACATCACTTCCGGCCTCTTTTTCTGCATCTTTCAAATCGGTCTCCAGGGCCGACAGGGCCGACTCATGGTCATGGCGAAGCCGTTGAACCAACTCTCCAGAGGGGATGGGCGTATACATACCCCGACTGGACTCCACCGCAAACCCCTTGGATTTCAGGGTGCGGAGGACATCATAAATCCTTGCCCTGGGAATTCCGGAGTTACGGCTTAATTGAGATCCATTCACAGGATGATCTCCCAGCAGCGATTTATATGCCGTTATGACATACTTAGAAAGCCCCACGTTCAATTCCGTAATATCTTTATTCATTTATAATTCTCCCCAAAGCCCATGATAGAAGGCGATATTTATCAAAAAAACAGAACCCAGGATGTTGCCGTCCTTTAAAATTCTACACAACTTGGTATGGTATTTTTCGGTCCCTTAAGAGTTACTCTAAAAGTAGTAACATTTTCCCAGGGGCGTTTCAAGTGTTATTTGTTACTCAATCTACAATCAAGTTTTTAGGATATTTTTGCGAGAACAGGGTCAGATTTGTGCTTTATACTGACCCGTATGACTGAAAATCAAGCTTGATTATTCCCTTGACAGGGAAAGCAAACCATTGATATAAACCTGTTACCCTAATGGTGGCAACACTTACAAATTAAGTCGGGTCGACTATTAACAAAAAAGCAAGGGGACCAATGCCAATGGCAGCTGTCACACCGTCACTTCATCTGTTAAAAACCGAACAGATCCAACAGATCCATCAACAATCCCTGGATATTCTGTCCGCCACGGGGATACAGGTGAATTCCCCCAAAGCGGTGGAGCTATTTGCCAAATTTTCCTGTCGCATTGAAAACAACAACCAGGTCTTCATCGAAGAAGAACTGGTGCAATGGGCCCTGGATCAGGCACCATCCAGCATTAACATCCATAACCGTACCGGAGAGCAGCGGTTTGTGCTGGGGGATCTTTCCCAGGATTCCACCCGTTTTGGAGTGGGGGTAACCAATCTCCACTACCAGGACCCTTTAACAGACCAGACCACCCCCTTTTCCATTAAACATATGGAAACAGCGGTGCGTCTGGGGGATGCCCTGGAACAGTTTGATGTGATCTCCACTCCGGGCATTGCCCAGGATCTGGATCCGAGAAACGCCGATCTTTTCTCCAGCCTTGCCATGCTGGCCAATACCACCAAACCCCTGGTGCTGCTCATGTCGGAAAGCAACTGCTTTGAACCGACCCTGGATATGATGGAATCCCTCCATGGAAACCTGGCAGAAAACCCCTTTGTGATTCCCTATTTCAATCCCATCACCCCCTTGGTACTCAACCAAGAGACCGTCGAAAAAATTCTGGTCACCGTGGACCGGGGCCTGCCTTTTATCTATAACAATTATGGGATGTCCGGGGCAACGGCCCCCATCACCCCGGGGGGGACCCTGGCGCTTCTCAACGCGGAGCTTCTGGCGGGCATCGTTTTTGCCCAGATCGTCAAAAAGGGTACGCCCATCATCGCCGGAAACCTGCCAGCAGGCTTTGACATGAAAAACATGATGAGTGTTTACACCCCCCATACCATGCTCATCAATCTTGCCTGCGCTGAGATGATGAACCATTATAAAATCCCCCACTCCGGAACCTCGGGAAGTGGACCCGGATGGGGACCAGATCTCCTGGCAAGCGGCACCTTCTGGATGAATCATCTCACAAGTATCATGGGCAAGGTGGGTCTTGCTCCCTTTGTGGGTGGCAACTTTGACTCCATGGCCTTCAGCCCGGCGGCCGTAGTATATGCCAACGAGGTGATCCGTCTCTCCCGCATCTTTAACCAGGGCTTTTCCATTGACCCTGAAACGGTGAACCTGGCTGAAATAAACGCCATGGGATCCGCAGGAAATTACCTGGCGGCCCCCTCCACGGGGAAACACTTCCGAGAATTTCGGTTTGAAAGCCCCATCTGGCCGGGACATACCCTGGACCAATGGCAGGTCAATCAATGCCCGGATGCCGGAAAACTGTTGCGGGAATATACCCATCAGATGATTGAAACACTTACCCCGCCCGATGACCATGACGAACTCATAGACCGGGGAAAACAATTTATTGCAGCATATTGAAAAAATTGACTTAAACCTAAAGGAATGATTTCCTATGAAACGAAACTTACACGCCGGAAGACTTTTGGGTTCCGGGCTGAGTCTCAACATCCTCACCGAGGATGAGCTGGAAGAGATTCATCTGGGAACCTTGGAGGTTCTGGCTGAAACAGGTGTGTTTGTGGAGGACCACGAGGCACTTGATCGCTTTGCACAAGGCGGTGCCCATGTGAACCGTGACACCCGCATGGTGAAAATCCCCCCCCATGTGGTGGAAGATGCCATTAGATGGGCCCCCTCCAAAGTGGTATTGCACGGCCGGGACCCAAAACATGACATTGTACTTGAAAGCACAAGGGTTCATTTCACCAATTTCAGTGAGGGGGTGATGATCAACGACCCCTACACCGGAGAGAACCGCCCCCCCTTTAAAAAGGATGTGGTGGATTCTGCAAAGGTAATTGATTATCTTGAAGAGATCGATTTTTGTGAAAAGGCCCTGGGTGCCCATGATGTAAACCAGGACAGTGTTGCCCTGCACAATGCCGAAGCCTATCTCACCAACACCACCAAGCATTGCGCCTTTGGCCCGGTGAACGGCAAATTCTTAAATAAAATAATCGACATGGGAAAAGCCATTGCCGGAGGCGAGGAGGCCTTTGAAAAACGCAGACTGGTCTCATTCACCACCTGCCCGGTGAGCCCCTTGAAACTCATTGCAGACTGCTGTGAGATCATCATGGAGTCGGCCAAAAACAATGTGGTCTGCAACATTCTCTCCATGGCCATGGCCGGCGGCACCTCTCCGGTGACCCTGGCCGGTACCCTGGTGAACCACAATGCAGAGATCCTGGCTGGCATCACCCTGGCCCAGCTCACACGACGGGGCACCCCGGTGATCTACGGCAGCTCCACAACGGCCATGGATTTAAAACTTGCCGCTGCCACCGTGGGGACACCGGAATGTGCCCTCATCAGCGGAGCTGTGGCAAGACTTGCACGCTACTATGCGCTTCCGAGCTATGTCGCCGGTGGTTAGGGCGACAGCAAAATATCTGATACCCAGACAGGCCATGAAAAAACATTAACCGGACTGATACCCGCATTGGCAGGTGCCAATATGATATACGGTCTGGGGATGCTGGAAAGCGGCATCACCTTTGATTATGGCCAACTGGTTCTGGATTGCGAATTCGCACGGATGATCAAACATACGGTGCAGGGAATACCGGTGAATGATGAAACCCTTGCCCTGGATGCTGTCAAGGAGACAGGCCCCGGCGGAGATTACCTCATGAACCCCCACACCTTTAAATGGATGAGAAGCCAGTCCAGAGCAGAAATAATTGATCGAAAAATGCGTGGGGCCTGGGAAAAAGCCGGTGCCACCACGGCCTATGAACGGGCCATAATAAAAGTCAAAACCATAATTGAAAATCATCAGCCCACCCCCCTGCCAGACGATGTTCTGGCCACCATTCGGTCCATTGTGACGGACACGGAACGGGAGATGGGCATTTTTAATGGAGACAACACATGAGCAACCAGATTTTAACCCGCATGGGGGATGGTGAACGGCTCTTCATGGATGTCGAAGATGTGATGGATGACATCCAGGACGGCTGTGCCGATGCGGCAAAACGCATGGGTGTTCCCGAGCTGAGTCAAGGAGATCAGAAAAAACTCTTTGACATCCTGGCTGAACCCTCCCGCATTGTCAGTGTCAATCCCGGCGAAGAGGTCGTTGTGTCCGACGACGGCACCACCATGAGCTTTTACTCCGGCCAGGACGGCGGTGGCGTGGGCACCCCTTTAAGCCGCCAGCAGGCAGTGCTGACCTATGAACGTGCCTGCGGGGCAGACACCACCTCCCTTGGCCACAGCGATTACTCTTACAAACCTGTCAAGAGTATCATCAACTTTGAGGCCAACGACTATTACAATATTTCCCAGGCCACCACAGCCCCCTTCTTTTACGGTGCCCAGCCCAACATGGGGCTTTATTTCCAGCCCGATGGCCCCTGCCCCAATGCAGCAGAGCTGATGCCCCTTGGTAAAATCGAAGAGGCCAGGCGTGCCCAGGAACAGGCCTGTGAATACCTGGCCGATGATCTGGTCTTTGTGGGATCCAAACTGGCAGAGGTGGGTCTTGAGGGATTAAACTTTGACACCTCGGGCTCTGCCGGAGATGCCGACTTTCTGGCAGCTCTCAATGGAGTTGAGCGGCTCAAGGAAAAATTCCCGGATCTTCCCATCCTCATGGGAGGGGCCGGTGAGTTCATCCTTGGCATGCATGGGGAGTTGACCTATAACGATAAACGCATTGCCGGGATGTACACCATAGACCAGGTCAAGGCCGTTGAAAAGGCCGGGGCCGACATCTACGGCATGGCGGTAAACACCTCCACCACGGAATCCGTTCCCTGGAACCTTGCCCGGGCAGTGACCTTTTTAAAGGCCACCACCGATGCGGCCACCATCCCGGTCCATGCCAATGTGGGCATGGGG
This sequence comes from uncultured Desulfobacterium sp., assembly GCA_937124525.1. The sequence goes on from CAKZLA010000425.1 coordinate 16,568, forward strand.
GTATGCGGTATTCCCATGATGGAACAACCACCCATTGACTGCGTCACCCGGGTGTCCAAAGCCCTTGTACAAATTGGCAAGGCCGACGGGCTGTAGATTGGCGTCGGCGATCCAATGGGAATGGCCATTGCACATATCATGGCATCATGCATGGGCGGTATTCGAACAGCCGGAGATCTGGTTGCCTGGATGCAGATGACCCGCAAGATGAAAATAAATGACGCCAAGGCATATGTTGCAGAAAAACTGGGGATTGAGGTATTTGACCTGACCAATGAAGAGGTTATGCGCGAACTCAGGAAGGACCTGGGACTCGGCACAGTTACCTCCATTGCAGGCGGCCCCAAGGGCATTCGCGCAAAGATGAAAATTGCAGAACTATTAGATATTAAAATTCGGTCGGTGGAATTGTTCAAGGCTCAGATGGGCCTTTAATTGTCCTGCCAGTAAAATCATCGCCTTGACGTATGTCGGGCGATGAAAAAACGGACACCGTTCTCTCAAAAACGACCCCAAAGCAGATATGCCGAATAACCAACGAAACAATACAGATCAGTTCTATTGATTGTGGAGAAAAGAGACAGATGACAACAAAAATATTTGAACAGGCCAGGGAATCCATTGTTAAGGGCGATGCCGGGCTTGCAGAAGAGATGGCAAAAAAAGGGCTGGGAGAAGGAATCAACCCCATTGAACTTATCAACAAGGGATTCATCCCCGGCATCAACAAAGTGGGAGAACTCTTTGGCATGGGGACCCTGTTTCTGCCGGAACTGATCCAGGCCGCAACAGCCATGCAGACGGCCACAGAGCTTATTAATGAAGCCATCCCGGAAAACGAAACCACCTCCGGCGGAAGGATCATCATTGGCACGGTGGCAGGGGATGTCCATGACATCGGCAAAACCATTGTGGTCTCCCTGTTCAAGGCCAATGGATTTGAGGTAAAAGATCTGGGTCGGGATGTGTCTGTTGAAAAATTCATTGAAGGGGCTGACAAATTCAATGCCGATATCATTGGCACCAGCGCCCTTTTAACCACCACCATGCCAGAACAGAAAAAACTGGAAGAAGAGCTTAAAAAAGCAGGACTGAAAGGCCGTTTTAAAACCATGGTGGGCGGCGCGCCGGTGACCCGGAGATGGGCCAAACGCATTGGGGCAGATGCCTTTGCCGAGAATGCCGGAGACGGGGTCAAACTTGCCAGGGAGCTGCTTGCTGGATAATGGTAGAGCCAATCCAGCGTTGATCATTGAAACATAGAGAAATAAATCAACTGACCATTGAGACATCCATAAAAAAAAACGATCATATCATAGAAAAACCCTATTCTTTTTAAATGGTATAGAGATCACGTCCATGTTATATTAAGAAAATTTCCGGAACGGAACAGTTACGCTCTCCATCCGTTATCATGTCACAGATACTTCCATTCAATGGGAAGGAGGGCAATTTTGATCACCCTGGTGATTAATTATTATTTTTAATTGAGGAGAAAAAATGCAAATGAAACGGAACCTGTTTTTGGGACTATTGATGGCCGGACTCTTGATCTTTTCTGTACAAAGCACCATGGCCGCAGGATCGGTCCTTGACGAAATCATGGCCGCAGGCGTTATTAAAGTCTCCACCGACGCCAACTATGCGCCCCAGAGTTTTCTCAACGAAAAAGGAGAACTGGAAGGCTTTGATATCAGCGTAGCCACAGAAATAGCCAAACGTCTGGGCGTTAAAGTTAAATTTATCACGCCGGACTGGGACCTCATCACCGCCGGTAAATGGGGCAAACGATGGGATATGTCTGTGGGTTCCATGACCCCCACCAAAGAGCGGAAAAATGCCCTGTTGTTTACCATTCCCTATTACAGCTCCCCTGCCCAGTTTGCCATCCACAAAGATAACACCACCATCAAAACCATTGATGACTTAAAGGATAAAAAAATCGGTGTTGCCTCGGAGACAACCAATGAGAGATTCATGCAGCAGGATCTTGATATCCAGGACACCAAAATCACCTATCTCTCCTGGAAGCCCAGCCATTCAAATTTAAAAACCTATCCCACCGATGCCAATCAGATTGAAGATTTGGCCCTGGGTGATGGTGCCCGTCTGGACGCTGTTTTTACCTCCCGCCAGACCCTGGCCCAGTCCATTACAAGTGGATGTGGTAAGGGATGTCCCCTGAAAATGCTGGGCGATCCCACCTATTATGAACCCTTAAGTGTTGCCCTTGACAAAAGCCGTAAAAACAGCGAATCCCTGGTGCAAAAACTAAATGAAGTTATTGATTCCATGTACAAAGACGGAACCCTTGTAAAACTCTCCATGGATTTTTATGGCACCAATCTGATTCCCAAATTGTAAAAACTAAAATTTTACTTAATTTGCGTCCCTGCTACAGTGTTCTCCGTGGCGTGCAGGGACGCATTTTTATTAAGGCTCACGTGTCTAACTTGTGCAAAATACACACCTGCCCTTTCCCCATATGCCAACTCAAAAAATTGAGTTAAATATTTTTTATATGAAAGTCTTACCAACATGCTGGAATTAAAGGACTTTCATTTTTCGTTGTGACAGGCCAGCTCCAGAATACGGTCTGCCCGTGGCAGTTATATGAAACTCCATCCAAAATGCTGTAATCCTGAGAGTTTCAACTTTCATTGTGGCAAAGGTTTACTGCCATGTATGTTATATTTACCACTTGATGTTAAGGAGTTCCCATGAGTGAAACCCAAGAGCCAGGTGGCTGTACCATTCCCCCTGAGGCCCATGCCGTACTCGAAGAGATAGAAAACAGGCAAAAACGTTTTAAGCGAAATACCACCATTGCATTACTCGCATTGACTGCTTTTATTTTCTTCCTTTTTTACATCATTAAACTTGATTTCGTATTCATGGGAAAATGGGTGGGATTTATTCTAACAGGTATGGGATTTACCCTGCTTGTGTCATTTCTTGCCATCACCCTTGCCTGCATTCTGTCCATTCTTGGCGCACTGGGAAGACTTTCCAAAAATCCCATTGCCAACAGTGTTGCCACGGCCTATGTGTCCCTGATCCGGGGAACCCCTCTTCTGGTTCAGGCGTACACGTGGTATCT
>CAKZLA010000426.1 GCA_937124525.1 uncultured Desulfobacterium sp.
CCACTGGATAAACTGGCGATCGCCATGAATCAAAATGCGGACCAGCAGGTAGAAGATCCCGACGGCAATCATTTCCATGGCCCCTTGTCCGGTCCTCGGAAAATCTATCTCCGAAAGATTGCCCTTTTTTCTGAAAATCTTATAGATCCAGTCGTTTTTTTGAACCTTGTAGGGTTCACACAGGATATTTGTACCCTGCCAGGTGCCAATAGTGAAGGTTTTGTAAACGGTTTGGAGGATTTGTGTGTTGGAAAGACAATGAGCAGGGAATAATATCATGCCCACGAAAAAATATATGGCAAGAATTAAGCCTGATCGTTTCATTATCATCTCCAGAGTCATTAGGTCTCGTAATTTATTGAAACCAAAAATTATGCCAGATTTTTATGAGTTTAGCTTGATGACTCACGAGTATTATTTTAGGGGGTCAGAAAAAATCAATATACCATTTTCATAATTTTATTTTCCATCGGGAATATCTTAAGCCCGACATTAATGGTAAATCAATATTTTCTGACTCCCTTATGAATTTTATTTTATAAATCAAGTTCCGATGCAATGCGACCAGCAATATCCCCGGCAAAGGTTTTAAACTCATCATCACTCAACGGAGCCCCCTGGGCCGGAATTTTTTCAGGATTTTTGGGCAGTATCAGTTGGGGGGTGTTAATAAGTTCGGTTTTTGAAGCAATGCCATAGGCCGTGGGCATACTCTGGGTGTAATAAAGATCCTGGAATCCGGAAAATTTCATGGCATGGGCCGTGGCATCCACAATGGCTGTCTCATCCCGGGTGACAATACCCTGTTTCACGGCACACACCAGGCCTGCCAGACATTCACCCCCCTGGGTGCAGGCAATGTGGCCGTTACGATTGGCCTCAAGCCCCCAGTCCATGATCTCCTGTTCCGTGACCTGGGTGACAAAAACCCGTTTTTCACCGGCGGCTGCATTGTATTTTTCCACAAGATGCATCACTCGGGGCATGGAAACAGGGTTTCCAATCATGGCTGCCTGGGCCACACTGGGTTGTACAGTGACGGGTTCAAAAACCCTTTTGTCAGCGACCGGTTCCAGATAATAACGATACACCGGATCTGCATGTTCCGATTGAACTCCGATGATTTTTGGCAGTTCATCAATGATGCCAACGCTATGGAATTTCATGAAACCGTTCATCACTGCAGAAATGTTCCCGGCATTGCCTATGGGAACCACCACCACCTTGTTTTTCATGTCATAGTCAAAATCCTGGGCAATTTCATAGGAATAGGATTCTTGTCCCAGAATACGCCAGGCGTTTTTGGAGTTAAGCAGGGCCACAGGGTATTCCTCTGACAGCTTTTCAACGATTTTCATGCAGTCGTCAAAGACGCCGGGAATTTCAAAGACCCTGGCGCCGCTTCCCAGGGGCTGAGACAGTTGCTGGGGGGTGACCTTTTTATGGGGCAGCAGCACCGCCGATTTAATATGGGGCTGCAGGTAAGATGCATAAAGGGCTGCAGCAGCCGAGGTGTCTCCGGTGGAGGCACATACAGCAATCACATCAGACACCATATTTTTATCAATGAGATATTTGATGTAAGAAAGAGCGCTGGCCATGCCGCGATCCTTGAAGGAAGCACTGGGATTCTGGCCATCATTTTTGTAGTAAAAGGTAACGCCTGCCTTTTCCTGCAATGGGGCATTGGCCTCCACCGTGGGGGTGTGCCCTTCACCCAGATATACAATGGAACTAAGGGGCAGGGTGGGCCCTATGAACTCATGGAACCGGTAAATTCCCTTAAGGGCCGGGATATTGAGCATACGTCGATAATCAAAAATCTGCTGCCAAGTTTTTCCGGGGATGTTTTTCAGGTCTTTAAAATTTTTGTTTTCAATGAGCAATACCTGACCGCATTGGGGACAGACGTAAAGCAGTTTTTCCATGGAAAACTGCCCGGAACACCCCAGGCACTGATAATAAAGCTCGCCTTTTGGTTCCGGTATAAGATGGGGTTGAATGTCTTTGGGGAAATTATCGGGTTTCATTGGTGATAACCTTTTTGCCTCCCATATAGGGTACCAGGGCTTCGGGGATATTAACCGAACCGTCGGGTTGTTGATAGTTTTCAAGGATGGCGGCCACGCACCGACCCACGGCAAGGCCCGAGCCATTCAAGGTGTGAACAAGTTCAGGTTTCTTTACACCGGTGCGTCGAAATTTAATACTGGCCCGTCGGGCCTGGAAATCCACACAATTGCTACAGGAGGATATCTCTCTGTAAGTATCCTGTCCCGGCATCCATACCTCAATGTCATAGGTCTTTGCCGCTGAAAAACCCAAGTCTCCGGTGCAAAGGGTCACCACCTGGTAGGGAAGTTCCAGCCGTTTTAAAATGGTCTCAGCATTGTTAAGGAGGCTTTCCAGTTCAGCATAACTGGTTTCCGGGGTGGTGTATTTCACCATCTCTACTTTGTTGAATTGATGCTGTCGGATGAGTCCCCGGGTGTCCCTGCCATGGGAACCGGCCTCGGACCTGAAACAGGGGGTGTAAGCTGTAAATTTGATGGGTAATTTATCTTCGGTGAGGATTTCCTCACTGTATATATTGGTCAGGGGGACTTCCGAGGTGGGAATCATGAAATAATCGGAATTTTCCAGCTTAAAGAGATCCTCCTCAAACTTGGGCAACTGTCCAGTACCGGTGAGGCTTTTTCGATTAACAATAAACGGGGGCAAGACCTCTTTATAGCCATGCTCATTGGTATGGATATCCAGCATGAAATTAATCAGGGCACGCTCCAGCCGGGCACCGCTGCCAAGGTACAGGGGAAATCGTGCACCGGTTATTTTGGCGGCCCGGGGAAAATCGAGAATCCCAAGGGATTCTCCAAGGTCCCAGTGGGCCTGGACGGGAAACTTAAATTTTCTGGGGGTTCCCACCTGTCTTTCCAGGCGGTTGTCATCCTCTGTGAGTCCTTGGGGAACATCGGGGTGGGGAAGGTTGGGCATGGATATCATGAACTGGTTGATGCTTTGCTCTATGTCTGATAGGGCCTGATCCAGGGATTTTATGGTCTCTGACACCGTGCGCATCTCTTTGATGCTGGCATCGGCATTTTGTCCCGATTTTTTCATGGTGGCAATGTCATCTGAGACCACATTGCGTTGGTGTCTTAAGGTTTCAATCTCCTGGAGAAGTTCCCTTCTTTTTTTTTCTGCCTGGGTAAAGGCATCAAAATCAAGGGCACTTCCCCTTTTGCCCAGTGTTTTTTTTATCAGGTCTATATTTTCCCTAACATATTTTATTTCCAGCATTTCAATCCCTGTCTGTGGTATGTAAGAACTTAATTATTACTTAGTTAATTGAATCAATTCGAAAAAAAATATCATGGCGGTGGAAATCAGTCAATCATTATTGAATATTGACAATTGTTTCGGGGTGTATAATATTCCAGGAAACTGTTTTGAGCGGGGAGTGTTTTATATATGCATGAGACCAAAGATAGCAAAAAAAGTATTTTAACTGAGATATCAGAACGGCTGGCAGCCTTTTCTTCTGAAGAGATGGCAAGAAAGCAGGAAATCATTGAAGAAAAATTGTTGGAATTTGCCAATTTCCTGGAAGCTGAACTGGCACTTCTTTATGTGCGCCGGGCAAGTGAAATGGCAACGGACAAAATTCTTCGCATCAGCCTTGCCGCAAGAAAAGGAATTGTCCTGCCTTCTTTTTCCGAATCCAAGCACGCCATTTCATTGTTTCGGATTAATGACCTGGATGCCGATTTGAAGAAAAGTTCATCTGACCGCATGGAGCCCAATCCGGATTCCTGCAAAAAAATATCTTTGGAAGACATTGATATTGCCGTGATTCCAGGGCTTGCCTTTGATGAAAAGGGGGGGCGAATCGGGTTTGGAGAGGGATTTTACAATCGATTGATTGCAAAACTGCCCGAGACCACACGGAAGATTGCCATTGCCTTTGAAGAGCAGATTGTGGAACATGTTCCCATGGATTCCAGAAAGCACAATCTGGATATCATTATCACAGATCAGCGGACCATTTATAAAATTTAATTGTTTTTTATTTTGGATTCAGGGCAGCATCAAATCGTGTCAGATTTTCGTGCTGGCCCATGACGATGACGGTGTCTCCAGACTCCATCCGGGTGTCAAAGGAGGGATTGAATATCATTTCACCGTCTTTTTTTCGAATGGCAATGATGATCAAATCAAAATCCTGCCGGATTCCAGAATCCTTAAGCATGATATTGGCCAGGGGTGCATTTTCGGCAACCGAGGTTTCTTCGATTTGGATGGCTTTTTTTTTCTGGGATAATGCAATGTCCAGGAAACTGCTTACGCTGGGCCTTAAAAGTTTCAAGCCCATGGACACCGCACCAATGTCATAGGGTGATTCCACCCGGTTGGCACCGGCTGCCAGGAGCTTACTTTTGACATTGTTGCTGCCAGCTCGTGCCATGATGTGGATGCCAGGGTTGAGCTGTCGTGCGGTGAGGACCAGAAATACATTGTCCATATCCGTTGCCAAGGCTGCAATGAGATGTTTTGCCTTGTGAATACCGGCTTTGATGAGAAGGGCCTCTTCCGATGCATCCCCATTGAGGTAGAGTACCCTGTCTTTGTCCATCATGGGGTTTAATGCGTCATTTTTTTCCAGCACCACCAGGTTGGGAGCCTGGCCTTTGAGTTGATCGCACAGGATTCTGCCAATGCGGCCATAACCGCATACAATATAATGATTTTTAAGTTTGCTGATACTGGTGTCCAATATTCTTCTCCCAAGGATGGATTTTATTTCCCCTTCAACGACAAATTGCATGATCACACCGGCAAGGTATAAAAAATAACCCACACCTGTAAAAATTAAAAAGATGGTGAAAATTCGACCCGCCGTGCTGATGCCGTTTACTTCGGAAAAACCGACGGTGCTGAGGGTAATGGCGGTCATGTATGCGGCATCAATGAAACTCCATCTTTCAATGGTCATGTATCCGGTGATGCCGACGGCAAAAATAGTGGAAGAAATGATAATCGCCAGGATGACTTGTTGGATTTTATTCATAGTTTGAAATTTATAGCGGTTACCGGTTTAAAAATCAATAGCCCATCAGTAATTCTGATTCTGCATCAGGGGTTGGGAAGGGTCGGGTCAGCCTCGTTGGCATGATTCAGGGATTTGTCATCCTACATGGATCGTGGAAAATTCAATTGCTGATAGCCCATTCAGAAGGTTGAGAAAAGTTAAGATATCATGAATATGGATCATAGAAAATTTGAAATTCTAAGACAGAATATGGTGGAAAAACAGATCATTGCCAGAGGGGTGAGAGATGCTGCCGTGATCCGTGCCATGTCCAGCGTACCAAGGCATTTGTTTGTCAATGAAGCCCTGGCAGACAGTGCCTACGAAGATTTTCCCCTGCCCATCGGGGAGGGACAGACCATCTCCCAACCCTATATAATTTCCGAGATGACCCAGGCCCTTGAATTAACCGGGGATGAGCGGGTACTTGAAATCGGCACAGGTTCGGGATTCCAGGCGGCAGTGCTGTCACACATTGTTTTTCGTGTGTATACCATTGAACGAAACAATATCCTTTTCATGCGGACCCGCAAGTTGTTTGATAAATTGCGGTATCATAACATTGTCACCCGTTATGGTGATGGGACCCAGGGGTGGAAGGATGAGAGTCCCTTTGATGCTATTATTGTTACGGCAGGCGGGGAAGCCATTCCCCAGCCCTTACTGGATCAGCTATCCCCGGGGGGCAGACTGATCATGCCCGTGGGCGGGCTGATGAGCCAGGAGCTTTTATTGGCCAGAAAACAAAAGCAGGGAATATCCATTGCTAACCTGGGTGGGTGTCGTTTCGTCAAACTCATTGGTCAATATGGATGGAAGGCGTAACTATGTTAAAGAAAATGTACGACTGGGTACTGGGATGGGCCCATCGCCCTGGCGGGGCGTGGGCTCTTTTTATTCTCTCTTTTTGTGAGTCTTCTTTTTTTCCCATTCCCCCGGATGTGCTTCTCATTGCCCTTGCCGTGGGTGCCCCGAAAAAAGCCTGGCGGTTTGCCCTTATCTGTAGTGCAGGCTCTCTTTTGGGAGGATGTCTTGGGTACCTCATCGGATGGCAGTTCATGGCGGTTGTGGGCAACGGCATTATTGATTTTTACGGGTTGGCTGACAAGGCAGATTACATAGCTTCTCTTTATAAACAATGGGATGCCTGGGCCGTTGGCATTGCTGGATTTACCCCCCTTCCTTACAAATTATTCACCATTTCAGCCGGTGCATTTGGGGTTAGCTTTCCCGTTTTTTTTATCTCATCTGCTGTGTCAAGGAGCTTAAGGTTTTTTCTGGTGGGGGGCTTGATTGCCTTTTTCGGGCCAGGTATCCAGCAATTCATTGAGCGGTATTTTAACCTGCTTGCCACGGCCTTTACCATTCTTCTGGTGGTGGGTTTTGTTGCCCTTGGCTATTTGTTTTAATGGGGTTGCAATGGAGGCGTTGAAAAGTGATGGGAAAAAAATATTACGCCAGGATGGATTTAATTTTGGATTTCATGTGGAGGCTTGTCATAACTGTAATAGCCGGTGCTGTCGTGGGCGTTCAGGCAATGTCTGGGTAAATACCCGGGAGATGGCTGCTATATGCGATTTTTTGGGAATAAACATTATTGACGGACTTGGGACTTATTTTATCAAACGCCATAACCGCTTTGCCATCCGGGAAAAAGCCCTGGAGGGAGAATGGCGGTGTCTTTTTTTAGATTCCCGGGCAAAATGCACTATTTATCCGGTACGTCCCCTGCAATGTCGGCAATTTCCTTTTTGGCCCCATTTTAAAAGAGACATTTCAGGGTTAAAAAAGGAGTGTCCCGGTGTTGCGTTTGATCCTGATATTCCAGAAAAAATCTGACAGTGCAATGTACGAGGTCTACCCGTGGCAGATTTTTTATATGAAGCTCCATCCAAGATATTGGAATGATTTGAGTTCCATTTTTCGTTGTGGCAGGTCAGTATTCCAATACGGTTTGTCCGTGGCAGTTATAAAAAATGCCTTATTGTGGCGGGGGTGAATCCGGCGTGGGGATATTATACCGGTCTTTAATGAATTGGATAAAGAGCTGGGCCAGGGGAGAGCAGGTTCGCCTAACATGGGTCGTCAAAAAAAAGTGACGGGTAAGATTCAATCCTTCTATTTCGATGGCAAACAGCCGTTTATGGCGAATTTCATCTGCCACGGCAATGGGGGAGAGAATGGAGACCCCGGCATGGCTCAGTATGGCCTGTATCACAGCGGCTGTGCTGCCAAGGGTGGCAATGATGGTTAACTGGTCTGGGTGCATACCTGCCTTTTTCATGCTGCGGGTGATGGTCTCCCAGGTTCCTGACCCCTCTGCCCTGGCCAGAAATGGCGCTGTGGGCAGCTGATTATGGTTAATTTTTCCAAGACCTGCCCAGGGATGACCGGCAGGCACAATGAGCTTCATGTCATCCCTTAATATTTTTTCCTGTTCAATCTGTGGAGCCTTTGCCCTTGCCCCCACAATGCCCACCTCTGCATCCCCTTTGAGCACCTTTCCGATGATTCTTGCGCTGTCCCGGGTCAGTACTGACAGAGAAATTTCAGGGTATTGGCGATTAAAAGGGCCAATAATTCTGGGGATAATGTATCCTGCAGGGATTGTACTCCCCCCGATGATAAGGTGCCCCCTGGCATGACCCAGAAAATGGGATAGTGCCACTTCCGTCTCTTCTTGGAGTTGCAACATTTTTTGGGCATGCCCATGGAGCAACTCTCCTGCCTTGGTGGGTACGGCTTCCCTGCCCAGCCGATCAATGAGCCTGCACCCAAAATGGGTTTCCAGGTCTTTTATGTGGCTACTGACGGTGGGCTGGGAAAGGAATATGGTTTCCCCGGCCCTGGAAAAACTTTTTTCCTTTACCACACTGGTAAACACTTTCAGTTGCCACAGATCCATGGTTTCAGCTCCCCTTTAAATTGAATTTTTCTTTCATCTGGCACTTCACCGGCCCGGGAACCATACCCGTGATATCCCCCCCAAATGTTGCCACCTCCTTGATGATGGAAGAACTTGTGAAGATCCATCTCAGCCCTGTCATGAGAAAAATGGTCTGGACGTCCCGGTTCAGCCGTCGGTTCATCAATGCCATCTGAAATTCATTTTCAAAATCAGAGATGGCCCTCATGCCCCGGATGATGGCAACGGCGTCCTGCTGCTTGGCATAGTCCACAAGCAATCCGTCAAAGGCATCTACCCTGAGTCCTTTTTCATTGGGAAGGCTCTCTTGGATCATTGTCATGCGTTCTTCCACGGAAAACAATGCTTTTTTATTGGGATTGTGTAATATCGCCACAATGACATTATCAAAAAGACGCAACGCCCTATGTATGATGTCCATATGTCCGTTGGTCAGGGGGTCAAAGGAGCCTGGATAAATGGCGGTTTTCTCGGTTTTACTCATGGGACAGGGTTCCTTGATTGTAAATACTCGGGTTGGTAATGTAAATGTTTGGCCAGTGCCCCATATTCGCGTATTTGGGACTGCCTAGCATACTAATGCTATGTGAGCAGGCCAAACTTAGGTGAATATGGGGTGTTGGTCGAATATTTACGCTCCTTTTACAAAATTTCTGATCAATCGTTTTCCCACAACGGTCATGATGGATTCCGGATGAAACTGCACGCCAAAGGTGGGGTGGGTGGCATGGCGAAGGCCCATGATTTCCTGGTCATTGGTACGGGCCGTGACAATGAGACAATCCGGAAGGGAGGCTTCTTCCACGGCCAGAGAGTGGTACCGCATGGCAGCAAAGGGTTTTTTTAACCCCTTGAAAATGCCTTTGTCATCACCTGTGACCATGGAGGTTTTTCCGTGCATGATGCGTTTGGCATGGGTAATGCGGGCACCAAAACAGGCGGCAATGGCCTGGTGTCCCAGACATACCCCCAGGATGGGCAGTTTTCCGGAAAAGGTGTTGATCACCTCCATGGATATACCGGCGTCCTGGGGACGTCCAGGACCCGGAGAGATGACAATTGCGTCGGGGTTCAAGGCCGTGATATCTTCCAGGGTTGCTTTATCGTTTCTGAACACGTGGACCATGGCCCCGCACTGCCGGATGTAGTGCACCAGATTAAAGGTAAAGGAGTCATAGTTGTCAATCACGGCTATCAACATGATGTACCTCCATTATCACGGCCCAGGGCCAGGACCAGGGCGCGTTCCACGCTTTTGGCTTTATTAATGCACTCCTGATACTCTTTTTCAGGATCAGAGTCTGCCACAATGCCGGCACCGGCCTGCACGGTCATTTCCCCTGCCTGGATGGTTGCCGTGCGGATGGTGATGGCCAGATCCATGTTGCCGGAAAAGGAGATGTAGCCCGCAGCCCCGCCATAGATACCCCGGGGACGCGGCTCCAATTCTGATATGATCTCCATGGCTCGGATTTTGGGGGCACCGGATAAGGTCCCCGCAGGAAAGGTGGCCTTAAGCAAATCCCAGGCATCTTTTTTTTCCTCCAGCTCACATGTGATATTGGACACTAAGTGCATGACATGGGAATAGCGCTCCACAAACATCATGTCCGTCACCTGCACCGTGCCGGTTTCCCCCACCCGGCCCAGATCATTGCGGCCCAGATCCACCAGCATGAGATGTTCGGCCCGCTCTTTTTCATCGTTTAACAGTTCATCGGCAAGGGCCCTGTCCTCCTGCTCTGTCTTGCCCCTGTGCCGGGTTCCGGCAATGGGACGCAGGGTGGCTGTGCGGTTTTCCAGACGCACCATGGTTTCCGGGGAGGAGCCTGCAATGGCCGTGTCCCCCAAATTCATGAAAAACATGTAAGGCGAAGGGTTGATGTACCGCTGGGCCCTGTACAGCATGACAGGGTCCACCGGGGCTGTTGACACAAATGGCTGGGAATATACTGCCTGGATGATGTCACCCTCAACGATGTGATGCTTGATGGTCTCCACCCCTTTTACATAGGTGTCGTGGTCGGTTTTTGACTGCAGGGAAAAAGCCGTTGCGTTTGGGTCAGATGCCATGGGCGTGTTCATGGAAGACGCCGGTTTTGATACGGATTCATCCTCCACCGGGGCTGGCGCCTGAATGGTGGCAATGATTTTTTCCAGCCGGGCCATACCCTCATTATAACATGCCTCTTTATCAGTATTATCTGTATAACAAATGCTCAGGCATGTCAATGTGTGGTTCATGTTGTCAAAGATGATCATGGCATCGGGAATGATGAAATGGGCATAGGGAGATCCCTGGGGAAGATGAGTTGGAATATTTTCAAAAAATGAGACCATTTCATAGGTCATGTACCCGGTGAGTCCGCTCCAGAAACGGGGCAGTTCCTTGATGTCTGCGGGCTGGTATTTCTGGGTGATCTTTTTTAATACAGCCAGGGGATCGCCATTGTGGGGAATCTTTTCATGGTGACCTGAAGAGGTGATTTCAATATTATTTTCAAGGACGGTGATATGACTTTTTGCGGAGATCCCCATGAAGCTGTACCTTGCCCAGTGCTCGCCGCCCTCCACACTTTCCAGCAGAAACAGTGGCTGGTTTTTTTTGTAAAATTTTTGAAGAATGGACACCGGGGTTTCCGTGTCTGCCAGGAGTTCTGCGCAAAGTGGTATGACATTGCTGGTCTGGCACAGCGATTCATAGATTTCTCTGCTGGGATGGCGGTTAAGTATCATTTTATTTTCCAATTCATGTTTTAGGGATTAATCACAACATCCGCACCCTGATGGAGGGATAACTTTGCGTTGTGATGATGTCTCCTGTTTGTTTTGTATAACTGCCACGGGCAGACCGTATTCTGGCCCGGCCTGCTCACAACGAAAATTGAAACCCTTATCATTACAGCATTTTGGGCGGAGTTTGACATAAAAAAAAAGACCGGGCAATACAGGCAGCCGCGGTCTTTGTCAAATGTATGGGTAATTTTATAATTGCGGCATGCCGGAATACAGAAGTGAGCACCACCAGTGCCACCATTGGGATTGTTCTGTGATTCGGGTTGTTTTTTCCATTGTCCAGGATGCCTTTATTTGTGTAAATGAGCCCTTTGGGGAGCCGTGTGAAAATGAGTATCAAGTATAATGGCTCAAAACCCAATATGTACTAAAAACTCATTCATAGCCTTTATCTGTTCAAATACAGGCCAAAAGAAATTTTGTCAAGCATCTTGTTTCTTTTTAAAGAAACAAAGACAATTTATTGGGTGAGGGGCTCTTAAACACAACATGAGCCCTAAAAATAAGGGATCAGAACAATTTAGATTTATCTATAAATCCGGCTAAAAAGCTGATATCTCAGAGTTTACAAAAATAAGTGGTAAATTGGGGGGGGTCATAAGCTGGGCCACCATACGGGATATGAAATTTTACTCATCACAAACCACTGTAATAACTTGATTTGATTTTTACCATTAAAATTCCATCATAAAATGGCCGACGTTATGACCAAATAACTTATGACTGACGAGAGGAAAAAAATAGATGATTTTGATATTTCCCCCCCTGGGGAAACCCTGTGAACCCCCGGCCGGCTTGGCTCTGCTTGCCGGGGCATTAAAACAAAACGGCTTTACCTGCACAGCCATTGATGCCAATGTGGGAGGGTTGTTGTGGCTTGCCCGCAATGGCCGAACTCCCCAAGATTCCTGGACCAGCCGGGCAGTGTCCCATTTTGATGAGAACCTTAGAGATCTTAAGACTTTCTCCCTTTATGGCAATCGGGACAGATACCGTCAACGGGTCATGGATGTGAACCGGGTGATCAATGTCAGTTGTGCCCCCCGGTTTCGGCTTTCGCTGTCGGATTATGTGGATGCCGAACTTTCTCCGGTGAGAAGTGATGATTTGTTGGCCTCTGCCCGAAATTTTAGAGACAATCCCTTTTATGGTTATTTTAAGTCAGTACTGGCACTGGAAATTGAAAAGAGCAGCACATCCCATGTGGGGATATCCATCTGTTATCTGAGTCAGGCCCTCACCGGCTTTGCCCTTGCCGGATGGATCAAGGCCATCTTTCCGGGTAAAAAAATTATTCTGGGGGGTGGGTTGATCACCTCGTGGATGAGCGCCCCGGCATGGAAAAATCCCTTTTCCCCCCTCATTGACACCATGGTCCGGGGCAGGGGAGAAGATGCGGTGGTGGCACTTATGAGGGGAAAATCACCCGGGAAGAAACAGGTATCCCTTAATCGGGTGGTTCCGGATTTTGATTTTTGCCATTGGGAGGATTACCTGGCCCCTGGTGCCATTATTCCCTATCGCACGGCCATTGGCTGTTATTGGCGCAAATGCCTATTTTGCCCTGAAACCGTGGAGGGGGGCTCCTATAAACCCCAAAAAAATAGCGAGCTTCTGGATGATCTAAGGCAGTTCCAGGAAGAGATGAATCCGCCCCATGTTCATTTCCTGGATGATGCGGTGAGCCCTTCTTTTTTAAAAGCCCTTGCCAGCCATCGCATGCCCTTTACCTGGTATGGGTTTGTGCGGTTCACCCGGGATCTTGCCGACCCGGATTTTTGCCGGGCATTGTATCAATCCGGTTGTCGCATGTTGAAACTGGGTCTGGAATCCGGGGATCAACATGTCCTTGAAGAGATGAATAAAGGAACGGATCTTGGCATGGCCACCCAGGTGCTTTCGGCCTTGAAACAGGCCGGTATTGCCACCTATGTGTACCTGTTGTTCGGCACTGTTTTTGAAGATGAGGTAGCTGCCCATAAAACCTTAACCTATGTGGCAGAGAATCGTGAGAACATCAGTTTTTTGAATCTGGCCATTTTTAATCTTCCCCGGTTCAGCCAGGAGGTCCCCCTTCTTGAAACCCATGCCTTTTACACGGGTGATCTCTCCTTGTACCTGGGGTTCAACCATCCCCTTGGATGGAATCGGCGGCAAATTCGTATATTCCTGGATAAAAAATTTAAAAAGCATCCTGCCATTGCCCCCATTTTAAGAAATGACCCTCTTTTTTTTACCTCCAACCACGCCATGTTTGTCCCGTCCTGAAAAATAAAGAACGGTGTCGGGCTTGGCTTATGGGCGTTATTGATTCCGATCTATGCACTCCGAAAACTCCCGGGAATAATGCCACAAGTCAAGCCTGTACCCTGCCCAGTGATGTAAAAAAGTTGTAATTAGTTGCGAATTCATATAAATATACATGGCAGTAAACGCCTGCACAACGAAAATTGAAACTCTCATGATTCCAGTATTTTGGACGGAGTTTCATATAAAATAACACTCTTTTGGAATCATGAAGGAAAACAGTGACCCCAAAGGCAGAAAATATGCATGGGATTGTAAATAATAAGGATATCGTGTGTTACTGGACGTTCGTTCTTTAAGCTGCACCATCGGACAAAAATCAATTTTCACGCCACTTTCCTTTCAGGTGAATCATGGGGAACTGGTGTGCATTGAGGGTGGTTCGGGCAGGGGAAAATCATCTCTTCTTTTTGGCATCCGGGGAATCAGCCATGAAGAAAAACACTACACCGGTGAGGTTCTTTGTGAAGGAGCCCCCCTAAATGCCGTGGCCCGGCAACGCATGGGGTTTATTCTTCAAAATCCCCATTCTCAAATGATCTCCACCCTGGTGCGCGAAGAGTTGATGTTTGGCTTGGAGGACAGTGAACATCCTGACATCCAGAACCGTTTTCATAAGGAAGTGGCCCTGCTGGGTCTGGAACCTTTGCTGGATCAGCCTGTCAGAACCCTTTCTTCCGGTCAGAAACATCTGGTTGCCATTGGTGCGGCCGGGATGCTGCATTCTGAATTGCTGTTAATGGACGAACCCTTTCTCTACCTGGATCCCGCTAATATTTGTAAAGTCCTTAATTATATCAGGTATCTCAGGGGGCAGGGGATGGGCGTGGTAGTCACTTCACATCCTGGTATTATTCCTTCCCATGAGGTAGATAAAGTAATTTTACTGAAGTCTTCCACCCAAAGAGAGTTCTTCTTTCCTGAAATAACGCTTCTTGATCCATCTCCAGTGTCTCCGGGTAAAAGACGCTTGGTCCTTGACCGGGTGGGATATGGGTATGATGGGAAAGCGCTGTTGGCAGCCGATATTTCCCTTAACCTCACCAGTGGAAAAGAATTTTGGATTGAAGGGTGTAACGGCTCCGGCAAAACAACTTTGCTTAAGATTTTGTCCGGTGCCCGGGATCCTGAACTGGGCCAGGTGATTCAAACGGATGCCCAAGGTCCATGCCGGGTCATGACCCTGACTCAGAATCCAGACAGACATTTTTTTGAACCCACCGTTCAAAAAGAGATGGCTGGAGCAATAATGGGTAAACGGCAGGATCTTGAAAAATTAAAGGCAGCCACCCCTGAAATTAAAACCCTTCTGACCTGCGTGGGGCTGGCCGAAAAATCACAAATTTCTCCATTCAAACTTTCCTTTGGAGAAAAAATTCATCTGGCCGCAGCCCAGGCGGTTTTGTTACGTCCAGACTTTATCTTTGTGGATGATATTCTGGGATTTCTGGATGGCCAGGAGCGGGAACATTTGCTTTGTTTTCTGCGCATGGCCATGGTCCAGACCGGCTGTGGCCTGGTGTTCACCAGCAGTCGTGGCAGATATGTCAATGACCCAAACGTCATGGTGATCCGCCTGGAAGATTATATCCCCGGATCAGGTGAAACGCTTCCATCCAAGGCTTTTATCCAGGGATCTGATTCCCGGGAAAAAAATGGAAAAAAAAAGAGGCGGGGAAAGGGTATTTTTAAACGCATGTTCCGGTCATTCAAGGCCCCGGCCTATGATTATGTAGCCGGTGACTCTGTCTTGCACAAGGCCTCCCCCCTGATGAAAATGGCCATAAATATGGTCATCTGGTTTCTCATATACGCCCTTGGACCCGGGGGATATCCATCACTGGCTGCGCTCTTATTCTTGTATTATCTGCTGTCCGGCATGGGGGGAGGGCGTTTTTTTGCCGACAGTCGATTCTTTATGATTCAAACGTTTGTTTTCGCCGTATTCATGCCCATATTCCGATGGAATTTTGCGGCCGCAGGGGAGGGCGTTCTGGCCGGAATCCGGGTGTGGCTGTTTTTTATCCCTGTCATGGTCATGATGCGAACCACCACCGTGGGGGAATGGATGTCACTTTTTTCCAGATTTTTATCCCGGAATAAAAAACTGGCCATGGGCATTGCCTTTGGATTGCTGCCCTGCATCACCGCCGATGCCAGGGAAATCATTTATATCCAGGGGCAAAAGGGGCTGGTGCCTGATAAAAAAGATTTGCTCCATCCCAAGCAATTGTTTGTGGGGCTCAAGGCCGTGTTTATTCCCCTCTTGATTCTCATGGAAGATATCTCAACACTGGCGGGATTGTCGGTGAAACTCAAAGGAATGGAAGACTGATGCAAGAAAAAGGAACGCCTATTCGGACAAGGACTCCCAAGGTGCATCCGATGACAAATAAAAATAAGCTTGGAAATTTTCCCCAAGACGAAAATCCCCCCCCTTATCTCAATGAAAACCTGGTACTCCATGGGGGTGAAAATCAACCGCTTCATCTAAGTGAAAATCGCACAGAAAAGCAAAAATCGCGGTTGATGATTTCAGAGACCATTTTATTGACGGTGTTTGCCTTGGTGTCAGTGGCGGCGAAACAGATGCTTCGCCTGGATCTCAATCTTCCCGGACACTCCTATGTGGTGTATATCTTTTTTCTGGTGTTTGGACCGTGTTATGTGAACAAAAAAGGGGCCGCCGTTTACATGGGCATTGTGGCAGGCATTTTTGCGGCGGCTCAGTCCACCGTGTCGACCAGTATGAACTCAACGGCCACGACGCTTGTGACCGATTTTATGGAACCGTTTAACTGTTGTAGCAGTGATGCCGGATATTTGCGCGCTGGGAAAGTGATGACATTTGCTTTGGGCATTCTCGGTACGCTGATCGGGTTACTCTTTGTG
>CAKZLA010000427.1 GCA_937124525.1 uncultured Desulfobacterium sp.
AAAAATGCCACCAGAAAAGAGTTTGAATACGAAATACCACTGACAGAGGCCCTGCAAATATTTGATCTTTGCCAGGGGACTCTCATTGAAAAAAAACGATATTGCATGGTTTATAAAGGCTTCACATGGGAAATTGATGAATTTTCAGGGGAAAACCAAGGACTTGTTGTGGCGGAGATCGAATTAAATTGCTCGGATGAATATTTTGAGAAACCACCATGGCTGGGACGGGAGGTCACTACAGATCCCCGTTACTGCAATGCCTGCCTGGTGAGCCATCCCTTCCATAAATGGTAGTGAGAGCGTATTATCGACAGGCAGTTACAGAATGTACGACTTCACAAATCAAGCAGCAACATATAGTACTATGCACGACATCAAAGAATGTAATGAAATATCCTCATAAAACCTTGTTATTAAAGGCTAAAAAGTCTTTATCTCATTCATTTTTTGATGTCGTAAGTAATAGTTCATGGGTTTTAATATTAGCACACAGGGTGACTCAGTGAGGATATTCTTAGTTCCGTAAGGGAGTCATGGGAAATAATATACCCAAGAGGAGAGAGCTCTATACTGACTATCTGGAATGCTGTATGCAAAAGTGGGTATTTTACTCCCTAACAGCATGTCAAGGGAGACCTAACGAGACAAGCATCACACGTTCAACAACGCCTTTACCTGTGTAAAAATCTCATCCCGGATACGGCACACCACTTTAAGGGGTTCTCCTGCTGGATCAGGAAGATCCCAGTCCACCACCCGGCACCCGGGAATAAAGGGACAAGCCTCACCACATCCCATGGTGACGATGCATTCAACATTTCCCTGGGCCAGCGCATCTTCCATGGAACAAGGCACATTAAATTCGATATCAATACCCTTTTGGGCCATGGCTGCAACGGCCATGGGATTGATCTCCTTGGCCGGACTGCTGCCAGCACTGATCACATCATATGCATCACCGGCCAACTGCCGAGCAAATCCCGCCGCCATCTGACTTCGGCCTGCATTCTCTCGGCAGGCAAACAGAATCCGTTTTCTATGCTGCAACGGTGTTAGTACTTTGTCTGCCAGATGTTTCACATCATCCACCACCCCGGGATGGTTTTCAATGGCTCCCCGATCATCAATGCCGGGGTAACACAGTTCATCGGCAAAGGAACAATCCATTGCATCAAAAAAATAACGGGTGGTGAGGCGGATACCATCAAATAGATTTTTTCCGTGGGTGGCCCCCACAGACAGAAGAATACCCCTGCGATGCTCTGCTCCGGGATCTTTTAATCCCAAACGATATTTCCTGGACCAGAGGGTCTGAATTCGATCAATAACCCCTTTTATACGTGCCGGGACCCCATAAAAATACACCGGGGTGGCCAATACAATGACATCGGCTTTGCGCATAAGCGTAAAAAGATCCTGGGCCAGGCTATCCTTTATGGAACAAACCCCTTTTTTTTCGCAATATCCACACCCGATGCACGGCTCATAGGATTCAAAGGCAGCATGGACTGTGTGGGTTGAAAACCCTTTTTTTTCAGCCTGGTCCATGAAAAGAGACAAAAGATAATCGTTGTTTCCCCTGCGCCTGGGACTTCCATTCAAACCTAAAACAAACATGGATTTACTCCTCTTTTTGCCATTTTTTACATCAACATTCTTCAAGCTGTGTGGGTAGCAATCATCCGCAGCGTTTGGCAAGGCAAATAGATCAAATTTAGCCTTCAATTTGTATTATTAGATTACAAATAGAACGAAAATACTGCTTCAAATCGGGTCAACAAAGGACTATCCGCACAGGTCGACATTTTTGGGGTTGATCACAGCACAAGCCTGCCCCCTCCCCAGAGTGGCCTAAAAATCCAATGGGGAAGGTCAGTCCTTTGAATCTGAAGCCTGAAAGATTATTTAATGTTCAACAATTCCACCTCAAAGAGCAGTGTGGAACCCGGTGCAATGGCCTTGCCTGCGCCCCTGTCACCATAGGCAAGCTCCGAGGGAATAAACAACTCCCATTTGGAACCCACCTTCATGAGCTGAAGGGCTTCGGTCCACCCTTTGATGACTCCACCCACCTGAAAGGAGGCGGGCTTTCCTCTTTTATAAGAAGAATCAAATTCTTTCCCATCAATGGTGGTTCCCTTGTAGTGGCATTCAACGGTGTCTGAGGCTTGAGGAATGGCACCATCACCCGATGTGATCACCCGGTACTGAAGACCACTTCCCAGGGTCACAACCCCCTCTTTTCCTTTATTGGCCGCAAGGTACGCCTCGCCCTTTGCTTTGTTGTCCTGGGCCACGACTTTCATCTGTGCCATCTGTTTTTCCCGCATTTTATTTTGAAAAACAGTCATGGCTTCTTTCATCTCTTCCTGGGTCAGGGTGGATTCCCCTTTTCCTTGGCTTTCTTTAAAGCCCTGGAAAAAAGACGCCATATTGACATCAAAATCCCGCTTAAGGTTCTGACCGATATTATACCCCAGGGAATAGCTTATTTTTTCATCTTCCGTTGTGACTGCTTTTTTGGTTTCATCAGCGTTGACACCATGCCAGGCAGGACACAGAACCAATGCAAAGACAGACAGTGCAACCATTTTTCTTAAACCGATCACGGAACTCCTCCTGTAGATTAATGTAATGCAACCTTTTGATATAAATTTCATTGCCTTTGGTATCAGAATTGAGGATGAATGGCAATGAAGTTCTCCGATCAGCAGCAATTCTAAAAGGTTCATGAGGGGATGCAAGGCCTCCTGCATATTACGCCGTCAAATCCTTATGCCCACGACGTCTGAGCCCGGTGCCACTGGCGTGATCAAACACCTCCTGGAGATTAAATCTCTTTTTTCAATACATGTGAAATCCACTTTTCCCCCGTTGCCAGGAGAGACTCATTTTCTGAAATAGCCAATATCTTAAGGGAGATCTGATGAAATATATCTTTCAGAACAGCATCCTGCCATAAATAAAAGCGTCTGCCCTGTTCATCCCCTCGAATACCATTGCCCTGTTTCAAGGAAAGAAATAGTATTCCTCCTGATTTCAAACCCGCTATAATAGTTCTCAAAAGAGGGGGTAGTTTCTGCCAGGAAACATGAACAAGGGCACCGGTCAAAAGGATGGCATCCACGGACACCTGGGAGAAGTCAAAGGTATTAAAATCCCCCTGTATCACCTGACATCCCGAATGCGCCGCAGCCAGCCGGGCAAGCCCCCGGGAGCGCTCCAGCCCCACAGCCTTAAAGCCCTTCTGTTTAAGCCACAAAAGATCCCTACCTGATCCACATCCCACATCCCAGACCTCCCCCCGGGAGGGCAAATATTTTACCACAGGTTCCAGGAAAGGGCTTGGGTCCAAATGGACTGTATCGTTAAAATAAGATTGAAATTTTTTGTGATAATAATCCATTAATCTAAAAAGCCTCCTTTCCCTGGCTCTCTACCACAAAAAATAAAAGAATCACAACAGTTCTGTCAGAGCTTCCATGCTGATTTTCTCCACCACAGCATTTCCAATACCGTTTAAAAAAACAAAACTGATGGCATCATTTTCCTTTTTCTTATCCCGGCCCATGGCATCCAGCACCTCTTTTGCATCAACGGCACAAGCAGTGGGCAGATCCAGCCGGGTGAGCACCCGGGAAATCCGCTGGCACTCTTCCAGGGTTAAAAGGCCCTTTTTCCGGGAAAATTCAGCAGCGGCAACCATGCCCACACCCACAGCCCGCCCATGGCCCATGCCAGTTATTTTTTCCAGGGCATGGGCAAGGGTGTGGCCAAAATTGAGTTTTTTACGCTCCCCGGCCTCCCGTTCATCCCGCTGGACCACCCCGGCCTTGAGTTTTACTGAATCAAGCACCAGCCGGTTAATGATATCATGGTCCAAGGCCAAGGCTTTTTCACAATTTTCTTCAATATAATCCAACATGGCTGCATCGGCAATAAGGGCGTGCTTGACGATCTCGCCAAACCCATTGGACACCTCTTCAGGGGGCAGGGTTTTTAAAAGTGCGGTGTCGCAGATGACAAATTCCGGCTGACAGAACACCCCCACCATGTTCTTATAGGCATCAAGATTCACACCGTTTTTACCGCCCACACTGGCATCCACCTGGGAAAGAAGGGTGGTGGAAATAAAGCCGAACCTAAGTCCCCGCATGTAGGTGGAGGCAACAAACCCAGTGATATCACAAACAATGCCGCCCCCAACACCCAATATAAAAGTGGAGCGATCAGCCCCAAGATCAATGAGTTCCCTGTACATTTTCTCCACAGTGACAAGGGTTTTAATGCCCTCTCCCGTGGCAATGGTAATCACTGGTGCCTGGGGGAAATCCTGGCCCCAGGCCGCCTTTACATTGTGGTCGGTGATAACAATCACTTTTCCCTGGGGCAGGTACTGCCCCACATTTTTCAGGTGCTCTCCCACATGTATTTTGGAAATACCGTTGGCCCCTTCAACTTGAATGGTCTTCACACAAATACTCCTGTAATGCCTTAAATGGCGTTGATTTTGACACTATTTGTATTTCTGCACAGATACAAGTGTCAAGAAAAAAATAATTTGAGTTCATACCCCGGAATGCATTATGATAAAAAATTAAGACCCATTACCAAAATAGAGCAACCCAGGGGGTGAACCGTGACATTATGGGAAAAGGTAAAAGGCGAATTCATTGATATCATCGAGTGGACCGACGACACTCCAGACACCATGGTTCACCGATTTCCACGGTATGATAATGAAATCAAATACAATGCCCAACTGGTGGTGAGGCAAGCCCAGGCAGCGGTGTTTGTTAATCAAGGAGAGGTGGCAGACGTCTTTCCTCCGGGGCAATACAGTCTGACCACCCGAAACCTGCCCATACTCTCCACCCTGATGGGATGGAAATATGGATTTCACAGCCCCTTTAAGGCAGAGGTCTACTTTGTCAGCCTCCAGAATTTCACCAATCTCAAGTGGGGCACCAAGAATCCTGTTATTTTAAGAGACCCGGAATTCGGGCCGGTACGTCTCAGGTCCTTTGGAACCTATGTGGTGAAAATAATTGATCCTGGCGTATTCATCAAGGAGATCACCGGCACCCAGGGGCATTTCTCCCTGGATGGCGTTGTGGAACAACTGCGCAATCTTATTGTCTCCCGATTTTCCGATCTCTTGGGTGAAAAGAAAATCCCAGTGCTTGACCTGACTGCCAGCTATGATGAACTGTCAGCCATCCTCACTCGCATCATTGCCCCGGAATTCCTTGAATATGGCCTGGAAATCACAAAACTTCTGGTGGAAAACATCTCCCTGCCGGTGGCTGTTGAAGAGGCCCTGGACAAAAAGAGCAGCATGGGCATTGTGGGAAACCTGGATGATTGTTTCAAATTTCAGTCTGCCAATGCCATGGCAGCGGCGGCGGAGAATCCCGGGGGGGATGCATCCGCTGGCGTGGGCATGGGCATGGGATTTGCCATGGCCAACCAGATGGGCCAGGCCATGATGCCCGGACAAAAAGAAACTGCCCCCCCCTCCCCCGCCGCCGCCACACCACCCCCCATTCCTGATCAGCCATCGGGTGTTGTGTATTACCTTGCCGTTAAAGGCAAACAACTGGGGCCCCTGGTCCAGGATAAAATCATCCACAATATTAAAATCGGAAAAATAAAACCTGAAATGCTCATGTGGCGCCAGGGACTTAAAACATGGCACCGGGCAGGAGAAATTCATGAACTGATTCCTCTGTTTAACACAACCCCACCGCCCCTGCCTGAAAATTAACTATGGCATATTTCACATTATTTAATACCAAAATATGTAAGATCTCAATAAATTCGGGATTTCAGTAACCCTTTTGCGTATCATCCGGGAGTTAAGGTGTTGAGCAGGTTGCATCACCCGGGGTTATTGAAAACTTACCAAAATACAACATAACCTACTAAAAACATTAAAAATAAAGCTTAAAATCAGTATCGATTCAAATGAACTGAGCTATAACTCAACAGATAACATACCCATCCAGCGAAAGGATACCGCCATGGCAAAATGCACAAGCTGTTCTGCCCCGTTGCCACCCAACGCCATTGTGTGCGAATATTGCGGGACCAGAAATGACACCGACCTTGCAGGGATACACACCTACACCACCCATGAACTGGAATCCACAAGGATCTGTCCCAGATGCCGCATTGCCATGAAAACCATTGACCTTAAACTCAATGGCAAATTTTATATCGAGAGATGCGACCAGTGCATGGGGCTATTTTTTGATCCTGGAGAATTGGAAGTTCTGCTCAAGGCCTCGGTGAAAAATGTATTTCACATCAATCGCCAGAAACTGGACCAAATCAATACCACCATGGCAAAACAGGATAAACGTGTGAGCTATGTCAAGTGTCCAGAGTGTGACAAAGTGATGAACCGGGTGAACTTTGGCTCCAGAAGCGGTGTCATTGTTGACAGATGCAGCGAACACGGTGTATGGCTGAACGGCGGTGAACTTCGCCATCTGTTTGAATGGATGAAGGCCGGGGGTGAAATCCTTGACCAGGAGGTCAGGAAAGCGGAAATACATAGAAAGGAAAAAGAACAAATGGCAGCGACAAAAAAGAACTCTCCCCTCCAGATGGGGGGGCTGCATATTTATGACAATGAATTTGCCCCGGGAAACAAGGATCTGTTTCAGGTTGTTCAGGGGGTGGTGCGATGGTTTATGAAGTAATCAAGGGATATCAATTAAAAATAGGGAAAATGGCAGGTCCCCTTCTCATGCTGGCAGCGGCCATTTTATTCACCCTGCTCAACTTCATGATCAAACTGTTAAGCCCTGAGTACACCGTGTGGCACATTGTCTTTTATCGCTGTTTTGGCGGCATGGTGCTTCTAATTTTAATAATTGGGCGCAATGGACAAAACCCCTTTAAAGGGTACAATATTCCCCTGCTCATGATCCGGGGAGGTGTGGGAAGCGTGGCATTCTGCTGCCTGGTCATGGCCATCAAGATACTGCCCCTGTCCACGGCCTCTGTGATTTTTTACTCATATCCTGCCTTTGCTGCCCTTTTTGCCTTTATGCTCTACCGGGAAACCCTGGGAATGGGGGAAATTGCATCTATTTTTGCCGTGATTGCCGGGGTGGCCATCCTGTTTGATTTTCATCTGGCCGGGGGCCTTTTCGGACAGACCATGGCAGTGGTAGCAGCGGCCCTTGCCGGTATGACAGTCACCTTGATCCGCTCCCTTCGTCTGCACAACGGTCCTGTGGTGATCTACCTCTATTTTTGTGCCATGGGCGCATTGATAACCCTTCCCATGTTCATTAAAAGCCCCAGCATCCCTTTAAATCCAAAAGATTTTTTCCTCATCATCGGCATGTTACTCACCTCGATATCTGCCCAGATCGTTATGAACCAGGGTTTTTTTCACTGCCGGGGATGGGAAGGGGGAATTTTCATGTCAAGTGAGGTGATTTTCACGGCCATGGCAGGCATTATCTTTCTCCATGATCCTGCACCCTGGCGTTTCTGGGTGGGTAGTGTCATTATCATGGGCAGTGGGCTTATGCTGGCCAGACTGAAAAAAAACACCATCCTGTCCCCATCTCCTGCCCAGGTATCCCCTCCCTCTGAAAAGGCTTGATCACCACATCATTGGAGATCATCAATTTGTTTCATCCAAGCCGCTGTGGTGTCCAACATTCTATTGGCAAAGGCCCATTCATTGTCAAACCAGGCCAGAATTTTCACAAGATTTTTTCCACTGACCCGGGTCTGACACCCATCCACCACTGAAGATCGGGCATCATGGTTAAAATCACAGGAGGCAAGGGGCTCTTCCGTATAGCCAAGAATCCCCCCAAGCCGCCCTTTGGTGGCCAGTTTTAAGATTTGATTGACCTCTTTAACATTGGTTTCCCGCCCAAGCACCATGGTGATATCAAGGGCCGAGACATTAATGGTGGGCACCCGCATGGAAACGGCCTGGAATCGACCACAAAGCTCGGGTAAAATACGGTCAATGCCCCGGGCAAGTTCGGTGTCCACAGGAATGATGGACTGGCCAGCACAGCGGGTACGACGCAGATCATGGTGGTGATAGGCATCAATCACCGGCTGGTCGTTCATCGCCGCATGGATCGTGGTCGTCGTGCCCTGCTCCACCCCGAATGCCTCATCCAGCACCTGAATGACCGGGACGATGCAGTTGGTGGTGCAGGAGGCGTTGGACACCACGATATCCTCTGCGGTGAGGTCGCGATCATTGACGCCAAAGACCACGGTGCGGTCAACTTCGGTCCCCGGCGCGGAAATCAGCACGCGTTTGGAGCCGTTTTTCAGATGCGCGGCTGCTTTGTCGCGGGTGGTGAAGAAGCCAGTGCATTCATAGGCGATATCGACATCGGACCAGGGCAGCTCTTCTGGGTTGCGGATGGCCGTCAGGCGGATCTCATGGCGGCCCACTTTCATGGTATCGCCCTCGACTGTAACCTCTGCGTCGAGGCGGCCGTGAACGCTGTCGAACTTCAGCAGGTGGACCTGGGTTGCCGGGGGGGCGAGATCGTTGATCGCCACCACCTCAACGTCGGTGGTGTCGTTCTCCAAGAGTGCACGCAGCACGTTGCG
>CAKZLA010000428.1 GCA_937124525.1 uncultured Desulfobacterium sp.
GCATCGATTTAAAGATATTAATCACACGATTCGGGGTTTGTTTATCCCACGTCGCTAACATTGCTTTTATATTTTGACGTTCAAGGTTTTCTTGAGAGCCACATAGGTTACAAGGGATGATGGGATAGTCTTGGGTTTTTGCAAAACTCGCGATATCAAGTATTTTTCTATCATTTATTATATTTAGAGCTACATTTCTTGTGTTAATTGTATACTCATCATTTGAGATTATATCAATAATTGCATTTTTAGTTCCAAAAACTTCAAGCCTTATTATTTTATAAGTCTTATCTTTTTTTGAAGAGATAATTTTAGAGTTTTCAAGTATTCTAGCGAATTCTCTTGCTTGGAAATTTATTTCATCAAAACCACTTTTTTTGGTATCAATTTCATCTAATACAGTTTCTGGTAATACAATCAGATTTTTTGTTTCATCACTTAACTTAAATATATTTGTCGCATCTTCTAGTAATATATTTGTATCTAGTACATAGGTTTTTTCAAAATTCATTTTTGCTCTTTTGAATTATTGTTTTCAAGAACCAAATAATATTAAAAAGCCAAATAATTCTTTTGAAAGAGCATCTCTGTCATCTATATAAAACCAGGTATTTCGATACTTTACCGCCACATACGCATTTTGGGGATAGGATTTGCTGTTCAAAACATTAAGCCTTGCATAATTAATTTTAAGGTTATCCGGCAACCTCGGTGCACTCCCTCTCTCAAGGTCTTCGGCCGGGGGCTGAACATTGACGGCAAGCTGGTACATCATATCAATTAAACTTCGGAAACGGATATGGATCATGGGAATACTGCCGCCTGAATTGCCATCTGACAGGTCATTGCGGCTCATAAGCCCGTAAGAACAGACAATACGGCCATCTTTGGTCTTGATTCTCCCGGCTTTGGCATCAAGAATGGCTTCCAGTGTGTCTGCCTCCCTAGCATTGTTAAATCTGATCTGCAATGTCCAATAAGCTGTCCTGGAGCTTTTGCGTAGTTCCATTTTTTCCGGATTTTTGGTTTTTTTAAAATAGTAGCCTCCCTTGTCGGCTTCCATAATACGGCTTGCAGTCACTTTCCCGGTATTGATGTCGGCATAAAGCAATGTTCCTTCCGGACTGTCGGCAGTTTTAATAATCGACACATCTCCCCGCATCGATAACTTTGACAGCATTTTTGACAAGGTAATAAATTTTTCAAAGGAATTGTTTTTTATCATGGGATTGTTACGAAGATTGCCAAAATTTTTAACCATAAGCTGCATCATCAGATTCAGATTCCAGTTTGTATGTTTCAGCATTACAAACCGTTCCAGACCGATATCCTTGACAAGGTATTCCACGTATTCTTTGCCCTGAAGCGGAACATAAGTGAAGGTCGGATATTCATTGTATTCACCGCCGATGGAGCCCATGTACTGGGAAATAAGGCCCATTTTCTTGACTCGGCCATCCGGTATGGATGCCTGTGCCACGCCTTTGATTCCAAAATTATAGCTGGTTGAAATTGAACTTAGCTGAATAAAGTAAGGCGATTCCAAATACCGCAACCGAACCAGGTTGATCAGCATCTGTTCGTTGTTACTTTGTGACGCACTAATGTTGTATGATGCCGTGCTGGTTTTAAGTATTTTGGGCCCCATGGAGCATCCCGAAACAAAACAGGTAACAGCAACTGATATTACTGATACAAATACCCATGGTTTAAATATCATTTTGCCCTCTCTCTAATACTTCTCAATAAGTCCGGGTGAATATTGTTCTTTGTTCATTCCAATAATTTATATGCTGTTAAAAAAATTCATCATACCGGATATTGTTTTGACGCTTTGGATGAGCAGGTCGGTAATGGAAACAGATTGTGATGATGATTTTTATATGAAATTTCGTCCAAAATACTTAAATAATGAGAGTTTCAATTTTCGTTGTGGGCAGGCCAAATCCCAATACGGGTCTGCCCGTGGAAAGTTATATGTCAGAAAGAATTATCCTTCTATCAGAAGTTCATTAGATTCATGCCGATCAAACCGGTGATCACAAAAAAATAAATACCCACACAGATACGGTTAAATAAGATAACCTGTTTATCCATCTTACCTGAGAGCATTTTTTCAAGGATCACCGCTGCGGAGAGGATACCCAGGGCGTAAACAGCATAAAAATTAACTTCAAACCGTATCATGGTGCTCGACGAATTAAGGGTCCTCAGATAATAGTGACAAATGCCGGTGACAAGTTCCACGGGCAAAAGGATAATCAAACGTGTTCCAACATGATCAATGGGCAGAAAAAGGCTGAAATATAAAAACAGTATCAGCACCAACAGTGGGACCAATACCTTTAAGGGAAATAATCGGTCAATTCGTTGTGTGTGTATATGGGCGTTGTAACACGAATAGCCCAGTTTGAAGCCGCTGAACTGTTTTTCAAAGGTATCCCGGGATTGGGTTACATGATCCACTTCCCAACTGGAGGTATTCTCCATACGGTTCTGCCTGGCTTTTGGCGAAAGATAGGTGCTCATGCTAAGATAGTCTGGAATAAAAATAAGTTTTTGATCGGTCTGAAGCTTATGGTGGAACCGGATGGTTAATTCGTGTTTTTCAAAGGGAAAATCATCATATGTCATGGTCTGTTTGAATTTGGCTCTTACCTCATAGGACCTGATTGTAAAATCATCCTGCCGGGTCTCCAAAATCGGTTGCTCCAATAGAATCGGATTCTCAGCGTTTTCAAAGACAATTTGCTGTTCATTGAAATCACCCTTGAACCGGAACCATACATAAAAATTAACAAAAAATTCTCCGGTTGAGGAGTTCAAGTTGTCCACCGAGATAAGATCCATCCCGGCAAACACCAGGTTTTTTTTACCAAGCAACCTGTCGCCAATCACCGTACCCCTCCAGGTAAGGAATTTTTTTGGCCCATCGCGTTTCTTCTTCTCAATTACATGGTATTGGCCAAATGCAGGTCTAAAATGTTGGTTTTCATAATAGCCCATGCCATAAAGACGTTCGACGCGTCCGTCTTTATCAAAAAAAATCTTACCGGAAACGCCCTTGACAGCCTGCTCCTGATCTGTAAACGAAGATAGCGCGGCCCGTATAAGGGTTCGATCTTCCCGAATCTCCCGGCCATTGATATGCTTTAGTTCAATGGCCTCAATGAGCACCTTCATCGCGTCATAATAGGAGGCAGCCACCCAGCCGGGGGACTCGCCAAACTTTGTACGATAATTTTCAACAAATCTGTTTGCTTCAAGCCCCCCCAGTTCCGGTAAAAAAGGAGTTGTCCCATGGATGCCGTTTAAATAATAGCCGGGTTTAACCTTTTCCCGGGGAAGGGAGGTCAGGGAGTTGTAAAAACTTGCCGTGGCAAAGGTATTTGTTCCGATAATGGTAAAATCGGTACTTGGATTATTGATCGAACGGATTATTGCGGCAGCTTTACGGCTTTGGGCCGCAATGACAATAACACCGGGATACTGGATGGCTTTCAGCTCACGGAGGATCTCATCCAGGCCGTCATTTTGGACATCTTTTTTAATTTTCCATGTGTAAAGGATTTTAATTCCCGCTTCTGCAGCACTGGATTCGATTTCGCGTGACAGGGCGTTATAATTCTCTTCTGTCTCATGGATTATGCTGACGGACCGTTTCTGATTTGTAATTTGGCTGATGATAGAAACCGCCTGGTCAAAATTGTCGGGAATGGTTCCAAAGGCCCAGGGATTTCCATCAGTTATGTTTTCCGCTGTGGCAGAACCGGTAATCATAGGTATCCGATTTTTATGATAAATTGCACCGGCAGCAAGGGTTGTGTTGCTTGAAAAATGACCCAAAACCGCAACGACCTGATTATTAAGCGTTATTTCAGAAGCTGCTTGCACGGCCCCACTGACGTCATTTTTATCGTCAAAGAAATCTAATTTTATTTCTTTTTTGGAAAGCTTGCCAGCGGCAACGGCATCGAAAATTGCCATCTGGGCACCCCGCACCATATCGCGGCCATTCATGAACTCCTCTCCGGTCATGGGACCTACCAGGGCGACGTTGATCTGATCCTTTTTATCAAAGGATCTCCATTGAAACCAGGCAAGTGGATTACTCGAAGATGACAGCATGGCAATCCACATAAGGTTACATCCAACAATCAGCAGTATGACCACAAGCTTTTTTCTCATCCCAGAGTCCTTGTATAATAGATCATCCAGCCCACACCGATCAAAATCAACAGCGGATATGCCGCTTTAAAAAGGTGTGAAAGAACAATGGCCTGCTTGACCTGATCCCTTTGCAAAAGCCTGTACCTTTGAATTTGCACCACACCAGCAACAATTACCAGAGCATAAAAGCCAAACAGCAGATATTCAATGAACATCAGATAATTTACCCCCACCCGGCCCGCCAGCCATGCATGGTTCATTAAAGCGATGGTCAAAGATGCTGCCAAAAGTATAAACCCCGTGTTCCGATTATGGACGCTGCCGTACACCGCAAAGCCAGACAGCACCAAAGCCAGAATAAACGGCAGCACATGGGCATGGAGGAAAAATAAATTGTTGGGTGCAATCAGGATATTGGTATCAAAGCTGGGATAATTTATAACAGCCGGGTGCAGAGCGTTGTCAGGAACCCCCAGAGTGGAAATATGGGTAACAAGATCTTTGAAGGAGTTAACGGATACCACCCGCCAATTGGAATCGGAATCAAGCCTCGGTCCCCCTGCTTCTTTACCGACAGCCCCGGGTACCCCCCCATCGTCTTTTAAATAAATAAAATCGTTTTTTTGAATTGAATGCTGGTGAAAATGTATTTGTAGCTGATGCCTTTCAAATGGAAAAGTAAAAAAATCAAAGTGGTTTATAAATGTTGCCTTAATTCGAAAAACCTGGGTTTTTATGTTATCTCTGGTCTCCTCCCATACGGGCTTGTCCAATGAAACAGGGGTTACGGCATCCGGAAAGAAAATGTCGGTTTCATTAAAGTCTCCAAGAAATCGGAACCACAAATAAAAGTCCGCCGTAAACCCTGAACTGTCAGAATCGATATTTTCGATGGCATTCACTTTCATTCCGCAATAGATAGATTGTTTTATATGCATCAGGATATTGTTTACCCACACCGCTTCTCCCCTTAGCACTTTTTCCAGAGCCTGTTCGGCCCCCTCCTCCTTATGGTATTGCACAATGGCAGGACGAAACAATCCATTTATATACTGTCCAATGATATAGGGTCTTTCAATACAGCCATCCTGGTTAAAATAGAGGTCTCCTGTAATCCCCTTGACCGACTGATCGCTTGAATTATAATTTTCCAGGGTTTCACGAAGTTGTTTCCTTTTTTTAACTATATTATCAGAGGGTTTTAAAGGCGTGTTCTGGAGGGCGTGGGCCAGTAATTTCATGGCATCATAATAGCAGGCGGACTCCCATGGGGGTTCATGACCAAATTTTTGCCGGTAACGGTTACGGAATCCATTTGTCCGGTTATCTGAAGAATCAATGAAAAAGGGAAAAACCGTATAAAGCCCATTTAAAGAGTGGTCCTTTGAAAACGTATTTTTAATGGCAGGGGAATCAGGCGCTTCGATCAAACGGCTGCTTGCAAGTGCAGCGGGAGCTATGAAGTTCAAGTCCTTTCGATGGCTAAGATCCGTAAAAACTTTAACGGCATCTTCCCTGGTGATGTTGAGAAGAATAAAATCGGGATTTGATTCTTGACGATCAATTTCCCGGATGATTTTATCTAATCCCTCGGGGGACCTGAACCGCCATTTCCTGGTGACGGCAATTTCACTTTGCCTTGCAAGTTTTTCAAATATACGAATCAAATGGGTATT
This sequence comes from uncultured Desulfobacterium sp., assembly GCA_937124525.1. Next base: position 5,847 of record CAKZLA010000428.1, read on the forward strand.
CCCATGGGATTCATTCTGGATAATTGAGACTTGCCCGCCCCTGGAGCGAATAAATGCCGCCAATACCGCCACCTGGTATTCATCATTGGGAACAACACTGAAATACCATTCATTCGTCTTGGTCACATCCGTGGCAGTGGCAGAACCTGTAATCGCAATAATACCAAAGCGTTTATAGATCTTTCCGGCACGGATTGCCGCTGTGCTGGTGTTATGGCCCAAAACAACAGAAGTTGTCTTATCACTGCCTATTTGATTGGCCAGATAGGCTGCCGTTCCAGGATCATCCTTGTCATCATACACTTGCAATTTAATTTTTTTGTGCAATTTGGGGTTCTCCCGGGCCAGCTCGGAAAGATAAAGATTAATGCCGTTGAGCATCATCTGGCCTTTAACGGTTCCCATGGGCAGACAGGCAGCTACGTTAATACTCTCATCAGAGTTTATCATGGGGTGAAGCAGATAAAAGATACCGGCCAGGTTGCAGCCCAGAACAATAAAAATGATGATAAAGGTTTTTTTCATTTTTCCAGCCGCCAATCTTTAATATGATGACCTGTAAAAGGTGACATATACCATTCTTTGACCCGGGGTTTAACCAGGACATGGCTGGCTTCGTAAAAAATTGGAATAAGCGATACTGTTTCCCGGCAAAGAATTTTTTCGGCTTGAATATAAAGTTCTTTGCGCGTATCTGATTCCATGGTTTTTCCCGCCAAGTCTATCAGACTTTTAAATTCTTCGTTTGCCCGCCTGGGAAGGATCTTGTAATCAGGATGAGAAAGTTTATTTAAAAAATTATTAGCGTCAGGATATTCACCGATCCAGTCAAGACAGAACATATGGGGGGCATTGTCAGATTCAATCCTTTTAATATAATTATCCCAGTCAACGGAAATGACCTTGATTTGAATATTCAGGTGATGCTTGACAAGCAGTTTCACGGCATTGGCCAGACGAAGGTGACGCTCTGATTTCAGGCAGAGAAGTTCGATCTGCGGCAGATTGTGCCCTTCCTGATAGCCTGCTTGCCTGAGCCACTTACGTCCGGCATCGGGATTAAATGGAATGGCAATTTCGGCATCGGCATTGGCACTGGGCGACCCTAATACCAGAGGGTGGACAAAGGAATATGCAGGCTTATTTCCGCCCCTCAAAACCAGCCCGGTTATAAGATTCCTGTCTATAACCGATGCGATGGCTTTGCGCAGACGGATGTCATCGGTGGGCTTGCGCCAAGTGTTAAAACAATAGGCATAAGTGCCAGCCTGGGGCCAGGAAGAATATTCTTTGGCAAGGGAAGGATCATTGGTGATTTTATCCAGTTCATCTTCGGGTATGTTCAGATAGGCGCTTCCCA
>CAKZLA010000429.1 GCA_937124525.1 uncultured Desulfobacterium sp.
TTCCGTCATGGTGCCAAAGATAGACACCCAGCGCTGCACCTTGTGTGGTGCCTGTGAGGAGATCTGTCAATTCAGCGCCATTGCCATAGTGGCCAAAAAAATTATGACGTTTCCGGAAATGTGCCACTCCTGCAGGGGATGTGAGATGGTATGTCCCGAAGATGCCATCAGTGACGGCTTTCGTGTGCTGGGAAATGTACATCAGGGCGTAAATGCCCAGGGAATTGATCTTACCTGGGGAGAGCTACGGGTGGGGGAGGCCATGTCTCCGCCTCTGATCAGTCAGGTAAAAGAGCGAATCAAACCCGGTGGAATTGCCCTTGTGGATGCCCCCCCCGGCACCTCCTGTCCTGCCATTGAGGCCTTGCGTGCATCGGATTATGCCCTGCTTGTGGCAGAACCCACCCCCTTTGGGTTAAATGATCTTGCCTTGACGGTGGAAGCGTTAAAAAAACTCAAGGTTCCCACTGGCATTGTCATAAACCGGGCCGATGACACCCCCGGAATTGTGGAAGAGTATGCCAAAAAGGAGGGGATAGAAATTCTCCAGCGATTTCCCTTCAGCAGGGAGGCTGCCGCCATCTGTTCCAAGGGCGAATTATTGGTGAATGAAATGCCGGAAATGAAAGTCTTGTTCCAGGCGTTGTTTGACAGGTTAAGCAAAGTGCTGTCCGAACCCAAAAAGGCCGGGGAGGTGGGAAAATGAAGGAATTAACCATTATCAGCGGCAAGGGGGGAACCGGAAAAACCAGTGTAACGGCATCCTTTGCCACCCTTGCCCCTAATAGAATTGTGGTGGATGCCGATGTGGACGCTGCCAACCTCTTTTTAACCCTTGAACATAAGACCATTGAAAATTCATATTTTAAGGGGGGGAGTAAGGCCAGAATAAACACTGATGTTTGCACTGAATGTGGGGATTGCCGGGAGCGGTGCCAGTTTAATGCCATTTCCGAGGATTTTGTCATTGACCCCATCTCCTGTGAAGGGTGTGGGGTGTGTGCTCATTTTTGCCCGGAAAAGGCCATTGCCTTTGAACAGCAGGTGTGTGGTGAAAAATTTGTGTCAGAAACCCCCTGGGGCCCCATGATCCATGCCCGCCTTGGCATTGCCGAAGAAAATTCCGGTCTTTTGGTGAGTCAGCTGCGCCAGGAGGCACGGCAGATGGCCAAGGATAAGAAAATTCCCCTGATCATCACCGATGGCCCTCCAGGCATTGGATGCCCTGTGATTGCTGCGGTGGCCAATGCCGATGCATTGCTCATTGTCACCGAACCCACCTTGTCCGGCCTACATGACATGGAGCGGGTGAAATCCCTGGCAGATCAGATGAGAATTCCCACCATGCTTTGCATTAACAAGGCGGATTTAAACCCGGAAACTGCCGGGACCATAAAGACCTTTGCGACGGAGAATGGCATTCACTTTGTGGGTGAAATCCCCTTTGATCGAGGAGTGATTGATGCCATGAAGGCGGGGCAGAGCCTGGTTCAGTTTTCCCGGGGACCTGCGGCCCGGGCCGTGGAATCCATCTGGAAACAGGTTCAGCAATTTATGGACACCACACTGGAACGAATCATGTAACCCAACTTTTGATTGAATATCAATGAATGAAAATTAAAATAAGGAGAAAAAAATGAAGATTGTCGTTACCTCAAGTGGAAAAGATTTGGATGCAGCCCTTGATCCCCGTTTTGGTCGGGCCCAGTATTTCATTGTGGTTGATACCAAGACCATGGACTTTGAGGTCAAGGAAAACAGCCAGAACCTGAATCTGCCCCAGGGGGCTGGAATCCAGGCCGGGAAAACCGTGGCAGACACGGGTGTGGAAGCAGTCCTCACCGGAAATTGCGGCCCCAAAGCCTTTAAGGTTCTGGAAACGGCTGGCATTCATATCATCACCGGTATCCAGGGCACCGTAAAGGAGGTTGTGGAAAAATTTAATGCCGGAGACTTGACCTATGCTGGTGGCCCCAATGTAGAGGGTCACTGGGTCTAAGAATATTTTTCTCCACGTATTCAATTGTCTTATTGTAATACTTGGGAACTTTTGTCATAATGTTTTTTAACGGCTATGTTTCCTGAAAGCCTGTTTTAAAGATACCACATTGTGCCAAAAAATGTTTGAACCGGGTTAAATTTTGCTATGACACAGGCATAAATTTGATGGAATTGGCAGATTTAACTCATTGGGAATAATTTTTAAACAGGCTCTGAATATTCTAAAAAAAACGAAAGGACATCAAAGATGAAATTTGCAATTCCAATGGCAATGGGTAAATTGACCGCACATTTTGGTCACTGCAGGGAATTTTGTATTATGGATGTTGAAGCGGGAAACATCACAGACAAACAGATCCTTGACCCCCCCGCGCATGAACCCGGAGTGTTGCCCAAATGGCTTCATGAAAAGGGGGTCAATGTCATTATCACCGGCGGCATGGGACAAATGGCAAAACAGCTCTTTGCCCAGGCCGATATTGATGTGGTTACCGGAGCCCCTGTGGAAACACCGGAAAACCTGGTAAAGGCCTATCTTGAAAAAACATTGGTCACCGGTGAAAATGCCTGTGGGCATGATCCCGATTCTCCCTGTCAGCACTAAAAGCAGAATCCAGGGCATCCTTCATTGACTGCTTGACAGTTTTTAAGGGCATCCTCACCTTTACTGGGATCTGTTTAAAAAAGTGTCAATTATTTTTAAAGCAATGTGAAGGATGCTGAATTCAGCATCATATTTGGAGCCTTGCATTGACAAACCGTCAATTCAGGGCTCTTTTATGATGGGGCATACTGTAAGCCCTTCCCCTCTCTCTTCTGTTATCCTGACAGTTGAATTAACCATGATATCCTGTCTTAGAAGCGCAAGTGTGATCCCTTCCATATTTTGAGAATTAGGGCATCCTTCATATGCCCCAAAAGTAGGGCTTGGTTCTAAGCTTGGCCACTTTTGACAGCGCAGATCAGATAGTAACAGTTAAATAGTTGAAATTTAACATTATATTTAACTACCGACTGTTTGGTGCATATCCACTGGCCGATGTTAGAACCAACCCCCAAAAGTACTTTACAGCCTTTGGGGAAAAAACACTGCAAATTGGGAATACTTTGAAAAAGTGTAAGGTGCTTTTGAAGGCTGCCAGAATTGAATTGCTGGAAAGGCCTTGATGAAATGGTTATAACTGTGCATATTAAAAAGTCATGTATCATTATATTCACTGAGTAGATGGAGATTTATATGAAAATCAGAAAAGCGGTTTTTCCCGTGGCAGGGCTTGGTACACGGTTTCTCCCTGCAACCAAGGCCATGGCCAAAGAGATGCTCCCGGTTGTGGATAAGCCCATTATTCAATATGCCGTTGAAGAAGCCTTTGCTGCGGGCATTGAACAGATTATTTTTGTCACTGGCCGGGGGAAAAAAGCCCTGGAAGATCATTTCGATCGATCCTTTGAGCTGGAAACGATCCTGGGAAAAAAACATAAGGATGAAGCCCTGGGGCAGATTCAAAAATTGGTCCCCCCCACGGGAACCATTGTCTATACCCGTCAGCATGAACCAAGAGGCTTGGGACATGCCATCTGGTGCGCCCGGGACATTGTGGGGGATGAACCCTTTGCCGTGCTCCTGGCCGATGATTTGATTAAATCCAAGGTATCGGTACTTTCCCAGATGATCAGCCGGTTTGATCGGTTAAGGGCCAGCATTGCTGCGGTCATGGAAATTCCCAGGGATCAGACAGGCCGCTATGGTATCCTTGATGCCCAGGAGATAGAGGACAATGTGGTGCGGGTTAAGGGGATGGTGGAAAAACCCGAACCTAAAGACGCTCCTTCCAATCTGGCCATTGTGGGTCGGTATATACTGACCCCGAAGATTTTTGAATACCTTGGAGAAAAGGAGCTGGGGGCAGGGGGTGAGATTCAGCTCACCGATGCCATGGAGAAGCTGCTGCATGATCAGCCGGTTTTTGGATATAAATTTGAAGGGGAACGGTTTGACTGTGGCGACAAGGCAGGGTTTCAAATGGCAAATCTGGCCTTTGCCATGGAACGTCCTGAGATAAGGGAAAAATTATCCCATTTTATCAAAAATATGGATTATAATCTGTGCTCCGGGAACAGAGATATCAAATAAATTTGATGGATGGCATATCCAATGTTTCCGGTGTTGTGATTCACGAATTGGTGCGGTAGATGCGGTGCAGGGCCATGACCCTTTGAACATAGTTTTGGGTTTCCTGGAAGGGCGGAATGCCATTGTACTTGTCCACATTTCCAGGGCCTGCATTGTAGGCGGCCAGGGCATGTTTAAGATTACCCTTGTACTGATGAATCAGGTCATTGAGGTATCGGGTACCTGCCATGATGTTTTGAGAGGGTTCAAAGGGATCTAAAAGCTTGAGCGCTTTGAAATTCGAAGGCATGATCTGCATGAGACCCCGGGCACCTTTGGAAGATACGGCCCGGGGATTGTAGGCCGATTCCACCTCAATAACAGCTTTGATCAGTGAAAAATCCATGTTGAATTTTCGGGCGGCTTTTTTAATGAGGGGGTCATAGCATTTTTTATTCAGAAGAGTTCTGTGGCGGGGACGCTTTCCTTTGACGAACAGTTGAAATTGGGGAGATGTGGGGGTGTTGGTAAAATGGCTGACCCCGTTTTTGTCCACAAATATGTAGATGTCCGCTGATACTGGATATGAAGCCAGAAAGATAGCCGTCAAAACCAGAATTGTTGTCAAAAAGCCTTTCCTGTGAGATCCCTTCATTTCAAACACTTCCCCCAGGTAGCCGAAGTTATGCCCCCCAGTTTTTTAACAAATGGTCTTATCCCTTTTCCCGATACGCTTTTAAAATATATTTCCCCGGGAAAGAGGGTTTGGAGACATAGGGCAAAAGGGTCTCCATAAAGGTGTCCACCAGATGGGCAAAGACCTTGTCTTTGTCTGGGGCCATGATAAAGTTCCGTTCCTTTTGGTGCTCAAATGTGGCGGTGGGCCCCACTTTGTTGATGATGTCTTCCAGGGAATTTTTTGTAAGGGTTTCCGCCGGGAAAAGGGATGCTGTTACGGGAATGATGACCCTTGCCGTCATGTTCACCTGAAAGGCGTCTTCGCTGATTTTTTTGGATACATCAAGCAGTTCCAGTGTGAGGTCGTTACCAAGGGGAATGGTTTTTATAATTTTTTCTTCCATGATCAGATATCCTGAAACAGCTCCAGCTGTCTGTTTTTTTCTTTTGGGGGTTTGGGTTTAAATCGATTGTGACTATGAGCTTTCAATCTCTCTTCTATATCATAGAGAAAGGAAGATTTTGAAGTTTTTATTGTTTTTCCATAGACCCGTCGTTTTGATGCATGGGAAAAGCATAGGATCTTTTGTGCCCGGGTCATGGCCACATAAAAAAGACGTCTTTCTTCGGCCAGATCCTGGGAAGGCAGCGGGGTGGGGTACCCGTTTTTATCCGGCCGGGAAAAGGGGATGAGGCCAGTTTCACATCCGGTGATGAACACCACCGGGAATTCAAGGCCCTTGGAGGCATGCATGGTCATTAAAGCCACCTTTTCTGCCTGGGGAGCCAGGGTATCCACATCCCCCACCAGGCTGATATGATCCAGAAATTCAGCCGGGTCTGGCATGGATACGGCTTCCATGGAAAGTCGTTCCAGGGTGTCTGCTCTTTTTTTGTCCTCCTTTATGAGGTCTGAAAGGTCCCTCAGTTGGGAAAAATAATCCAGGGCCAGATGACTGGAAAAATCCTTGGCAGCCCTGGCCGTGGTTAGAATCCTTGCGGTGCACTGGCATATTTTTCCATGGATATCCCGGCGAAGCCCTTTGGGGGGTGAGGGTTCCAATCGGACAAAGGCCTCACTCAGGTGGCAGTTTTGCGCCTGGAACCAGTTTCTGAGGTGTTCCCGGGTTTTTTTTCCGGTTCCTGTCTTAAAATAATCCAGCAGAAATTCAAAATCCGTAAATGTGGCCCTTTGATGGGTTATTCTCATGAGGGCAAGGAGTTCTTTTATGCCCGGTTGTAACAGGGTGTTTTCCCGGTGGGCCATGTGGCAGGGAATGCCTGCTTTTTCAAGAACCTCGGCAAAAATAGCTCCCTGTTTTCGGGTGCGGTAGAGAACGGCAAAATCGGAAAAGGAAAAGTCTTCTTCCTGGGAAGCGTCTATTTGGTTGGTGTCCATGGAAAAAAGGGACAATCCCCCGGTGAGTTTTTCAATGGTTTTTCCCACGGCCACGGCTTCGGCTCGTTCCGAGGCTGATTTGAGTATCATCACCGTTTTTTTGCCCTGGATGTTGGAAAATAATTTTACCCCGTTATCCGTATCATCCCCCCGTTGTCCACATTGGGTGAGCATCTGGTGGGAGGCTTCAAGGATGGTCTCCGTGGATCGGTAGTTTTGTTTCAGGGTTATTTTAAGTGCTCCGGGATAATCATCCATGAATTGCTGAAAATAAAGATTATCCGATCCCCTGAACCCGTAAATGGATTGATCAGGATCACCAATGACACACAGATTATCTCCATCACCGGCAAGCAGTTTTGTCAGAAGATACTGGCCTTTGTTGACATCCTGATATTCATCCACAAACAGGTGTTTAAATCGGCCCCGGAGGGTGGTGGCGAGGCCGGGATTATGGGTTAAAAGAGCCAGAACCTTGTTGATCAGATCTTCAAAATCCACCAGATCCAGAATTCCCAGGCGCTCCTGGTAGTCCTGCCAGACCCGGGTAACCATTGTCCTTGTGGGTATGTCTTCAATAAAATCAAGATCCTCCCCCAATTGAAGCCCCTGTTGTTTGGCTCGGGAAATGTGGAGGTCCGCCTGGGCAAGGGATAGCTCTTGTCTGGAAAATCCCTGCCGGGTCATGGCCTCATCTAAAAGGGTCAGGCGCAGGGAAGCATCCACGATGGCCGATGAAAAAGAGGTGTATTCTTTGAGGAGCATGAGACAAAAGGCATGAAAAGTACAGGCCCACACCTGTACCGAGGATTCCGGGAGAAGATGCTGGATTCTTTCCTTCATTTCCCGGGCGGCCTTGTTGGTAAAGGTCACCGCTGCAATATGGCGCGCTG
>CAKZLA010000430.1 GCA_937124525.1 uncultured Desulfobacterium sp.
GGAAAAGCAGCTCAGCTCCTTGTTTAGAAAAAGGTACGTACCCAAGTTCGTCGACGATCAAAAGCCCATAATTAAAATATCGTTTCATTATTGACCTTAACCTTTTCTCATCCCTGGCTTCAGTCAGCTCGTTCACAAGGCCACATCCTGTAATAAATTTTGTCCGGATGCCCTGATCACAGGCTTCAATACCCAGAGCTGTCGCAAGGTGCGTTTTACCCGTACCACTTTTACCAAGGAGTATTATATTTTTGTTCTGTTTAATGTAACTGCCGCCTGCAAGGTCATTTATAAAACGGGCGTCCAAATCTGGCGCTGCATCAAATTCAAATGTATCAAGCGGTTTATGCAAGGGGAACGATGCTTCCCGGATTCTTCTTTTTCTGCCGTTCTCTTTCCGAACCTGGACTTCTGTCTGGGTTAAATTTAATAAAAATTCATCATAGCCCAATTTGTTTTCCAGTGCCTGACGATAAACATGTTCAAGGTTCTTTGTCATTGTGGACAGTTTCAAAAAAAGAAGATTCTCATGGAGCATTGCCGTCATGGCTGCATTCATACGGCACCTCCAATCTGGCTGTAAACAGAGACATCCGGTGTTGGAAGAATCTCCCAGTCTGGAAGGCTGTTGAAAAGGACCGGTTCTTCTATAGCATTTGTTAATATCTGAACAACAGCGTCGCTACAGCTCACATTTGTTTTTAATGCTTTTTTGATCGCACTTTGGATGTCCTGGGCGCCATATTTTTTATGAAGCAACAGGACCTGAATAAAATCTTTTATTCCCTTGGTCTCTCCTTTATTCTCACAAAAACGGGCCAGCAGTTTTTCATAGCTATCTGGCCAGGTTTTCCTCCACTGTTTTATCGGACGGGCACTTGCAAATGCCCCGGGGCGCTGCCCAATAAGTTCAAGATAGTGGTATGGATCAAGGCTCCATTGGTTGTTATTATAAAACCGTGGATGTGATGCTATTTTTTTATTGCCATAATATAAATCAATCCCATCAACCTTTAAAACTGCCCGGATTTTCAGGTAGGCATACTGTGTCGGTACTGAATAACGATTCTTATCTATGATTACCGTGGAATACTTATCTGACTTTCCATTTGCCGTTTGGGTATTGCTAAATTTTATATCTGGAAGGCCAAGTAGGTGATGTTTTTCTTGTTCATACATTTCATTTACTGAACTTTCTTTGCCGCTGATACGATGGTCTCCATAGGCCTGGCATTCAATTAAAAGCATCCTGTTTAAATCCTCAAGGTTCTCAGCTTTGGGAACAGGGACCATATAATTACGCCTTGCATATCCGACAAGACCCTCGACCCCACCTTTTTCATGGCCTTCCCCTGGGGTACAAAATCGGGCTGTAAAATTGTAATAGGCCCTGAATTTTTTAAATTCTTTTTGAAGGATGCGATTTTTACCCACAAGCACTTTTTGAACGGCAGTTGTCAAATTATCGTAAATTAAAACAGGAAAAACACCTCCAAAATACGAAAAAGCTTGAATATGAGCGTCAAATAAAGCCTGTTGCCTTTCACAGGGATAGCAGCGGACAAAATGCTTACCGGAAAATTTTGAACGAATACAAAGAAATTTAAGAACGGTTTTTATACCTCCAAGGATTGCCGTGCATGTACCCCAGTCCACTTCGGCTTCTTGACCCACCGGGGGATCTAATGGGATAAAGACTTGCATAGCACTGATTCCTATTTTTTGCCTGGCAATTCGAACATAACGCAGCACCGTTGAACTTGCCCCTTGGTAACCTTTTTCATTTTTAAGCCGGTTATAAATCCGGGTCCCTGTATGCCGTTGTTTTTTGGGATTATCCTTATCATTTATAAGCCATCTGTCTATCGTCCCCAGGTAAGGCCCAAGCGATGGGAATGGTTGGTTTTGCCTGGAGCTGTAGCCTATGTATTCATTTTTTAATACTTTTTTGACTGTATTCCTGGAATGACCTGTCTCCCTTGTGATTTCTCTGATTTTTTTGCCATAAACCCTGTGTGCAATCCGTATGTACTCGTATTGATCCACTGTTAGCATCCTCCTCTCCTCTGACAATCGATTTTCCCTCTTGAAATTCGTATTATCAGAAGTCTATTACAGGTGGGTCAATTTTGGGTTGTAATTTCTTGCTTTAATGGGTCAATTTTAGGTTATCAAAACTATGCTTATCTGCAATATAAGAAAATAGTTCCACGATATTTAATTTTATAGGCCGGATAGCTACTTGGCCTGGCATTCAGAGAGTGGTAATTATAAGTGAAGGGCTCTTTTTTTTAAAAAAATTCCCACAATACCACATAATAGTATAGACAAAACTTTTTGCCTTTGATGTGAAATTCAAATATATGGGAACCCGCGTGAACAAATGAATCAAGACTCTATTACGTTTTATTGGAGACAAAGTTGAATGAAAAACAGGCTTTTATTAAACAAAAATTAACAGTCTTTGGCTTTTTTGAAAATGGTGCTTGATTTTTTACGTTCAATCCAACCTTTGGTCAATTATGGAATTACAGAGTCAGGTCGTGTGGGATAAAACCTTACAATTTAAGATCTGACCCCATTAGAATCCGGGGCATGAGGTCTGCAGCCTCTGACAGGCCCAGTGCTGCCAGCAGAGTTTTTATTTTATCCTCCTTTTTTTTTAATGCTTCTTCTGGAGTATCAACGAATGAACTTGGAAGCTCATCTTTGGATATATCATTAAAACTTAATTTAAAAGCAAGAGCACCCTGTGCTAAGTGGCTTAGAACTTGATTTAAGTCTAACTTTAGATCTTTTATAGATTGTAAATTTTCATCAAGTGCATTTACAGCTTTTAGGGCTTTAGAATACTGATATGATTTTCTAGATAAATGCTGTTCTCTTAAGCAATCAATTATTGCACCTTTAATTCTAATATATGCCCAAGCTTTGAAAGAGGTATTATTGTTAGAGTCAAACCTTTCAGCTGCTTCAACAAGTCCTAAATATCCTGCTGCAGTTAACTCTTCAATTAAGTTAACAGGTAAACTCATTCTTTCAACTTGTTTT
>CAKZLA010000431.1 GCA_937124525.1 uncultured Desulfobacterium sp.
GGGGTTTAAGGTGTTGAGCATGTTGCATCACCCTGGGTTATTGAAAACTTACATTGGCCTAATCTAACATATTAAAATAATTTGTTATTTTAGTTGATTTTGATAATTTATTTTTTAAAAAAAGGACATGAGTATTGAAGGGCATTCCCATTTTTCAAGACATTTCAATTTCAGGCTGGCAAAATTTATGCTCATTTTTTCCAGGTAAACACTTGTAGGCTTATCCTATATTTCCCCTATTCAAATCCACTGCTGAAAACAATTTGAAGGGTCTTGCCGGAAAGGGGTTTAAGCTTGTAGTGGTATAAACCAGATGCCCCAAGACGTCCGTCAAGCCACTGAATTAACTCCTCCATGTGGCGATATCTCCTGGAATCCACTGTAAGGTCATAGCAGACGCAGGAGGCAAGGCCGTCACATCGGTCATACAGCCGCTGGATGTCTGTCACGCCGGAATATTGTTTTAGCATGGGAAAAATTTTATTTTCAAATGTTTCCAGATAGTTGTAAAAGCAAATATCAAACATTCCCGGATAAGAAGCAGGGCCGGCCGTTTCAATAGCCTTACCAGCACCTGCTTTTTTTTCAAGCTTTTTTGCAAATTCAGGTTGTGGTGTTGCCGGCGCTGGTAATTGAATCGGGTGCGGTTGTTTATTGCCCGTATCCTTCACTATGATTTGGGGCATCTTTGATGCAGCTGCCCTCACGGCCTCCGCAGGTAGGGAGACATAAGCTTCCGTCTCTCTGCCCGGCACATACTTTCCATCCTTTTTGTATTTTGCGCTCACCCACACCTGAAAAAGCCAGCTATGCACCGGATGAACCTTTGCCAGAACTGTTATGTTGGCCTTGGCAGGATCATCGGTGACCATCACCTCCCTGTACCGGGCAAGATAGTTGGCCATTAGTCCAAAGGCATTTTCAAAATAATTGATATTGCCGGGATTCTCTTTCTTCACATATACAATGGTTTCATCCCGCTCCATGGTATTGAAAAGACAACTCAGATTCCTTGAAAGATACGCGGCCAGAAGATCTGCCTGTCGATCGTTAAAAGGAAGGGGGCGAAGCCCCAGCAGATATTCATCAGGATGTCGCTCTTCAAGAGCTTTTTTATGCATGGGGGAGGGTTTCCCCTGCCATGAAATCCCAAAGCCTGTCACCCATCTTTTCTCGGCAATATCAAGAGCCCTGATCTTGACATTGAGTTTTCCATTGACGCTTGAGATGGAGGTATCTATGCCCACATAGTATTTCTCTTTCATGGATTCATTGCAGGATACCTCCTTCAGGCTGGTATGATGTTCCCACGGCTTGGTGGAGGGACGCCACACCAGGCCCACCCCTGGTTTTGTCAGAAGTCCGTCGATCATCTCTTCGCGTAGCTGCAACGTCAATGCATCAATCTGGGCTTCAACATTGTCCCTGTCCATGCCCACCAAAAGAAACGGCTCTCCTTTGAAAAGAGGATTGTCTCCCAGCTCTTTGATCAAATAAGGCACAGCCACACAATCCACCCAATCTTCCAGGCTCATCTGTTTTTCCACATGGCTGTTGGTGGGTTTAGGTACCGTGGCGCACCCGGAAACCACCAGGCAAGAGATAAAGATCGCTGTCATCATTTTTTCCAACATGATAAACTCCATTTGCCCGTAAATCGTAAGCCCTCACTGTCCGTACGGTATGTGCCGTTTTTAATTTTCGTAGGGCACTCCATGTAACGGTAAATCAGAAGGCTCATGACTGAAGGGCTTTATTTGATATAGTGTCATTGACCGATTACCCCATTTACGCTACTGAAAGGTCTGGCTGACATCCAGGTAATACCCCAATTTTTTCATACGCTTGATACTGCTTGTTTTTTCTTTTTGCGTATCAAACAGCAAAACAATATATGTCTCCCCCAATGTGGTTCTAAACCAGTCCAGGCGAACTTCCGGAGCATTTTCTTCAAAATAATTAAAAAAATTTCTGGCAAGCAATGGATTATGGAAAAGAATAACCGGAATTTTATTGCCTGGCTTGTATTTGGTTCGTCTGGGTTTCCCTGCCACTCCCGGTGTGGCCCCTTTCAATACCTGCTGAAGATGATGATAAACATACCCACTGTACCAGTTGGCGCCCTGGGGAATGTCGCCAGCTGCCATTTCTCTGGAAATACGACCCGGTCCATAATTATAAGCTGCAACGGCAAGGTGAACATCACCATCATAACGGTCCATCAGCATTTTAATGTATCTGGCACCGGCCATGATATTTTTACAGGGATCATACAGTTCTTTAATGGAATTAAAGCCCAGATCTCCGGCGGTTCCGGGCCACTGAATCTGCATGATACCATAGCACGACGCCGAAGATTTGGCCTTGGGGTTGAAATCCGATTCTCCCCGTGCAAGGGCCAGCAGCAGAGTCAAGGGGACATCGCATTTTTGGGCCGCCTGCCTGAAGCAATGCTCATAGGGATATATCTTTGACGGTTCAAGATCTGTATCATTGTTCAGATATGCTTTCCAGGTGGCGCCATAATCCAGGGCCGGGATTTTCATCTTTGCCCCATGGACATCATTGTGTAAAAAAAGAGTGCCAGACATTACAATAACAGCCATTATACAGGTCAAATATCTCATATTAATTTCCTTTGCAGAAGCCCAACAAACCAGGGAATTGCAGATAACAATATCTGCCGTTTTGTAGAAGTCCTGTTATTCAAGAAAGACCTCTCCCTTTCCAAGTATGATAAGGTCTCCGCCTTTTTTCCCTCTCATGAGCGCACCTATCTGGCTTGAAATATCCGAAGACAATTCCACGCCATAGGTCACATTTCCGGTGCCGAATGCCGCCACAACAAGCTTGCCTGCCCTTATTATTTTATCGGGGACGGTGCGGCGATTCATCTCATATATTGTTTCAGGTGATGGAGATGGCAGGAATGAGACCCGTCCTGAAGGCCCAACCTTCAACTGCCAGCACCTGCCTCCGGAAAGTAGATATAACCTTACCTTACTTCCCTGTTGCAAAAGTTGTAAAAGGACCTCATTGGAATCAAATCCAAGGGTGAAGCCCTCTTTGTCATCCAATTTTGTTGAAGTGTCTTCTTGAGCGTTTTTCGTTTCAGCTTTCATCTCTGCAGATTCAGATGGTTCACTTATTTTCCTCGGTTTTTCCTTTTCTGGTTCATAAGATTTAAACCCCTTATTGGCATTCAATTTATCCTGTGCAGAACCAAGCCGGCTTAATGTTTGTTTGGCCTCTTTTAAATCGGCATCCATTGCGTCCAGGGCTGCCCGCCCCTTATCAACAAAAGCATCTATCTTAGAAAGAGCCATTCGCCGCTCCACCAGGGCCTTTTCCGCCTTTTCCGCCATGGCTCGAAACTGCTTTTCTTTTTTCATGGTCAGCTGCACATTAGCATTGATGTCGGAGAGCGCCTGTCGTACTTCTGTCATGGCCTCAACTCTTTTTTGGGTAGCCATGTCCAGTTGCTCAATTCGGTCCTGCTGAGCGGTAATTCGGGCAGCCAGCTGCTGCATCTCTCTTTTTTTAAAAATGATGGTATTTTTCAAAACCATCAATGACTGTTTTAATTGATCCGCTTTTTTCCTGAGCGATTCAATATCTTTTTGGATCATCTCCCGTGTTGTTATTTTGGGACGGTTCTCTTCTCCGCTCATGGGAAGGGACTGTACCAGGGAAAACACGATCATCAGGCACATGCAGATGATGGCCAGAAACCGCATTACATCGGTCTGCAGGGCTTCAACCTCATCACTGGCCATGCTCCGACGCTGTCTTACACCGCTGTGTATCATGGAACAGATGCCTCCGTTCTGTTGTTTTCAAGCAAAGAAGCAATACGATCCAGCCGGTCAAGGAGTGCTTGATGCTGGATTAACTGTTCACCATCAAAAAAGGCATTGAGTTGGGGACCGGCGGTCCATGCCTTAATCATGCGCATGAAATATCCGCCGATCCCCCCCACAATGGTGGTGGAAAGGGAAAGGAGGATCCCTCCGTCCACCAGTTGGGTTAAAATACTGAAAGCGCCCTTACGGGCAGCCGTCTCTGCATCCATACTACCCAGGGAAACCAGCAGGGCGTTTCTCATGCCGATGGCAGTCCAGATGACACCAATGCCAAAAAAAATAGAGATTAACAGATCAATTTTTTCTTCCACTGCGCCTATTTCTCTGGCAGAGACCGTCGGCTCCCTGCCCAGAAGCCGAACCAGTTTAAGAATGTAAAAAACATATCCCACTGCAATCATGACAAAGGGAATAATGGAAAACCCCAGGTTCCCATGGCACCATTGAAGCATGGACACCAGAGAGAGCCCCCTTGAAGAACTGACAATGATAACGCCGGAAATATTAAGGGCATATAAAACAATTGCGGAACAGATCATCCCCGCCAGTGCTCCTTTCATATATCCGCCAGAGCCTGTGCTATCTTTTCCTCCTTTCATGAAATCCCCTTTGTTTACTCTGCTGCACAGGCACTGCAGGTGGCTCCCAGGATTACTTCAATTTTATCAAAATCATCGCTTGCCTTGGCATAGGTGGATTTGTCTCCACACGCTTTGATAAGCCCCAGCTCTTTGTCTTTGAGTTCGTTTCGACAGTTTGCCAACAAGGTTTTCAAATCGTTGCAGTGGCTGCAGATCTGATAGGTGTCCGGCAATGAGACAAACCGATGGGCAAAATATCGCGTGTAATACTCTTCCGCCTGAACCTTGCTGATAATACCTTCTTCCTTTGCCCACAGGAGAAAACCACTGAACAGTTCTTTGTTTTTCATATCCGGAGCCCCGTTACATATATTGAGAAGACTTGATAATACCGGATCAAATTTATACCGACATGATGGAGTGGACAGGGTAGATTGAGCGGTTGCAAAGGCCTGGTCCACAAGATAGCCCGAGGGGAGAGGACAATTTTCAACAACTCTTGGGGGTGCAGGTGCTTTCCGGGAAACACATCCCACAGAAATAAGGGAAATGGCCATGACCAGCATTATTATTTTAGAAAATCCGGTGAGGGTCTGTTTCATTTTTTTCTCCTTTTTTTAAAATCTCAAATATTGAGGGATGCGTGAATTAAAGATTTTTTGTATGCATTACAAAAATATGGCCCAAGAAGACATCGCTGATTCACCACGGCATGTGTGAGTTCAGCATCAATCCATCTCAAGGGGACTCCGGAATCCCTCCAACTCCCCGCCACTACCGGCTACAGGAAGGGCACCTTCCTCTTCCATCTCACCAAAAACCACTGCTTTAACCGCATCAACCGTATCTAACATTTGGGGTGTCAGCGTACCGTACATCTGTCCCAGCTTGATCATAGTTTCCTGTTGCGCAATTTCCGCTTCCATCAGGCCGATCATGTTGAGCACTTCGCCGCTGTCCAGATAGATCTCCGCCGCCAGGGTGGCCAGCGTATTATTACTGCCCCGGCTGATCATTGCATGGTATTGGGCAAATCGGCTGGAGAGAGAATATTTCCCCTTGAACACTTTAGGTTTTCCATTGCTGCCAAGAAGGCGCTGAATGTCTGCAGGAGAGGTCTTTTTACCCACTTCTTTTCTGAGATTTTTTTCGATACCTTTATTGGTGGCGGTGATGGATTGTTTCATTTCCGGGAGATTTTCCTTCATAATGGTCAAAATTTCCATATAGTGATCACCCATCTGTTTTGCAAGTTCATCGCAACCGGGCTCGCTTGAACCATCACATCCCGTCTGATCATAAAGCCTTTTCTGTGCATCAAGCTTCTGAATGGTGCCTTTCAGGCTCTTCTCCATCTTTTTGGCCACGGTTCCGGTGTTGCTCAATTGCTCGGTAACATCACTGGGGAAAAGGTTCAAAGTCGGTTTAGATGCTGCAGCAGCCGGAGTTAAGGTAAATACCACCCCCAAAAGGGTAAACACACAGATTATCTGAATTGAACGAAACATATTATTTCTTTCCATTTTTACCTTCCTTAAATTTAATTGCGGTTAAAAGGTGATACCTGTATTTTTAATTTGTTCTGCCTTGACAAGTTTGTCTGCCTCATCTTTATAAAGGTAATAGACTTGATAATTGCCCGTTCCAATTTTATCCACCAGGCAATTTACATTGCTGCCGGACGTAATATGGGCTGCAAAGTTTTTTGCCTTGGATTCCAGGAAAAAGGGTTTCCAGAAAAAAAATTTTCCCTCTCCGTCTGTAGTTTCGGCATCTTTTTTCTCAAAGATATTGGTCGCTGTATCCATATCTGATACAGGCTCCGTTATTTTAGACTCATCCAGGATGGTGTCGCTTTGATTTTCCTGCAATGCACTGTTTTCTGACGAGTCCGAGTCAATCCCTTCAGGCGATGAACGATCCACCACCGCCCATGACACATTATTTTGCTCCTGGATGTTCTTTTTATTTGTTTTGCCGTCCCCATCTGCTGTCACTGCATCCCCATCAATTTGCGTTTCAACGGCGTTTTGAGGAAATGAGACATCTTTCTCCATGGAATCGTTCTTGCTCGTGGAGTCATCCTTGTTTTGTAAATTTGTTTTCTGCGCGGCTTCTTTTTTTTCTTCCAGCGATGTTGCCAGGAATGCATTGTTACTCAATTGCCCATCATGAAGAAGTCTTTCACGGATATCCGGAAAAAGATACCAGACCAATACAACCAGTATAATTCCTGCCAGGAATCCTGCAGCAAATTTGATATTCATTAAGGCTCTCCTTAGTTTTAAGAATGGCTTTTTATTAAAGCGAATTGAAATCACTTTGCTTTCTGCCATGGATATCAACATAAAAAGACCTGCTCTTCGCTTATTAAAAAACATTTGCTATATGGGATATCGTTGCGTTCTTTAAATTTTCTATTTTTTTTTCATACCTATTCAAACCCCTTGTTCCGTTTCTTTTTTTCAGAAACGGAAACAGGTTGAATTTCAGGTAAAGGTTGTTTTTGATCTTCGTTTTTTTTTGAATCAGATATTAAACGGACGCTGTCAATATGTGTTCCTGGATTTTTACTTAAAGAAATCAACCCAACCGCCAGAACCAACAATAACAAAAGAACAACGAACAAAGCGTTTAGATAATTTTTGGGGGCAGGTTCAACTGGCACATCATAGACATCAATGATACCTGATATGTGTAATGCCTGAGCCACTGTTACCACTGGAGTAAGGCCAATACCTCTTTTCTTGAGTGTCTCCCTGATCTCGTGGGAAATCTGGTTATCCTGGGGATAAAACATCAGGCCTCCCTTGGGTAGAGCCCGACACGCCGCTTCAATTTTAGCATTAAGGTCTGTCTGCCGTACCTTGCCGATGGAGCCGTCCGCCTCAATAATCCCCGTAGCGGCAACAGGGCCATTCCCCTTCTCCGTAATCCTGGAAGCCAGGGCCAACGCAAAGCTAAGCCCACCGCTCTGACCCGATATGTTCATCAACTCCTGGGCTGGCTCCATTGAAAGGTCAAACATGGCAGAATATTTTGAAACGGGCACACCTTGATTTTTCAACACAGAATAGACCCTCACGGCCGCTCTTTTTGCAGCAAGGGAAAACCCGGAACCGCCATCCAGCACAAAAAAACCCCGAACAGGTTCCGATGGATCGTTTTCATGTTTTTCAACAATGACCGTTGCAAAATCACCGGTATTAAAAAGACAAAAAAAATTATTTTCAGTCATGGGAATCGACCACTTCCTGGGGAAGCGTTATGATGGCATTCCATCGTTTAAGATCAAACCTGTCAAGTTGTGTTACCTTTCTGGCCAAAGAGCCTTCCCTGATAACCCCCTGAACAACAAGATTACCGGCAGCATCACATACGGTTGCCATTTTACCTTCAAATGAATCCGGCGCCCCGCTGCTGATTTTCATCACCACCGTTCCAGCATCTTCTTTCCGGGATGGAAACACAGACAACAGAAATCTGCCACACCCGCTTTTTAATTTTAATATTTCCACTTCAAATATAAAAAGAAAGTATATTTATTTGTTATAAAATTATGATTAGAATATAAATACAAATGTAAAAAAAAAATGATATAGAATTCTATAGAAAAAAGAAAAAACCTTATAAGCTAGTCATACCATTTCATTTCATTATATTGACAAT